>JANMAM010000218.1:0-2814 GCA_031359795.1 Gemmatimonadaceae bacterium
GCGGCGCGGTTCCGCCGTCCTCCCGCCGTTCCTCCCCCACCGTAAACAGTTGTCGCGTGTAAGTACCTGCTTGCTTTCCTCATCCGGCCCGACTACCGTTCGGCCCATGGAAAGCAGCCGAATGAAAATCCTCGACGCCGCACAGCGGGTCTACGCGGAGCATGGGTTCCGCGGGGCCACCACCAGGCGGATCGCCGAGATGGCCGGGGTCAACGAGGTCACACTCTTCAGGATCTTCGGCAGCAAGGAAGCGCTGCTCGAGGAGGCCGTCAAGCCTAACGCGACGCGCCGCGAGGTCGCGGTCCTCACCCCGGAGCCAGCCGACCCCGAGGCCGAGCTCACCGCATGGGTCGGCGCGCAGCTCGCCTTCCTCCGTGAACGGCGGTCGCTCATCCGGCGAGCGATGAGCGAAATCGAGGAGCGCCCACAGATCATCGACTGTGTGCGCGAAGGTCCCGAATGTGCCCACCGGGAACTCAAGCGCTACCTCGAGTCGCTGATCGAACGGGAGTGGATCGATGCCGACACCGACCTCGACACCGCGATCGCGATGCTGATGGGCGCCATCTTCGGCGACGCGATGGGCCGGGAGATGATGCCCGACAACTTCCCGCGGCCAGTCGCCGCCGCTCCCGCTTCGTACGCCCGATTCTTCCTCGGCGCGGTCGGCTTCCGCCCAAAAGGAGCGAAGCGGACAGCGGCAGCAAAGACCCCGCCGGCGCCTAACGGCCGGCGGACCACGAACCAATCGGACGACGCTACACGATGAAACACATCTCCCCCCGCATCGCACATTCGCTCGCTCTTGTCTTCGGTCTCGGCGCCGCCGCGAGCGGCGCTGTCCGCTCGCTCGCCGCGCAGACCCCCGCGCCGCCGCCATCCGGTCCGGGCGTAATGGGCGGTGCCATCCGCAACGACCCGGTGCCTGCGCGCACGGTCGGCCGTCCCCTTCCGCTCGCCGAGGCGCTTCGCCTCGCCGAGGAGCGGAGTGAGGGTGTGCGCATCGCCCGCGCCGGCGTGCTCCGCGCCCGCGGCCAGCAGTACCAGGCGCGGAGCCAGTACCTGCCCCAGTTCGCCGGCTCCGTTTCCTTCGTCAAGACGCTGCAGTCGCAGTTTGACGCGCTCTCGAAGCTCGGTGGTGGGGGCGCGCCCGACACGAGCTCGAACAGCCTCGCCAACAGCCCGATCGCCAGGATCTTCGCGGCGCGCCAGACACTGACGCTCGGTGTCGGCGGGCAGTGGAACCTGTTCGCCGGCGGCCGGCTCATCGCCGCCAATCGCATCGCCGCCGCGTCGCGCCGCTCCGCCGAGATCGGGCTCGCCAGCTCGCTCGCCTCGCTGCAGCTGCAGGTCACCGAGGCGTACTACGACGCCGCCCTCGCCGACCAGCTCGCGACCATCGCCGACTCCTCCCTCGAGCAGAGCGAGCGCACGCTGTCGCAGGTGACGCTGGCGAGGAACGTCGGCAACACGTCGGAGTTCGAGCAGCTGCGTGCCCAGGTCACGCGCGACAACCAGCGGCCGACGGTGATCCAGCGCCGAGCGCAACGCGACATCGCGCTCCTTCGCCTCAAGCAGCTCCTCGACGTTCCCGCCGATGAGCCGATCGACCTCGTCAGCGCGCTGGTCGATACGACGGACGCCTCGATCATCGCCGCCAGCGGTGCTCGTTCGCCTAACGGCTACGCCGCCGATACGAGCGCTGAGAACCGCGCCCAGGTCCGCCAGGTCGACGAAGCGGTGACGGTGCAGAAGAACCAGTTCCGGATCGCCCGCGCGCAGCGCCTGCCCGCGCTCGCGCTCAGCACGCAGTACGGACGCATCGCCTACCCGACCGCGGGCTTGCCGGGGTGGAACGAGTACTTCCCGAACTGGACGGTCACCGCAACGCTGTCGGTGCCGCTCTTTACCGGCGGCCGGATCACCGGCGACGAGATGGTTGCCCGCGCCAACCTCGTCGAGGCACGCGAGAACTATCAGCAGACGAGGGAGCTCGCGTCGCTCGACGCGCGTTCGGCGATCGCCGACCTCGAACAGGCCGTCGCGGCCTGGCGCGCCAGTTCCGGAACATCCCAGCAGGCAGCGCGCGCCTATCGCATCGCCGAGGTCCGCTATCGCGAGGGAATCTCGACGCAGCTCGAGCTCTCCGAGTCTCGCCTTCTGCTCGAGCAGGCAGCCGCCAACCGGGCGAGCGCCGCACGAAATCTCAAGGTCGCCCAGGTCCGCATCGCCCTGATCCGCGACCTGCCGTTAGGCACCGTTCAGCAGGGCGCAGGAACTTCGGGTGGAACAGGCGGCTTTGGTGGAAGCGGGACAGGATCCGGATCGCAGGGTGGACAGACGCAGCAATCATCGCCGCAGCCACAGAGCGCGAGCGGCGCGACCAATACGAACTCGTTCGGGGGACAGTAGGATGACTATCACCACGTTGGCGCCGCGTCGGGCGGCGGCGGTCGCGCTGTTGCTCACTGTTTCGCTCAGCAGCATCGCTGCATGCAGGAAGAAGGATGCCTCGGCCGAGACGCTCAGCGCCGACAAGGCCGTCGTCATCGGACCGCAGGAAGTCGTCGTCATCGGCGAGCGGCGCATCGAGACCGGCCCATCGATGTCCGGGTCCCTCGCCCCCGATCGCGAGGCGACGATCCGTGCCGAAGTGAGCGGCTCGGTGCTCCAGACCTTCGTCGACCAGGGCACGCGAGTGGCCGCGGGCACCGTGCTGGCGCGCCTCGACGACACCGCTATCCGCGATGCATTTCTCTCGGCGCGATCGGGGGTGACCTCGGCGCAGACCTCAGCCGACGTCGCGAAGCGTGA
>JANMAM010000220.1:0-7373 GCA_031359795.1 Gemmatimonadaceae bacterium
CCAGAATGTCGAAAGCAGCGCGACGAATGGCGGGTGCATGTTCACCAGCACCACCGACGCGGCGACTGTCGTCAGGTGGATCGATGCGTTCCAGCTCCAGAAATGGAGTGCGAGCATCGCGCCGGCGCCGAGTGCGATCGACAGCTCGCGGGCGCTGATTCGCCGCAGTTCGCGCCAGCTGCCCGTCGTCGCGAGCACGATCGCGACGACGATGAGCGCGAAGCCAAGCCGATAGACGGCAATCGCGAGGGGATCAGCACTCGACGTCCGGACCAGGGGCCCGGACGTCGAGATCGCGAGAAGCGAGAAGAAGAGGACGAGCCAGGGGTTCACCCGGCTCAGAATACCTTGATGATCCCCTTGGTGTAACGCTTCGGGTCGCGGCGGACGTCCGCCAGGATGGCGTTCAGGTCGGTCAGCATCTTGTTCAGCTGATCGTAGATCTGCTGATCGGTCAGGAGCTTGCTGGCCGTCCCCTTGCCGCTCGTCAGCATCTTCACGAGCGAGTCGCCGCCGCGCGCCATCCCCACGAGCGACGTGTAGAGCGAGTCGTCGCGCAGCATCCGGCCGAGCGTCCCGTTCTTGTTGTTCATCGCGATCAGCAGCGAGTCGGTCGAGCTCAGGACGCCGACGAGATGATCGTAGAGCGCCGGATCGTCGATCATCCGGCCGAACGTGCCGTTAGGCTGCTGCAGGCGGGCCAGCAGCCCGTTCATCTGCGTCATCGTTCCGGTCAGCTGGTCGTACAGCGAACGATCGGTGACGAGCTGCCCCATCGTGCCTTCGCCCTTCACGATGCCACCGGTAATCGCCTTCAGGTCGGCGGTCAGCTGCACGAGATCGCCGACCGCGCCCGATGCCTGGGTGATGACCGCTTCATAGTCGAGCGACGGGGAGAGCATCAGCGTGTCGCCCGGCTGGAGCGCCGACGTGCGCGGAGTGCCCGGCGTGATGTCGAAGACCTTGTCGCCAAGCAGGCCGAGCGTGCGCACGTGCGCCTTCGAGTCCTCGCGGACCTGCTGCTGGAGCTTCGTGTCCACCTCGATGGTCAGCTTCAGGTTGCGCGTCGTGTCCGCGTCGACCGGCAGGAAGTCGATCTCCTTGATACTCCCCGCCATCTGGCCGGCTACCAGCACCGAGCCGCCGGCGCGAAGCCCGTTCGCGTTAGGCACGAACGCCACCAGCTCGTACCGCTTGTTGAACAACCCGGCGGTCTTGCCGAGATAGAAGATCGCGACACCAAGCACGAGGAACCCGATGAAAATCAGGCTCCCCACCTTCAGCTGGTCCCACGTGATGAACGTCGAACGTTTCATGATCTCGCCTTGTCCTAGAAGCCGCCGAGGAAGTCGCGTATGTACTCGTTCTCGCTCGCCGCCATCTCTTCCGGCGTGCCGAAGAACACGATGTGCTTTTCCGCCAGCAGCGCGATGCGCGTCGCCATGCGGAAGGCCGACCTGATGTCGTGCGAGACGACGATGCTCGTCACTCCGAGCTCGCGCTGCAGCTTCATGATCAGCCGGGTGATCGTACCGGTCGTCAGCGGGTCGAGCCCCGACGTCGGCTCGTCGTAGAGCATTACCTGCGGATTGTTCGCCATCCCGCGAGCGATGCCGACGCGCTTCTTCATGCCGCCCGAGAGCTCGGCCGGAAGCTGCTCCATCACACGATCGGGCTCGAGGTCGACGAACTCGAGTTTCTCGCGGACGCGCGCTTCGATTTCGTCGTCCGTCAGCTCGGTGTGCTCGCGAAGCGGATACGCGATGTTCTCGAAGACCGTCATCGAGTCGAACAGCGCGGCGCCCTGGAACACCATTCCCATCGACTGCCTGACGTCGAGTGCTTCCTCGAACGAGAGATGCGAGATGTCCTTGCCCTGGACGAGCACCTGGCCTTCGTCGGGGACGAGCAAGCGGAGAATCAGCTTGAGCGCGGTGCTCTTCCCCGTTCCCGATTCGCCGACGATGACGATCGTTTCTCCTTCGTGCGCGGCGAATGAGACGTCCTGAAGGATCGGCTCATCGAACGCGAGCGAGACATGATCGAGCTCGATGACGGCCACGCCCTCGTGCTCGCCGCTCGCGCCCCGATCCTCCTGCAGCGCTCCGCGAATCGCGCGGCGCACGTCGGCGATCTTCTGCTTCGGGCCCTGATCCTCGGTCCGCCTGAACGGCGCCTGCACGTCGGCGATGGTCGTCTGTCCGGCGCGTGGTCCAGTATCCTTCCCGCGCCGCCCGCCACTGCCGGGCGGGGCGTCGCGGGGCGGACGGGATGCTCCTCCCGATTCCGCCGCCTCACTCCCTGCCGCGGTCGACGGATCGGCCTCGCCGCTCGTGCCGCCGCGTCCTACGGTCGACCCCGACGACGTCGACGTCCCGCCGGGAGACACGCCAAGGTTCCCCGCCTCGGAAGTCTGTCCGCTGACCCCGGTCCCCTCGCTCACGCGATCCTGCGGCGCCGACCCGCGCTCGCCATTGGACGCGTCGGACGTCGACGAGTCGCTCGGCTTCTTGTCGCGCGGTGTGTCGCTCATGCGCCAACCACCGACAGCAGGACCTGCGTCAGGAAATAATCCATGATCAGGATCGTGATGCTCGTCGCCACCACCGTCCGCGTCGTCGAGAGGCCGACACCTTCCGTGCCGCCCGTCGTACCGAGGCCGTAGTAGCAGGACGTGATCGCGATGATGCCTCCGAACACGAACGGCTTGATCAATCCCTGGATGAAATCGTTCGGGATGTACGTGAACGTGAATCCGTCAGCTGCGATCTGCTCCCACACCGTCCGCCAGTAGAATCCAGGCGGCAGGCCGAACATCAGGCTCGCGATCAGCATGCCGCCCGCAATCCCGACCATGTTGTTGATGATCGTCAACACCGGCAACATGACCAGCGCCGCCAGGACGCGCGGCGTCACCAGCTTCTTGATCGGGTCCGTGCCGAGCGTATTGAGTGCGTCGATCTGCTCGGTCACCTTCATCGACCCGAGCTGTGCCGCGATCCCCGAGCCGACCCGGCCCGCGACCATCAGCCCCGCCAGCACTGGACCGAGCTCGCGGATCATCGACGCGGCCACGAGTCGGCCGATGTACATCGTCGCGCCGAAGGTCTGCAGCTGCACCGCCGATTGGAGCGCGAGCACCATCCCGGTGAAGAACCCTGTCAGGAGCACGATGCCAAGCGACTGAACGCCGATCGCGTCCATCTGCTGGACGAGATCGGTCGCGTAGAAAGGGCGCGCGAAGATAAAGCGCAGCGCCTTCCAGGCCAGCGAGAAGTACTCCTGAATGCGAAGGATTTTCTCCTTCGCCGCCGCGTTTACGCGGCTGCCGAACGAAGCCAAACGATTTTGATGAAAATGAAGTAGGGCGCGAAGCGTGCTCGGCGCTCCGACTGGGCAAGGGACGTGCCCAGCACCTCACAGTAACCACCACTCGGCGCTTTGACGAGGGACGAGGGACAAGGGAGCTTGCTCGGTCGGAGTTGCGCCGTTCCTCGTCCCTTGTCCCGTCATGGATGACTAGGGATGCGGGGAAGCGTCGTCGCCTCGGGCGACGAGCGCGACTAGGGACGAGGAACGTGGAAAACTGCGATGCTGTGACGAGGGGATCGTGAGTGGCGCCATTGACCGGAGTGGCGTACTCCCTCGTACCTGGGACGAGGAATGACCAGGAACGAGGAACGAGGAACGACGAGGGACGAGAAACGACGAGGGACGAGGAAGGCCGCGCTAGGGCGCCAGCGCCACCCCCAGGCGCTCCCTCGTCCCTCGTCCCTTGTCCTCCCTCGTCCCTGGTACGGGCCAGTCACGCACGACAAACAACGGCGCCACTCCCCGCATCCCTCGTCACAGCATCGCAGTTTTCCACGTTCCTCATTCCCCGTCGCGCTCGTCGCCCGAGGCGACGACGCTTCCCCGCATCCGTAGTCATCCATGACGGACCGAGGGACGAGGAAACGGCGCCACAGCGACCGCCCACCTCCCTCGTCCCTCGTTGTTCGCCCGCGCGTCAGTTTAGTTTGTGGAATCATGCCTCTTTCAGTCGACCGCGCTCGTATCTCCTCCCTCCTCGACGCCGCGAAAGGCAAGCGCGTCGCGATCGTCGGCGACGCGATGCTCGATGTCTATCTGCGCGGCGACGTCGACCGGATCTCTCCCGAAGCGCCCGTACCCGTTGTCCGAGTTCGCGAGCGAAAGCTGGCCCTGGGAGGGGCGGCCAACGTCGCTCAGAACGTCGCCGCGCTGGGGGCCCGTGCCGAGCTCGTCGCGATGGTGGGCAAGGACGTACCAGGCACGCTGCTTCGCGAGATGCTTGGCGCCATCGGCGCCGAAGAGCGAGCGCTCGTTGAAGGGTCGCGTCCCACGACCACGAAGACCCGCGTTCTCGCCCGGGCGCAGCAGGTGGTGCGCTTCGATGAGGAAGAGGACACCGACGCCGCCGGCGCCGAGGTCGAGGCATTGATTGCGGCCGTGAGCCGGGCCGTCGACGACGCGCATGCGCTGGTGCTCGAGGACTACAACAAGGGAGTTCTCGTGCCCCGCGTCATCGAGCACGCAATCGCGCGCGCCCGTGCCCGGAAGATTCCGGTCGTCGTCGACCCGAAGTTCCGGAATTTCTTCGCGTACCGGGGCGCGACGGTGTTCAAGCCTAACCGTCGAGAGCTCGAGGCTGCGCTCGGTGCGGCGGTCAGCATAGATCACCCCGAAGCGCTACCCGAGACCTTTCGGCGACTCGGCGTCGATCATCTGCTGCTCACGCTCGGCGAGCGCGGCATGGCCCTGCTCTCGGCGGACGGCAGCACCCACCGCGTGCCGACCACCGCCCGCGAGGTCTATGACGTGGTCGGCGCGGGTGACACGGTCACGGCCTATCTCGCGACAATGCTCGCGGCCGGTGCGACCATGCGTGAGGCATCCGTGATCGCGAACTTCGCCGCGGGTGTTGAAGTCGGGAAGCTCGGCGCAGCGACCGTCAGCACCGAGGAAGTGCTCGAGGCGTACGACGACTATCGGACGCACGAAGCTCGCGGGTGACCGCGCGTGACCGCGCGGGGCGGGCCGTAGTCAGTACGTCGTGATTCAGCCCCTCACAACCCTCCGCGTTCTCGTCGGCATCACTGCCGTCACGCTCGCCGCGCCACCGGCCGCGAACGCGCAGGCGGGCCTCTGCGGATCATCCGCCTATCGTACGGCGGCTCGAGCGACCGTCGGCGGAGCGGGACTCGCCGGAAACGTCGCGCTCTACGAGTACTTCCGGCGCGCCTGGTGGAACGGAGAGCCCGCCCCCCACATGTGGATGAACTGGGAGCGCCGCGAGCCGTTTCGCGAGATGGACAAGTTCGGTCATGCCTGGGGCGGGTATCATCTGTCGCGCATCGGCGGCGAACTGCTTGGCGGCGCCTGCGTGTCGCGAACCAAGGCCGTGTGGTGGTCCGCTGCGTACGCCGCCGCGTTCCAGCTCCAGCTCGAGATGTGGGACGGCAAGCAGGCGGAATATGGCTTCTCCCCCTTCGACCTCGGCGCGAATACCGCCGGTGCGGGCTATGCCGTCGCGCAGCATTACGTCCCGGCGCTCCGCAACGTGAAACCGACCATCTCGTATGCGCGCACCGTCGCCGCCCGGCGGTTCGGACGAGCGCAGGGCAGCGAGCTGCGCCCGACGACGGACTATTCGGGCCAGACCTACTGGATGAGCTTCGACGTCGACGCGATGCTCCCCGACGACGCCGCCCGGTGGTGGCCCGGCTTCGTGCGCGCGAGCATCGGACACTCGATCACCGATTACGTCAGCCCGAGCACGGGGCGCAGCCTGTGGGGAAAGCGCGAGATCGTGCTCAGTCTCGATATCGACCCCGAGAAGCTGCCTGGCCAGAACCGCATCTGGCGGCAGGTGAAGCACGAGCTGAGCTACTACCACTTTCCGTCGCCGGCGCTGCGGCTGACCCCGACGACGAAGGGCATCTCGTGGTACCGCTAGCGCGGACGTTAGGCCTGGCGGTGGCGATTTGCGTCGCGCCGTTCACCCGCGCGCTCGCCCAGGGTCCGGTCTACATCCCGATCGATGATCCGGCGTCGTCCATCGTCGACGCGCTCGTCGCACGCGGTGGCTTGCCATCGCTCGGCGCCACCGAGCGGCCGTACCTCGCGTCGTCGGTTCGCGACGCCGTCGACAGCGCGCTCGCCCGCTTCGATCGTGGCGCCGCGTCGCTCGTCGGGCCGCGACGCTGGTATGCCGCTGCGGCGCGCGCAGCGGTTCGCTATTCCCCCGCGACGGTAGCGCGATCGGGTCCGGCTGCAACTGTCGGCCGCGATGCCGCTGCGGCGAGCATCGATCTCGAACCGTTCGTCACGGCACAGACCACCGGCCAGCGCGAGCTCATGCTCGCCCGAAAGCCCGGCGGCGCCTACCCCGGTGCCGACGTCCGCCTCGCGCTCGAGGCGTCGAACTTCGCCGCGGTTTCACGCCTCCGGATCGACCGATCACTTCGCGCCGATCCGGAATTTGCCGGGAAGAAGGACCGGGCTGTCGCCTCGCGCATGGAGGAGGCCTACCTCGGCGCACGGTGGCGCTACGTCACGCTCGTCACCGGGCGGGTCTCGCGCAGCTGGGGACCCGCTCCTCTGGACGGGCTCCAGGTTGGCAGCTACGCCGACAGCTACGATCACCTGTACTTCCGGCTCGGCGTCGACGCCTTGAGCCTGACGAGCATCGTCGCGCGGCTCGACGACATCAGCACCGGCAGCGACACGGTCTCGCAGCGGTACTTCACCGCGCACCGTCTTGGGCTTCGCTGGCGCGGACTCGATGTCGCGGCGACCGAAGCGATCATTTACGGCGGACCGGGCCGCGGCTTCGAGCCATCGCTCGCCAACCCGGCGTCGCTGCTGAACCTCGCGCAGTACACCGACCGCCAGTCGCTGAACGTCAACTACGGCCTCGATGTCGCGTGGCGGACCAATGGGCGAGGGCTCTACGCCGCGCAGTTTCTCCTCGACGATTTTCAGCTGGACAAGTGCGGCACCAACTGCGAGGAGCCGCCGAGCATCGGGCTGACACTGCTCGCTGAGGCGGTGCCGACCGGTACGGCCGCACGCGTATTCGGCTCGTACACGCGGGTCTCGAACCTCACCTATCGCGCGCCGAACTCCTGGGAGCGCTACACGTACCTGGGGCTGGGGCTCGGCCGCGGCCAGTCGGACTACGACGAGACGCGCGGCGGGATCGAGCTCGCGCCGCCGTTAGGCGGGCCGCTCCGCATCTACGCTGCGTTTCGCCGTCAGGGCGCGGGTGACTATCGGCTTCCCTTCCCCCTTCCATCCGAGTACGCAGCGACACCGGCGATATTTGCCGGCGTCGTCGAGCGCGTCGAGCG
>JANMAM010000060.1:0-2229 GCA_031359795.1 Gemmatimonadaceae bacterium
CATTCACCGCGGCGTAAGGAAAGCCGCCGCCGGGCATGTCCCACGAGTACGAAGCGACAGTCCCACCCGGGCGGACGACGCGCGCCATCTCGCCCACCCCGACTGCCGGGTCCGGAACGAAGAAGATCACGAGCGGCATGACCGCGGCGTCGAACCCGTCATCGCCAAACGGCAGCGCCATCGCATCGCCACGCTCGAACGTCGCCATCGACGGCGGGAGGCGCGTCCGTGCGAAGGCGAGCTGCGCCTCCGACGGATCGATGCCGCTGATCATCGCCGGCGCGCACCGCTCGGCGATCACTATGCTGAAGGCGCCATTGCCGCAGCCGACGTCGAGCCAGCGCAGCGCCCGCCGTGGCGCCAGCCAGTCGAGGAACTTCGCCCCGACGAGGCGGCTCCACGCGCCCATGTACCGGTCGTAAGCCGCGCCGTCGTCGAAAACGATCTGGGTCGGACTATTCATTACCCTACTCCCACCGAAAGACCCTGGATGAGATCAGCAGTCCGGCGACGAACGTTATGACCAGCGCGACGATGTCCCCGCCATGCGCCGCCCACCCCTCGCCGCGCCAGATGCCGAGCAGCAGCGACACGACGTACGTGAACGGCATGGCCCGCGCGAGCGCGCCGAGCAGTGGCGGATACGACGCGATCGGCACGAAGAGGCCGGAGAGGCCGATCATCGGATAGAGCACGAGCGCTCCGATTGGCTGGGCGAAGCGTGCGGTCGGGACGATGCTGGCGATGACGAAGCCGAGCGAGAGGATGCTGAAGACGCTGATCAGCAGCGCCAGCGCGAAGCTGTAGACCGGGACGCCGGGGCCGAACACGAAGTATCGCTTGCCGGCGAGCAGCAGCAAAGCGATCGTGACCGCCGTGAGGAGCAGCTTGGTCAGGACGTGCGCGGTGAGAATCGTTGCCGGGCGGAGTGGCGTGGCACGCAGCCGCTTGAGGATCCCGCCCTCGCGGTAGATGGCGATGATCGTCACCAGCGACAGCACCGCACTGATCGCGATGAGCAGCGACAGGAGCACCGGCACCGTGCCCGGGCTGAGCATCCCGGTCGCCGGCCGTACGGGAGAGCTGGCCGCCAGCGTGTCCTTCGGCATCAATCGCGCGACTGCTACGAAGACGATGACCGGAATGAGCGAGCCGAGCGCGCCTAACGGTTCGCGGAGGTAGATCTTGATCTCGAGCCAGGTGAGCCGCCAGAGTCCACGCATCGTCGTCGTTCAGTCCCTGATGGAGTGGCCGGTGAGCTTGAGGAAGACGTCCTCGAGACTCGGCAGCACGGTGCGGAAATCGGTGACGCGAATGCGCTGCTCGGAAAGACAGCCGATGACGTCGCTGACGAAACCGTCGCCCGTCCCGTGGAGGGTGAAGCGCGAGCCTTGGGGCTGGAGCGAGACGAGACCAGGAACGCGCTCGAGCGCGGCGGCCGCGACCGCGTCGTCCGACACCAGCACCACGCTCCGCTCCGGGCAATGGCGATCGATCAGCGCCGCCGGCGCGCCGATGTCGACGAGGCGCCCGCGTTCTATAATTGCGACCCGATCGCACAACCGCTCGGCCTCTTCCATCAGGTGCGTGGTGAGGAAGACGGTGCGCCCCTTCGCGCGGATGTCGCGGACGAGATCCCAGATCGCCCGCCGCGCCTGCGGATCGAGGCCGGTGGTGAGCTCGTCGAGGAAGACAACCTCCGGATCGTTGATAAGCGCGAGCGCGATGAACAGTCGCTGCTTCTGCCCACCCGAGAGCGTCATGAACCAGGCATCGCGCTTCTCGGCGAGCCCGAGCTGGTCGAGGAGCTGGTCGGCGCCGCGCGGCTGCTTTCGGTAGAGCGATGCCCAGAGATGCACCGCCTCCCATACCTTGATGCGCTTCTGCAACTGCGCCTGCTGCAGCTGGACACCGATGCGCTCCTGCAGCGCGTAGACGTCGCGCACGGGATCGAGGCCGAGCACCGTGATCATGCCCCCGTCCGGCATGCGGATCCCCTCGACGCACTCCATCGTCGTCGTCTTCCCGGCACCGTTAGGCCCGACGAGGCCAAAGATCTCGCCCGCCTCGACTTCGAGCGAGATGTCGTCAACGGCCAGCTGCCGGCCGTAGCTCTTGCGGAGGCTGGTGACGCGGATCGCGGGCGCGGGGTGCGGCATGCCCTGGGAGACGATACGGCTTACGGCTCCGCGACGACGGTGAACGGAAGCGTCGCCAGCAGCGCGCCGT
>JANMAM010000072.1:0-27789 GCA_031359795.1 Gemmatimonadaceae bacterium
AGCTCGAAGTTGTTGCCAGCCGCGGTGAACGAGAGAGATGCCGTCGCTTCATAGTTGAAGCCAAGGCGACGCGAGAGCCAGAATGCGACGCTGAACATCACCGCGAAGTAGACGAGCAGTGGCAGCGCGATCCGCAGCACATCGAAGGGAAGCTCGAGGATGCGGTGCCCCTGCATCGCGAACATCAGGACGATCGTGTAGAGGAGCCCGAGCAGCGCGGTAGGACCGAACCTCGGCATGAACGTGTCGTCGTACCATGCGGCACCTTTCTTCGCGACTAACGCTTTTCGGGTGATGAAGCCGGCGATGAGCGGAAGCCCGAGGAAGATCCCGACACTCCTCGCGATCTCTCCCATCGAGACATGCAGCGTCGTCGTGTCGGCGCCGAACCACTGCGGCACGACGGTGAGGAACAGCCAGCCCAGAACCGAATAGGTAAGGATCTGGAAGACTGAATTGAGCGCGACCAGCACCGCGGCCAGCTCTCCGGACCCGCACGCGAGGGAGTTCCAGATCAACACCATGGCGATACAGCGCGCGAGGCCGATCAGCACGAGGCCGTTGCGGTACGCGGGCATGTCGGGCAGGAAAATCCACGCGAGTCCGAGCATGATCAGCGGGCCGAGCACCCAGTTCAGGAAAAGCGATGTGCCGAGGAGCTTCGTGTCCCTGACGTGCGGGCCGATGGTCTCATAGCGGACCTTGGCGAGTACCGGATACATCATCCAGAGCAGGCCGATAGCGATCGGAACCGACACACCGGCCAGCTGGACCCGGTCGAGCGCGGCGCCGAGACCGGGATACACCTTTCCGAGGACAGTCCCGATTGCCATCGCCGCGAAGATCCAGAACGGCAAAAAGCGATCGAGTGTCGAGAGGCGCCCGAGGATAGGGGCGTCGGCATTCGGGACAGGGATGATCGCGGACGTTGATGCGGTCGTCATTTCAGGAGTCAGATAAGAGGGAGGTCTTTGCGAGGCCGCGCGCGCCGCGTCAGGCACCCTGCGCGACTGGAGGGGCCTTGCCCCCGGTGCGCAGGTAGTCGGCAAACTCGTGGGGCAGTTCACTCGCGCGGATCGCCCGCATCGCCGCCTCGACGTCGTACTCGACGCGAATGAACTCCGGCGAGACCCCGCCATCACCGATGTCGAGTATCGCGTACCCCGCGCGCCAATCCCCATCCTTCGGCCGGCCAACCGATCCGGTGTTCACGAAGTGAATCCCCTCGACTTCTCGATGCCACGGCTTGTGGGTGTGACCGAAGGCGATGACGTCGCCCCCCTTCGCGCCGGCTGCCAGGGCCATCTTCAGGCAGAACGCGTCCGGCCTGTCTTCGGTCCAGTAGACCGTGTTCAATATCGGCGTCCCATGCACGAGCGTCAGCGCCGGTCCGGCGAGGTGCCCGCCCAGCGGCCGGATGTCGATCCGGAATGGAAGCGCGCCGAGGAATCGCTTCGTGCCGGCGCTGACATGTTTGCGCGTCCAGTCGTAGCTGAGGTGTGACAGCTCTTCCTGATGCGGGTCTTCGTACTTGCACCCGCAATGCTTGTAGTCGGTCGCCGTCGTCGAGTCGTAGTTTCCGGCGATTCCCGGAATGCCGCGCTCCTCGAGCAGCTTCACCGTCTCGTTGGGCCACGGTGCGTAGCCAACGAGGTCGCCGAGGTGATAGATCGCATCGACCTCGGCACGCGCGCCAATGTCGTCGAGCACGGCGCGGAGCGCCGGCAGGTTGGCGTGAATGTCGGAGATGAGGGCGTACCGCACCTAACGCTTTCCGCGGGCGCCGGCCGGCGGCAGCGTTATGATAATTGACATGACTCCCCCTCGTCGCGGTTGCATGCTCAGTTGCAGCAGTCCGGGCCACAGCAGGCGGTACCTTTCGATCCTGCCAGCTCGGGTAGCACTTCCTTCTGCGGTGTCGTTCCCGGCTTGGTCGCACGAACGAAACCGCTCATGAACTTGCCATCGATCTCCCGGGCGAGCGCGGTCGCATCGAGTCCCGTGTTCGCGAGAAACGCGGCCGCGTCTTCGGCCTGGTAGATGCGCGTCGGCTCGATCGATGGATTCTCGAATCCGGTTTCGCGGAGGAGGCCGAGGAATTCCTCCTCTTCTAGTGCGCCCGCGATGCAGCCGACCCAGAGCTCCATGCTCTTCCGGACATCGGCGGGCGGGTTGCCGCGAACGATCACGTCGGACACCGCGAATCGCCCGCCGGGCTTGAGCACGCGGAACGCCTCGCGTAGCACCTGCCTCTTGTCGGCGGACAGGTTGATCACGCAGTTCGAGATGATCACGTCCACCGTATTGGACGGGAGGGGGATTGATTCGATCTGGCCGCGCAGGAACTCGACGTTGGTAGCCCCCGCTCGTTCCTTGTTCTCGTTGGCGAGCGCGAGCATCTCGTCGGTCATGTCCAGGCCGTAGGCCTTTCCGGTCGGGCCGACGCGTCGCGCCGAGAGGAGCACGTCGATGCCGCCACCGGAGCCCAGGTCGAGTACCGTGTCGCCCTCGTTGAGCTCGGCGAGTGCGGTCGGGTTTCCGCAGCCTAACGATGCGAGCAGCGCTTCGGCGGGGATCCCGGCGGTCTGTCCCTGATCGTAGAGGTTCGCCGTGATCGGGTCCCAGACTTCCGACGTTCCGCCGCAGCACCCGCTCGAGCCGCAACAGCCCGCGTCGGACTCGCCCTCCGAGACTCGGCGCGCCACCTCGCCGTATTTCTCGCGCACCGCGTTGCCGATCTCCTGTCCGATCGCGGCTTGCCCTTCCATCGCTGTCCCTGTCATGACCATCGCCTCCATATAATCAAGAAATGTTGATGCTTTTTGCCGCATTGAGCCGTCGCGCCGTGCAAAGTTCGTTTGTTCAGCAACAGCGCGAGGCGAGCACCGATAGCTTGGTCGACGGCAGTTCGCCCACGAACTCCTCGAGCTGTTCGAACGCTTCCATGTCAAGCGCGTAATAGGACCACCGCCCCTCGCGCCGGTCCGTGACGAGCTTCGCGTCCTTCAGCACCTTCAGGTGGAACGACAGCCGCGACTGGGCGGCATCAAGCGCGTCGGTCAACTCGCAGACGCAGCGCTCGCCGCCCCGCAGCAGATCGATGATGCGCAGGCGCGTCTCGTCGGAGAGCGCGTGAAACTTGATCGTCAGAAGCGAGAGGTCAGCGGCTGCGGGCATGGGTGGAATGTATCAAGATTTATCGATGCGTCAAGAGGCCTGCGGGCGTTCGCGACAGGCAACACCCGGCTCAACGAGCCGTTCAACTTCCACGAGGCCGCGGCCGACTCATTGCTCTTTAGTTTCGTATGTACTAAATTATTCATTAGGAACTATGAAATTCACGGCCTCTTCGGCGCTCCGCGCCTGATTGGGCCGCCAATCCGAGGACGAATGAAACGGCTCGCAATCCTGTGCTCGCTATTCCCCGCCATCGCGGCCTCAGCTCAGGAGCCGGGTACCACGAAGGGTCCCAAGCCCATCCAGGACAACAGCTTTCTCATCGAGGAAGCCTACAATCAGGAGGCTGGCGTCGTTCAGCATATCAGCGCGTTCGCGCGCATGCTGGGAAGCACTGGTTGGAACTACACCTTCACCCAGGAGTGGCCCGTGGGTGGAGCGCGACACCAGCTGAGCTTCACCCTTCCCATCGCGCGCGTCGACGAGACACCGCGCGGACGGGGGGGCCTCGGTGACGTCGGACTCAATTATCGGTACCAGCTTCTTGGCAGCGGAGAGGACGCTGTGGCGCTGGCCCCGCGGATTACCATCCTCGCCCCGACGGGCTCGAGCCGGCGTGGGCTTGGTGCGGGAGGCACAGGCCTTCAGCTCAACCTGCCATTGAGCATTGTGGTCCACCGTGCCCTCGTCGTCCATTCGAATGCCGGCGCAACCTACACTCGGCGCGCCCATGACCCGTTAGGCAATGAATCGGCCGCCATGGCCTACAACCTGGGGCAAAGTGTCATCTGGCTCGCGCATCCCAAGCTGAACCTGATGCTGGAAGGTGCCTGGACACAGACCGATGCGGTGGTGGGGCCGGGTCAGGCAGAGCAGAATACCACGCTCCTCCTTGCACCGGGGATTCGCGGAGCGATCGACTTCCCATCCGGGCTGCAGATCGTTCCAGGCATCGCGTTTCCGATCGGATTGGGACCGACTCGAGGCGAACGGAATCTCTTCGTGTACCTGAGTTTTGAGCACGCCTTCACCAGGACTACGCCGTGAACCGGCCGCTCGGCGTTCGCCGTCAGCCGCGAGTTGCAGGCAACGGTCACCTGCTCGCCGGCCTCGGGTAACGCCCGGCGGAGCACGACATCTGGTACCGTTGACGGCGTTTCGGGGTATTATCCAGTCTCGATGATTCGTCTCTACCGCCGGCTTCGACCCCTGACGTATTTCTTCGCCCTCCTGCAGCTCGCGCTGCCGGGGGCGCTCGGTGTCGTTCACGCCATGAGCACGGCGGAACAGCGCAGCACGGTGGCGCATGTCGAGGAGACGACGGGGAGAGACTGCCAGATCGTGCATGGCGACGAGTGCACCATCTGCCGCGTGCTCTCGACTGGCGCTGTCAGGAGCAACCCGGCGCCGACCCTCTTCGCGCACACCGCTCACCAGCAGCCGCTCGCGTCCGAGGCGACCGACCCGCATTCGAGCTGGCAACGCGGATTCAACTCTCGCGCCCCGCCTGCAACTGTGATCTGACAACCGCCTGACGCATGCCGCGTCAGGTGACACAGGTACAGTGCGGGAGAACTCACAAAATGCGGTTAACCAGCAGGCTCGCGACTCTCGTCGCGGCCGTCATGCTGTTCGGCGTGCGCGCGTCCGCGCAAAAGCCGTCGGATACCACTGCCGTCAGGCAACAGCGCGCGCTCGACTCACTTGCCGCGGTCGTTCGCGCAATGCAGGATCGGATCGACAGCATCGCCACCGCCGCGTCGAACGTGAACGCCGCGGCCGATAGCGCGGTGCTTGCGCCGGCCGCCGCCGAGCAGCCGGTGGCCGCTGCGCGAAGCGGCCAATACATGAATATCGGATTCGTCGCGCTGACCGACGCGGGCTGGTCCACCGAGCCTGACGTCGGATCGCTGCAGCTCGGCGATCACGACCCGCACGTCCGCGGCTTCAGT
The DNA here is from genome assembly GCA_031359795.1 of Gemmatimonadaceae bacterium. Taxonomy (GTDB): domain Bacteria; phylum Gemmatimonadota; class Gemmatimonadetes; order Gemmatimonadales; family Gemmatimonadaceae; genus JABFXC01. The sequence goes on from JANMAM010000072.1 coordinate 5,130, forward strand.
ATTCCCAACACCGAGGTCACGCTCGACGGTGCGGTCGATCCCTACTTCAAGGGGTTCGCGAACATCGTATTCAAGCTCGACGCCGCCGGTGAGACGGGCGTCGAGCTCGAAGAAGCGTATGCGCTCACGACGTCGCTCCCGGCCAACCTGCAGCTGAAGTTCGGTCAGTTCTTCACCGAGTTCGGCCGCCAGAATCCGCAGCACCCGCACTCGTGGGCGTTCGTCGATCAACCCCTGGTACTGAACCGGATGTTCGGCCCCGACGGACTGCGCAGCCAGGGCGCACGACTGTCCTGGCTCCTGCCGACGTCGTTCTTTACCGAGGCGATGGTGAGCGTCGTCAACAGCGCAGGCGGGACGACCTCCAGCTTCCGCTCGGAGGACTCGCCGGAGATTCATGGCGGGGTCATTGTCGATCGGCCAGTCGGAACGTTTCGCGATCTGCTGATCGTGCCGCGGATCTCGACGTCAGTCGATCTGACGGACACGCAGACCTTGCTGGTCGGCGCATCTGCGGCGTTCGGGCCGAACAACAGTGGTCCGGCATCCCGAACGCAGATCTACGGTGTCGACGCCTACTACAAGTGGAAACCCGCGACAGCGGAGGCGGGCTTCCCATTCGTCTCGTTCCAGGGTGAGGCGCTGACACGGCGGTATGGGGCAGCCGAGCGCGCGCCGGCCGATGGGTCGCTGCTCGCACTGCCGCGGGAAGCGCTGCGCGACGACGGCGCGTATGCGCAGGTCCTGTATGGCATCAGGCCGCGCATCGTCGCTGGCCTTCGCGGCGAAGTCGCCAAGGGTGTCGATGCTGCCTACAACGCACCGCTCCGCGCTGACCGCTACCGGATCTCCCCGAATTTCACCTGGTATCCAACCGAGTTCTCGAAGTTTCGCCTGCAGTACAACTACGACGACCGGAAAGGCATCGGGTCCGACCATTCGCTGTGGATGCAGTTCGAGTTCCTGCTCGGCGCGCATGCCGCACACAAATTCTAGAGGACGCATCATGAGTATCAGAAGCCTGACGGCATTGAAGCTGGCGAGTGTTGCGCTGCTCGCACTCACGGGGGCGGCCACGGCGGCGCCACTTGCGGCAAAGCTCAAAGTCGTCGCGACCTCCCCGGACTTTGCGGCGATTGCTCGCGAGATCGGCGGCGACCTGGTCGACGTGACCGCGCTGGCAAAGCCGACCGAGGATCCGCATTTCGTTGATGCGAAGCCGAGTCACATCGTCACGCTCAATCGCGCTGACGTGCTGATCGAAGGCGGGGCGGAGTTGGAGCTGGGTTGGCTGCCGCCGCTGCTCGAGAACTCCCGCAATTCGAAGATCGGAGCCGGCGCGCCGGGCCGCGTCGTCGCGTCACAGGGCCTCAGGCTTCTCGAGATTCCGACGAACTTCGACCGCTCGAAGGGAGACGTGCACGGACTCGGCAATCCGCATTTCATGATGGACCCCGTGAACGTGAAGGTTGTGGCGACACACATCGCCGATCATTTCGCTCAGGTCGATCCGAAGTCGGCGGCGACGTATCGCGCGAACCTCGCGGCGTTCAATACGAGGGTCGATGCCAGGCTGGCCGACTGGCAGAAGCAGCTCGCGCCGTACAAGGGCGCAAAGATCGTTGCCTATCACAAGGATTTTGTCTACCTGGCGCAGCGCTTCAACCTCAACATCATCGAGGAGCTCGAGCCGAAGCCCGGCATCGCTCCGTCACCAGCGCATCTCGCCCAGGTGATCGCGGCAATGAAGGCAGCCAGCGTGCGCGTGATTCTCGTCCAGCCCTTCCAGAACCGGCGGACCGCTGAAACGGTTTCGCGGCAGACTGGCGCGGCGGTGCTCGACATGCCGCAGCAGCCAGGGGCGCGCAAGGACACACCGACCTATTTCCAGATGATGGACTATCTCATCGGAACGCTCGCCGCGGGCCTGCGGGGGAAATAGCGATGGATCTCCAGATCGTGTGGGAAGTGATGAAGTGGCCGCTGGCCGCCTGTCTGCTGCTTCCCCCGCTGCTCGCATACCTCGGGCTCCACGTCGTCAGGCGCGAGGTCATCTTCGTCGACCTCGCGCTCGCGCAGGTGGCGACGTTAGGCACCTGCGTCGCGCTGCTCCTTGGCTACCATTTCGATGATCAAACTACCTTCTGGATCTCGCTGGGGGTGACGTTCGTGGGTGCCGCGTTCTTCAGCTGGACACGCAGCGCCAAAAAAACCGCCGTGCCGCAGGAAGCGATCATCGGGATCACCTTCGTCGTCGCCGCGGCCGGCGTCATTCTGCTGCTGAGTCGCGTCGCCGGTGGGAAGGAAGAGCTCGAGCATCTTCTGACCGGTGACATTCTCAACGTCACCAGTCGCCAGGTGGCGGAACGGACAGCGCTCTTCGTCGTGCTCGCGGGGTTCTTCGGCTTGTTTCACAAGCGCTTCGCGCTCATCTCCGCCAACGTCGAGCAGGCATTCGCGTCGGGAATGAAGGTTCGCCTGTGGGACTTCTGGTTCTACGCGGCGTTCGCGCTGGTGGTGGTGAGCTTCGTCCGGATCGCCGGCGTTCTCCTGACGTTCGCCTACCTTATCGTGCCAGCGGTCTGTGGGGTGATGCTGGCCTCGCGATGGATTCACCGGCTGATCATCGGCTGGGCAGTCGCGACGGTGGCGAGTCTCGTTGGGCTATGGGCATCGTACAAGCTCGATCTGCCAACGGGCGCGGCGATCGTCTGTGCGTGCGGGCTCGCGCTGGTGCTGGTCGGGGCGTGGACGGCGATCCGTGGACGGCGAGGTCCGGGCCCTGACGCGGATCTTGCTCGAGTCAGTTGAGGAGATGTTGATCACCCGACGCCAAGGACCGCCTAACGGTCTACGATCTGAGTTTGACGCCTATCCAGCTATCAGATGTGACGCTGAGCTATGTTCTCTGTCTGCGTGCTCGTCTTTCTGGTGATCGCAAGACCGTCGATGGGCGCAGTGGGGTGACATAGCGAGTGCCGATTGCGCCGAATGGCGGCCTGCCTCCGCCGAGGCCGCGGCATAGCTTTCGCCCCTCCATCGGTCGTCCCTCTTCCGCGTGCCGCTCATCGTGTCTGCGCTCGACCTGTCCAACTACGCCGGCCTGACCGCGGTCGGGCTGCTGACGCTCAACATTCTGCTCGGCCTCCTGCTGTCGGTGAAGTACAACCCCGTCCGCCGGTGGCCGCACCGCCGGATGAACACGGTCGCGCTGCACAACTGGACGGGCTACACCGCGCTGGCGGTCAGCTTCGCGCACCCGGTCGTGCTGCTGTTCTCCACGACCGCCGGATTCGGTGTCGTCGACCTGCTCTGGCCCCTCGGCGCGCCGAAGCAGCCCTACGTCAACACGGTGGGCGCGCTGGCATTCTGGCTGCTGGTCTTCATCGTCACGACATCCATTCTCTGGCAGGAACGAAAAGCAATGAGCCGCCGACTCTGGAAGCGCCTGCATTTCGCGACGTATGCGTTGTTCCCGCTCTACGCGGTCCACGCGATCTTCACCGATCCAGCGCTCAAGGATCGGCCGGTCGATCCCTTCGACGCGGAGAAGGTGTTCATCGAACTCTGCATCCTCGTTGTCACGGTGGCCATCGTCTGGCGCGTTAGGCACCAGCTCCGTCAACCGCCGGCACGGGTCCATCGGCCGAAGACCGAGCGCGGGACGCAGCCCACAGTGGCGCCACCAGCGGGGACACAGTGATCGGGCGATTGTGCGTTCCGCTCGTCCTCATCGCGAGCGTCGCCTCGGTCGCAGGCGCGCAGCAGCAAGAGCCGGGAGCGCGTTGGTCGTTCAACCCGGACGCGGGAGCAGTGTACCGCCGGGGGGACCTGAGCGTGACCACGTGGGGATTCGCCGAGCGGCTCTGGGGTCCGCGGAGCCATGTCGTGTCCGCCGATGCATGGCGGCGCGTCCGGCAGGGCGCCGAGGTCGATTTCCCCCGCGTGAGGCTGCCACGCTCGGCGACCGCAGTCCGCGCGGCGCTCGTCTATGAAGTCGACCTGACCGATAACAACTTCTTCCGGACCGGCCGTCGTTCGCAGGTGTTCGAGAACGCGTATCTGGCGCTGCAGCACGCGGACGATCCGGGAAAGGGGCGGGTCCTGTTCGGCGAGAATACCCACATCCTGTCGCGCGAGGACAACCTGTCGTCAGGCAACCTGCCGGCGATCAACCGATCGCTCGTGCTGGAGGAGCACGGCAGCGTCAACAGCTTCGGCACGCAGTGGGGGGTCGAGGCGTCGCGCGCACTTACCTCCCGCGCGACGCTCGCCCTCTCGGCCCAGGACAACCGCGGGTCGCTCAACACGGTGCGCCCGCGCTACGCCGTTGGAAATTCGATCGCGGCAAAGCTCACGGTCGTCGCCATCGACCAGCGGTCGCGGGGGCGGCAGTTGACCGTCGGCGTTGGCAGCGACTATACCCGTGGCATCCGCGACCGCACCTTCACCCTTGCCTCGGCGATCGGCGCGGAGCCGTTAGGCGGCGCCGTTGCAGAGGGCGACAAGTTCTCGCTGGAAGGCGACATCGCGTATACCAGCGCCCTCATTTTACCGTGGGGCGGGGCGCACCCATTCACGGTCGAGGGAGAAGCGCTCGCGAGCAGCTTTTCCGGAACCGGGACGGATGTCGGCGGTGGCTACGTGCAGCTCCAGCTCTCCGCGTTCGACGGGCGGCGGATCGGCGACCTTGATCCCTTCGTGCGATACGACGTCGTCTACCTCGATCGAGACGCGACGCTCGGTGCCGCCGTGCAGCACGCGATCCGGGCGGGGCTGAACTACAACCTGCCGACGACTGGCAAGCACGTGGGGGCGCACCTCGAGTACGCGCGCAATCGAATCGGCGGACCCGCGATGTATGTCGCCGGCGGGCATCGCGAGTTTGGCGAGCTCCGCGCCGGGCTGCGCATCAGCGCGATTCGTTACGTGCGACACTGATACGACCGCCACCCGGAGCAATGCGAAGCCGCGTTTGGGGGGCCGGGTTAAACCGAAATGTCTTGGCGATTTTATGGTTGGCCATCCGCCAGCCACGCGCGGTCTCCGTACGAAATGCCGTCTAGTCCGTTACTGATCGCTCTATAGGCTCCCACGCTACATAGCGCGCCAACCGGCACCCACAATGCCGCTGTCGCGGTTTGGCGTTCACCGTCCTCGCGTGAAGCAAGGCATGTATCTCGACGGATTGCGCCCCGTTGACGTTTGGTCCGTTGGGCGGACACACGAGCACGGGACGCATCGGGCCCACTCCGGCGACGCCCGTACCGATGATCGGGACGTCGAAATCCGCAGCGGCTGATTGCGACTGCCTAACGGTCGCCACCTCGGATCCGTCCATCGATAGCGATGGGCTCGTTGACGTCCGTGACGGCCCCCCCAAGCCCCCGCTCGGCGTGATATCCGGCACGCCCGACTGCCGTCAACAGAGCGGCGACGGGACCGAATGGGCGACGTCGACGCGCTCCCCGCACGGTAGTCAACCGTCGCCGATTGCACTCCCTCGACGCGCTCGAGGCAGGTCATCCGGCTGACCTTGAGATCCAGTTTCATTCAATCCTCCAAACGTCCGAGCGATACGAGCAGCGGGCACTCCGCGAGTGCTTCGCGCGCTCGCATGCGCTTGCGTATTGCGCGAGCGCAGCGCGGATGCGCGTGTGTTGCTCCATCTTCGCGGCGACGCTTACCTGGGCGTTAGTAGCGACTTCCCCGATGTGCATCGATCCTCCAAACCGAGTTCTAAACGCTGGAGTAAACTTCAGAGTCAAGGAACAAACTCGTTGGGCTCTAAACCAAACAGCGCCAATGTATCAATCCCGATTGAACTTGTCTGGATTGTTGTTTATCTCTGTATCTCGTGAAGGAAACCTCGACGATCCCCAGCCTCCCCATGCGTTCGCACTTCCCATCACTTATTCATTTCCTGGACCGGGCGCGATGCTTCGTACTCGCCGCCGCTGTGTTTGCCAACGTCCTGCCAGTTTTTGCCCAGGCGCCATCACCGACTCCCTCACAGCCGCCTGACACCAAGGCTGGCCAGCTCGAGACAGTCCGCGTGACCGCACCAGCGGCTCCCCGAACCGTCACGTTCCTCCCCGACCGGTATGGAACCGTCCTGCTGACCGGGAAGCGCACCGAGGCCGTGCTGGTTGACAGCGTCGGCGCGAACACGGCGCAGAATGTCGCGCGCCAGGTGTTGGGACGCATTCCAGGGCTGACCGTCGCCGAGACCGAAGGCAGCGGCTTTCCGTCGAACGGCATCGCGTTGCGTGGGCTCAACCCGACCCAGTCGGTCGAGATGAACGTTAGGCAGAACGGCGTGATGATCGCCGCCGATCCGTACGGCTACCCCGAGACATACTACTCCCCGCCGATGGAGGCGGTCGAGCGCATCGAGATCGTCCGGGGCGCCGGCGGCCTGCAGTTCGGTCCCCAACTCGGTGGGGTTGTCAACTACGTGATGCGACGAGGGGTTGCGGCGAGGACAGCGGCGGTCGACGTCCAGCAGACGAACGGCAGTTTCGGTTTGACCAACACCTACGGTTCGCTCGGTGGTGAAAGCGGTCGCTGGCGGTGGTTCACCTACGCGCAACGCCACACGCAGACCGGCTGGCGCCCGAACTCCGACAACGCGCAGACGAGCGCCTACGCCGCACTCGAGATTGCGATCACGCCGACGTTAACCGCGTCCGCCGATTATTCGATGATGCGCAACCGCATCCATATGCCGGGTGGACTGTCCGATGCGCAGCTTGAATCTGGCGCACGCCAATCATTTCGTGCGCGCAATTGGCTCACGTCCCCCTGGAACATCGCGTCGGTCTCGGTCGATTGGCAGCCGGCGAAGCGGCTTCGTGTACAAAGCGTGACATCAGTGCTCGGCAGCTCACGCTCGCTTGTGTGGCGCAATGAAGACGGTGGCCCAGGCGCGTTCGATGAAATCGACCAGGCGACCGGTGCCTACGTTCCACGAGAGGTGGAGCGCGAAGGATTCCGCAACGCTACCGAGGAGCTTCGGCTGCTTGCCGACTATCGCCTCTTCGGTGCCCGCAGCTCGCTCGCGACGGGGGTGCGCTGGTTCAGTGGAACAATGCACCGTCAGGGAGGCGGAGAAGGCACGACCGGATCGGACTTCAACCTCTCGCTCATCGGGCCGTACGAGTACGACATCCGCTTCGCCAACGCGAACCTCGCCGCCTGGGCGGAGAATGCGGTGCACATTGGGTCGCGCCTCACGCTGCTGCCTGGCCTCCGTATCGAGACACTCCGCTCTCGGGCGGAAGGCTACACAGATACGATCTTTACCCCGCAGTCGAAGACCCGCGCCGTCCCATTGGGTGGACTCGGCGCGAGCTGGATCGTCTCGGCGACGACAGGCCTTTACGCCAACGTGACCCAGGCCTATCGCCCGATCGACTACTCATCGTTGACGCCGGTCGGAAGTGTCTCACGCATCGATCCGGCGCTCCACGACACGCGAGGGGTCAACGCCGACCTTGGGGCACGCGGCACGCTTGCTGATGATCGCGTCCGGTTCGACGTGGGCGTGTTCCGGCTGGCAGTCAACGGTCGGATTGGTCTTGTCGCACGCACGGACAGTGCAGGCGCAGCGTTCACGGAGCGGACCAATGTCGCAAACAGCGTGCATCAGGGAATTGAGAGCTATCTCGAGGTTACGCCGCTTTTAGCGCGAGGTGCCGACGGTGCCGTCGGACGCTCCATTACCGCCTTCAACTCGCTCGCCCTGATCGATGCCCACTACACGAACGGTGAGTTCAATGGCCGGCGTGTCGAGTATGCGTCGCGTGTCGTCGAGCGCGCTGGCCTGACGCTGGCCCGTGGCCCGTTAGGCAGCACGCTCCTCGCCACCGTCATCGGGTCCGCTTACGGCGACGCAACCAACACCGAGCGCAGCGACGACGCCGTGATCGGGCGGATCCCTGCGTATACAGTGCTCGACTGGTCGGCGACCGCGCGCATTGGCGCGCATTGGCGCGCGCAGGCAGGCGTCAACAATGTTGCCGATCGGCACTACTTCACGCGTCGCACCGATGAGTATCCGGGCCCGGGGATCATCCCGGCAATTGGGCGAAGTGTCTATCTTTCCATTCGCGTGATGCCGTAGCCACGCTTCGACCGCTCCGTTCGAGAATGCCCGATCCCAGCGTGGTCATCGGTCCCGTCCCGGCGCGAGACGAGCGCACCGCCCGCGGCATTCGCGCGGCGCAGTCGGGGCTCGACTTTCTCGTCGACGTGCATGTGCAGGCACGTCCGGACCTTTCGCTGCGCGATGCGCACGCATTGAGCGGGACCGTGAAGCATGCGATCCGCTTCGCCGTGCCGGCGGTCAGCAGCGTGTTGATTCGCAGACAGCCGTTCGAGACCCGAGAACCGCACTGGACCGAGTGAGCCTAACGCTCGCTGAGAAGGGCCACGAGGCGCGCGGACTCTGTATGCGAGCTCGTGCATCTACTGTAGGCATCAGGCGCCGGATCGTGTCCCGTCGTTTCTCCGCGTCGCCGCCAGAATGCCGAGTCCAATGAACCAGACCACGGACGGCACCAGGAGCAGCCACTTGAAATCGGAGTCGAGCTGAAAGTTCGTCAGGGTCATCGTTCCGACCGTGAACAGTCCTGCCAGCCCGAGGATGATCCAGCTCCACCGCTGTCGCAGCACGGACGCATTCGCGACCGCGAGGATCGTGAGCAGGCCCGCACCTGTGATGAACCCGCCCATCACCGTGAAAACGCGGTGCAGCCACCGCGCGAGCCCCGGCACGAGCAGTTGAACTTCGGCTGGAGGCGCCCCCATGAATCGGAAATCCTCGGGAAGGAGCGCCGGACGCAGGAACATGAAATACAAGCCCAGCCCGATCATCCAGAATCCACCGCTGCCGAAACAAATCCCGGCGACAGATGGAGGAAGCCTTCGCACGATCAGACCGGCGCGGGTTCGTTCATTTTCACCCGCTTCAGCAACAGCGCGTTCGCGACGACGATCAATGTCGAGCCGGACATCGACAGCGCTGCGATCTCGGGGCTCAACAGCCACTTGGTCAGGGGATAGAGCAGACCGGCCGCGAGCGGGAAGGCGATCACATTGTAGCCCGCCGCCCACCACAGGTTCTGCCGCATCTTGCGCCGTGTCGCCCGACTGAGAATGACGGTGCCGATCACGTCGAACGGATCGCTCTTCATCAACACCACGTCCGCCGTCTCCATCGCCACGTCGGTGCCGGCACCGATGGCGATGCCGACGTCCGCCTGCGCCAGCGCCGGCGCATCGTTGATGCCGTCTCCGACCATCCCGACGCGGAGGCCGCGCGCCTGCATCTCCTTGACCTTGTCTGCTTTTTGGCCCGGCTGAACCTCGGCGAATACGGTCTTGATGCCGAGTGCCCTGGCGACCAGGTTGGCGGTGCCCTGGTTGTCGCCGGTCAGCATCGCGACCTCGACGCCTAACGCTGCGAGCCGGTCGATCGCCTGTTTCGCGTTCGGACGAATCGCGTCGGCGATGGCGATCAGTCCCGCTGACGTGCCGTCGATCGCGGCATAGACGACCGTGTTGCCATTGGCCTCGAGCGACCGCGCCCGCTCGTTCAGTTCATCGAGCGCGATGTGGTTCTCGTCCATCAACCGGCGATTGCCTGCGAGCACTGTGCGTCCGTCGACGGTCGCGCGCGCGCCCTGTCCGGCGATCGCCTCGAATTGTGACGGCGCGCTCAGGGCCACGCCGTCAGCCTTTGCCTTTTCGATCACGGCTTGTGCGAGCGGGTGCTCGCTCGACTGTTCGAGCGAACCGACAAGCCGAAGCAATTCACTCGCGGTGACAGGCTTCGCAGCAGCGACGATCTCCACGACTTGCGGCTGCCCGATGGTGAGCGTCCCGGTCTTGTCGAAGATGATCGCCTGCAGTCTGCCCGCCTCTTCGAGCGCGGTCGCGTCCTTGAAGAGGATGCCATTCTGCGCGCCCTTGCCACTCGCGACCATGATCGCCATCGGTGTGGCGAGGCCGAGCGCATCGGGGCAGGCGATCACGACGACGGTGATCGCGAGGAGCATCGCGAAAACGAGCGTCGACCCCGCCGCCCAGTACCAGATTGCAAACGTAGCGATCCCGAAGACGACCGCCGCAATGGTGAGCACCTGTGCCGCGCTGTCAGCGAGCCGCTGCGACGGGGCCTTCGAATTCTGCGCGTTCTGCACGAGCTTGACGATCTGGGCAAGGGCGGTTTCGGCCCCGACCTTCGTTGCGCGAAAGCGGAACGTGCCCGTCTTGTTGATCGTCGCGCCGATCACTGTACTGCCAGCGACCTTCTTCACCGGCATGCTCTCGCCGGTGATCATCGATTCGTCGACGTGCGACTCTCCGTCGACCACTTCACCATCCACTGGCAACTTGTCGCCGGGACGGATCATGACGATATCGCCGATGACGACTTCCGAGGTCGGCACTTCGACCGGCTGGTCGTTGCGAATGACCGTCGCCTTCGGAGGCGCGAGGTTCAGCAGCGCCTGAACCGCCTTCGACGCGCCCGCCCGCGCGCGCATCTCCAGCCAGTGGCCGAGGAGGATGAACACGAGCAGCACCGCGACCGCTTCATAAAAGACTTCAGCCTTGAAGAAGAACGTCGCGCCAACGCTGAAGAGATAGCCCGCCAGCACCGACAGCGAGACGAGCACCGACATGTTGGCGACACCGTGCCTGACGGCGCGCCATGCACCGATGTAGAACACCCACCCGCCGTAGAAGACCGCTGGGGTCACGAGAATGAAGCCCAGCAGCTCCTTCGAGATCCCGAATGGAGTCGGCAGCGTAATGCCGGTGAGCTGCGTGAACATCGGTGCGTACAGGTACACGAGCACCGCGAGGACGAGCGTGACGTAGAAGCGGCGGCGCATGCCGCTCACCATCGCGTCCATCGACTCTCCGGCGCCATGCCCCATCCCGTGGGCCATCTCGGCCTTTTCGTGCGCCATCTCCGCTTTGCCGTGCGCCATCTCTTTCGCCATCCCGGCTGACCGGTGCGCGGCATGCTCGTCCGCCGGTGGGTGGGCCTCCTGAATTGCGTTCATCGTGTTGCCATGGTAACCTGCCCCCCTAACGTGTCGTTGTTCGGCTGCGCCTCGGCGGGCGTTGCGGCCATCTTTCGCACACTGCGCTCCTTCCACAGCGAGTAGACAGCCGGGATGACGACCAGCGTCAACACCGTGCTCGAGATCATCCCGCCCACCATCGGCGCGGCGATCCGCTTCATGACGCTCGCTCCCGTACCGTTCCCCCAGAGGATCGGGAGAAGTCCCGCCATGATCGCCGTCACCGTCATCATCTTCGGCCGGACCCGCTCGACGGCGCCTTCGATCACCGCGTCGTAGAGATCGCGCATCGTCGGCTGCCGTCCTTCTGCTGCGCGAAGGATCAGCTGCGCCTTCCAGGCGTGGTCCAGGTAGATGAGCATCACCACTCCCGTTTCGGCGGCGACGCCGGCGAGCGCGATGAAGCCGATCGCTACCGCCACCGACCAGTTGTAGCCTAACGCCCAGACGAACCAGATGCCGCCGACGAGCGCGAAGGGCAGTGACAGCATCACGATCAGCGTCTCGCCCACGCTCTTGAAGTTGAAGTAGAGCAGGAGCAGGATGAGCGCCAGCGTCGCCGGAATGACGAGCTTCATCCGCTCCTTCGCCCGCTGCATGTACTCGTACTGGCCGCTCCAGACAATCGAATATCCCGGCGGCAGCTTGATCATGCCGCTCACCATCTTTTGTGCATCCTTCACGTAGCCACCGATGTCCCGGCCCGCGACGTCGACGTACACCCACGCGGTCGGCATCGCGCCCTCGGTGCGGACGACCATCGGCCCCGCCACCTGCTTGATGGTCGCGAGCTGGCCGAGCGGAACCTGCGCATTGCCGGCGGTCATCGCTGATCCGCCGCTCCCCCCCATCGCGGTAGTCGTTGGTTTCGGCGTGCCCGCGCCCACATCGTGATTCACGGGAACGAGCACCGATGCGAGGCGTTCCGGTGTGTCGCGGAGCTCCTGTGGGTATCGCACTCGCACCCCGTAGCGCTCCCGCCCTTCGACGGTCTGCGTGATCGTCATGCCGCCGATCGCCGTCGCGATCACCGCCTGGATATCCGCGACGTTCACGCCGTGCCGGGCGATGGCTTCGCGGTTGATGTCGATGTCCAGGTAGTAGCCGCTCACGGCGCGCTCGGCAAAAGCGCTCCGCGTTCCCGGGATCATCCGGACGCCCTGCTCAATCTGCTTGCCCATCTGCTCGAGCACCGCGAGATCGGGCCCGAAGATCTTGATGCCGACAGGCGTTCGGATTCCGGTGGCGAGCATGTCGATCCGTCCCTTGATCGGCATCGTCCAGGCATTCGTCACGCCGGGCATCTGCGTCGCCGAGTCCATCTCGGCGACGAGACGATCGTAGGTCATGCCCCGGCGCCACTGCTTCTTCGGCTTGAGCGAGATCGTCGTTTCGGTCATGTCGAGTCCAGCCGGATCGGTCGCCGTCTCAGCGCGGCCGGCCTTGCCCCACACGTGCTCGACTTCGGGGAATGACTTGAGGATCGCGTCCTGCTGCCTGACGACCTCACGAGCGCGGGCGACGGATATGCCGGGGAGCGTGGTCGGCATGAAGAGCACCGTTCCCTCCTCGAGCGGAGGCATGAACTCGCTGCCGATACGCGTCCAGGGGATCCATGTCACGACCAGCATCACCACGCCGGCCATGATCACCGGTCCGCGGTACGCGAGCACGAAGTTGATGACGGGACGGTAGACGTGAATCAGCGCGCGATTCAATGGGTTTGCGCGCTCGCGGTAAATCTTTCCCCGGACGAACAATCCCATTGTCACCGGCACGAGCGTCAGCGAGAGCACGCTGGCGGCGGCCATCGACAACGTCTTGGTGAAGGCGAGAGGCGTGAAGAGCCGGCCCTCCTGGCCTTCGAGCGTGAACACGGGAAGAAAGGACACGGTGATGATCAACAGCGAGATGAACAGCGCCGGTCCCACCTCCTTTGCACTCTCGGCGACCACTCGCCAGCGCTCGGCGGCGGTCAGGCTCGACGAATTGAACGACTTCGCGTCGTTGCCACTCGGCCCCAGCTTCGCGAGTACCGCGCGCTCGAGGTGCTTGTGCATGTTCTCGATCATCACGATCGCCGCGTCGATCATCGCGCCAATGGCGATGGCGATGCCACCGAGCGACATGATGTCGGCACCGACTCCAATGAAGCGCATCGCGATGAACGCCATCATGATGCCGATGGGCAACGTCAGGATCGCGACGAGCGCCGACCGGGCATGCAGCAGGAACAGGATGCACACCAGCGCAACGATGAGCGTCTCCTCGAGCAGCTTGCCCTTGAGCGTTCCGATTGCCTGCTCGATCAGCTCGCTCCGATCGTACACCGTTCGTACGACGACGCCGGGGGGCAGTCCCTTTTCCGCTTCAGCGAGCTTCGCCTTCACATTGTTGATCGTCGTCAGCGCGTTCTGTCCGAAGCGCATGACGACGATGCCGCCGACGGCGTCGCCGCGGCCATCGAGATCGGCGATCCCGCGCCGGATCGCCGGCCCGACCGCGACGCGTCCGAGTTCGGCGACGCGAATCGGCGTCCCCTCCTTCGTCGCGCCGACGACGACATTCTCGATGTCGCCGATCGATTTCAGGTAGCCGAGCCCACGCACCATGTATTCGCGTTCGGAGAGCTCCATCGTCATCGCGCCAACGTCGTTGTTGGCCGCCTGGATCGCGCTCATGACCTTGGTCACGGGGATTCCGTAGGCGAGGAGCTTCGCCGGATCGATGTCGACCTGATATTGCTTCTCGAAGCCGCCAACCGACGCGACCTCGGACACGCCCGGCACGGCGGTCAGCGCGTATCGCAGATACCAATCCTGGATGCCGCGGAGCTGCGCGAGGTCGAGCCGGCCCGACGTGTCTTCGAGGGCATACTGGTACACCCAGCCAAGGCCGGTCGCGTCCGGGCCTAACGTTGGCTTGACCGCGGCCGGCAACTTTCCCTGCACGCCGTTCAGGTACTCGAGCACGCGCGAGCGAGCCCAGTAGAGGTCGGTGCCGTCCTCGAAGATGATGTAGACGAACGACACGCCGAAGAACGAATACCCGCGAACCGTGCGAGCGCCTGGCACCTTCAGCATCTCGGCGGCGATCGGGTACGTGACCTGATCCTCGACGATGCGCGGTGCCTGCTCGCTGTAATCGGCCTGGACGATGACCTGAACATCGGACAAGTCGGGGAGCGCCTCGAGCGGCGTACGGCGGATCGCGAAAACGCCGCCGGCGACGATCGCGAGCGTGAACAGCAGCACAACCAGCTTGTTCGCGACCGCCCAGTCGATGATGCGCTTGAGCATCTGCCCTACCCTTTCACGCGCGGAGTGGCGGGCAACGGCTTCGGCGGCGTCGTGACCTCCATGCCCGGCATGTTGCCCATCCCGCCGAGCGCCGTCCCGAGATTGGATTCGGCATCGACGAGGAAGGTGCCCGATGCGACGACCGTTTCGCCAGCGGCCAGTCCGCGCAGGACTTCGATCCGGTCGTCGCTCGACGTGCCTAACGCCACTTCGCGCGGCGAGAGCTGGCCAGCCGCGTCGCGGACAAAGACGATGCTGCGCTCGCCGGTCGACAGCACGGCCGAGCGGGGGACGGTCAGCACGTTAGCGCGCTCGACTCCGGCGATGCGAATGGTCGCATACATGCCCGGCTTCAGCGTCAGCTTCGGGTTGGACAGCACGACGCGGACACGGACGGTGCGTGTGTCGGGGTTGAGCGTCGGATAGACATAGGAGATCCGTCCGGCGCGCCGGTCACCGGGCAGTGCCTCGAACTCGGCCTGCACCGTCGCGCCAACTCGCACCGTGGCGAGATCCTGCTCGAACACCTCGCCCTCCACCCAGAGCGTGCTCAGGTCGGCGACCTTGTAGAGCGCTTCGCCGGCCATGATCTTCTGCCCGGCGAGCACGTTCTTCTCCAATACGTAGCCACCAACGGGAGCACGCATCGTCAGCGTCTTCCGGACCTGGCCGCTGCGCTCGATCTCGCTGATCTCATCGCTCGAGATATCCCAATAGGCGAGGCGGCGCCGCGCCGAGGAGAGCAGATCGTCCGCACTCCGCCGCGTTTCGGGACTCGCCGCCGAGACGTCGCTCTGCAGACGTTTCGCGAGGAGCAGCTCCTCCTGCGCCGTCACCAGCATCGGCGAATAGATGGTGAGCAGCGGTTGGCCCGTCGCAACCGCCTGCCCCGTCGAGTTCACGATCAGGCGCTCGACGAAGCCATCCACCTTGAGTGCGATCGTCCGCACCCGCGTTTCATCGAAGGTGACCTGTCCGACGGTGCGCACCTCTTTCGCGAGCGCGCCCGCTGACGCGATCGCGTAGGTGACGCCAATCCGTCGCGCGTCGGCCGCGCTGAGCATGACCGGCGTGCCTAACGCGGTTCCGGGGCTGGCGGCCGCGGCGGCCGGCGATACCGCCATTGTCGTCGGCTCGCCCTTGCCCCGCGTCGCGAAATAGACCGTGCCTAACGTGAGGACGAGTACCCCGCTGTAGGCGGCGATCCTTGCTGTGCGTGTCATCGCTCGCTCCCGCCCGATGGTCGCGTGGTCGCGACGATCGGGCTGGTGAGATTGTTTGCATCGAAGAGTGGACGCCCGATGAGCAGCTCGAGCTCGGCCCACGCCTTGCCCTGGTCCGCGTCGAGCACGTTCAGTTCCTGCCGATACTTGTTGACCGTCATGCGATCATCGAGGAGCGTCATGAAATCGACGCTGCCGACGCGGTACGCCGAGAGCGCGGACGCCACGGCCGCTTCGGCCTGTGGCAGAACGGTCGTCCGATAGAGCGACGAGAGGCTGCGCGCGCGTGTCAGCGCCGCGTATGCCTCGCCGATCATTCCGCGGGTTTCGGCTCGCATCTGGGCGAGGTCTGCCTGCGCCATCTGCTTCATCGCACCGGCCTCTTCGCGCATCTGGAGCTGCCGCCACCGGGCGAAGATCGGGAGCGAGGCGCCGAGCATCAGGCTGCCCATCTGCTCCGTGCCCATCACTCCGCCGCGCCGTCCATACTGGAATCCGACCTGGAGGTCGGGGAAGAGCTCTTTCCGCGCGAGTCGCACCGACGCATCGGCCCCTCGCACCTCTTCGAGCCCGGCGCGCACGATCGGGCGTGTGTCACGGGCGATCGCGTCGAGCGAGGCACGCGTTGGTACAAGCTCGGGAAATGCCGGTAGCGCGGGGGAACCAGTCCCGGACGATGGCGCGCGATCGAGCAGCGCATCGAGGCGGGCGGTCATCGACTCGCGCATTGCCTGCATGCGCAGCGTGTCCTCGACCATGCGCGCGATCTCGACGCGCGCACGAAGGACGTCGGCCTGCCGTCCGTCGCCGACGCGGTACATCGCCTCTGCCGTCGCGGCGATGTCCCGCAACAGCCGCAGGGTCTCGCGCGAAACGCCGAGCCCTCGGTCGGTGGCGTAGAGATCGTAGAACGCCATCGCCACCTGGTTGCGTACATCCCACGCCACGTCCTCGGCGCGGAAGGCCGTTGCCGACGCCTGGAATCCGGCGGCCCGGCCGGCGAGCGAGAGCTTTCCGGGGAACGGCACCATCTGCATGAGCTGCAGCTGGGTCATGCCTAACGTCGGCATCGGCGTCAGGCCTGGAAGCTCGTAGTTCATGAACCCGAGCTGCAGCTGCGGATCGGGCGGACGCGACACGCCGGGAACACGCGCCTCGGCGGCCCGGGTGAGTGAGCGCGCCGCGGAAATACGCGGATTGGCGCGCTGGACCTGGGTGTAGAGATCGCCCAGGCGAATTGGCGCCAGCAGCGTCGCTGCGCCGGACTCGCTGGCTTGCGCCGAGAGCGAGCCTGCCCGCCCAACTTCGAGCAGCAGCAATCCGAGGAGGCAAAGCCGCCCGGTCATCTGAACGTGCCGAGCAGGAATTTCATGTCGAAGCTCGATGCGAGAGATCGCCAAGGGGCGACCGCCGGGCCCCCCGCTGACGTAAGCAGCGCACACCCTACCTGAGCCAGCGTGAGCGCAGGCCAGACCCTGCTCTCAGGTTAGCGTCACGAGCGAGTGCAGGCAGTCGGGCAATCGAGGGATGCAGTGTGAGGGAATCCCCCACAAGGTGTCCTCGCGTTAGGCGGCACCAAATTCGCGGACCGCCTCGTCGACAAGGCGTTGCGCGCA
Organism: Gemmatimonadaceae bacterium; assembly: GCA_031359795.1. GTDB lineage: Bacteria > Gemmatimonadota > Gemmatimonadetes > Gemmatimonadales > Gemmatimonadaceae > JABFXC01. The sequence continues at coordinate 22,364 of JANMAM010000072.1, forward strand.
CCAGCGCGCGTAGTAGCCGCCGAGAACTCGGCCGAGCCATCACTCCGACTACCGCGCAGGCAGCGCATAGTCGATGAAGACGCGAAGCAGGGTACCGCTCCGTGCGCACGATGCCCGGCGGTCGAGTCGAAGACAATAGACCGCGCACGCCGGGTGCGATGGTAGATTAGCGCAGCCTCGCACTCACAACGACAGGATGGCGCAAGATGTGTTTTTCCGCTTCGGCAAGTTTCGTTGCTGGCACCACACTTTCAGCGATCGGAGTAGCGGCGCTTGGCAAAACGAAGATGAGAAGCGAGCGGCCGCTGGCGATGATACCGCTGCTTTTTGGAATCCAGCAGCTCACCGAAGGCGTCATCTGGCTGACATTTTCCCATGACGCGCCGGCTCTGCGGCAGGCGATGACCTACGTGTATTCCGTCTTCTCGCATTCACTGTGGCCCATGTACGTGCCGTTCGCGATGTACGCTCTCGAAGCAGACCCTTGGCGGAAGAAGATTTTGCTTGCGTTCGAGGCCGCTGGCTTTCTGGTGGGGGCGTATCTGCTGTATTTCATCGCGACGCGCCCGGTGCTCGCTGCAGTGGTCGGCAATCATGTCGTCTACCCGTCGCCGCATTTCCACCTGATACCGGTCATGGTGCTCTACGTGGCGGCGACGTGCGTCAGCTGCCTCGTCTCGAGCCATCGCTTCGTGAAGCTATTCGGCCTGCTGGCGTTTGCCTCGTTCGTCGCGGCATACATCGTAGCTGTTCAGGCACTCGTTTCAATCTGGTGTTTTTTTGCGGCGATCCTGAGCCTCCTCATCTATGTGCATCTGAGATTCCGGACCCTCGGCGGCTTTCCGGCAACGGTGCCAGCACCGCCCCGATCGGTGGCGGTCGGATAACGAGGCACGTCGAAGCGAGAGTCGGTGCGGCGCGAGGTCGAGTCAGGAACGAGCGATGCCGCCTAACGCATCATCGTGGCTTGCTCGCCAGAATCCTCACTGCATAGCCTCCGAGTCCGCGATCGACGCTTGCGAGCGTAAAGCCCGCTGCTTCAACCAACTGTGTCGTGCGACGGTTGAGACGGCAGCCGCCGGCGATGCGGCGCCAGATCGGTGTTACCCGATCCTGAAGCCAGCCAGCAACGGGCTGCTCGAACCGGACATGCTCGAGCATTCGGAGTGCTCCGCCCGGCCGGATTACACGGCGCATTTCGGAAAGCGCGCGTGCCGGATGCTCGATCGTGCACATCGCCAGCTCTACCACTGACTCGTCGAATGCGTCGTCGCGAAACGGGAGGGACTCCGCTTCCGCCGCCACGAGCATGATCGTCGCTGCGGCGGCCGCGGCGCGCTCGCGCGCCCGCCGCAGCATCGCGAGACTCGGATCGATGGCGATGACCGTGGCGTGCACGCTGTAGTGCGAGAAGCCGAGTCCCGTCCCAGCGCCGATCTCGAGCACCCAGCCGGCGGCTGGCCGGAGGAGCATACTCCGCCAGCGCCCGACCACCCCCCGCTCGGCCGCGCTCATGATGACGTCGTAGGCCCACGGGAACCACCTGGATGACATGGCGCCGTCAGTCTCCCCGACCGCGAGCGTAGATGCGCTAGCCGCGGGGTGCGGCAGTCTGTGAACGATCGCGCGTACGTGCACCGGCGAGCATCCGGCGAACCGGCCGGGACGTGCTCGCGAACAACACGAACCCGGACATGACTGTCGCGAGGCCCAGTACCGAGAACGCGCGCAGCACGATGTTGTTGATGTTGTCGCGCCCCTGGTAATCCATGGTGTGCAGCATCCAGAGAAAGTCGAACGTCCGCCAACGGTCGTTGCGCACCCGGACCACGCGCCCGAGAGTGGTTGGGACGTACGCGGTAACGGCCTCGGGATGGTCGAAGCTCACAGCCCACGCTGGGAGCGGCTGTCCGCGATACTCATGGTGACCACCGACATTGGCCTCGGTGACCAGCTCGACGCTGCGGACTCTCGACTGCAGACCAGCCGCGGCAACTGCTCGCCGCGCAACCTCCTCTCCCGTCTCCCGCCCTAACGGTGGCAGCAGCTCCCCGGTCGCGACATCAGCGAGTTGATAGCGTCGGACGGAAGTTCCCGCGGCCTTTGCCACATATCCGATTCGATAGACCCGGCGGTCGAGGACGGTGAGCAGCTCGACACTCAGCAGCGAATCCACTGGCTCGCGCGCGCGGATCGCGGCGATCGCCGTTGCAGGAGAACCGATCTCCGCGTTCGCGGGAAGCAACGCGGGCGCGCCAATCAGATGGTCCCCATGTACCGCGTCGAGGCTCGTCCAGCTGAAATACAAGCCACCGATCGTCCAGAGCAGGAATTGGACACCGATGACGAGGCCGAGATACCGGTGCACGCGTCGGATCCTGTAGCTGATGCTCCTCGGCCGTTGAAGCCTCACGGTGAACGCTTCACGGCGAGCGGCGCACGTGCGAGGACCAGTGGATCGCCGTAATTCGCCACTGCCCGTTGGCGCGAGTCAGCACCATCAGCTCCGCGCTGGAGGAGTTGACCGCCCGCCCGCGAAATGTGCCGCGCGTGATGCCGGTTCCCGTGACCCACGCGACGTCGCCACTCACTGACGCGCGGAGTGGCGCCGACGTCGTTTGAGTCGCCCGCGCGAACTCGATGTCAGCCGCGAGGTGATGCGCCCTGTACTCCGCGAGATGCTCCTGATCGCCACTTTCAAGGATCACGACAGCGGTGTCGAGGAGTGACAGCGCACGAAGGCTGTCGCCCGCGGCCAGCGCGTTATGAAAGCTCGTGACAACGCCCGCCGCGGCGGCCGAGTCGGCGCTCCGTGCCCCGGTTGGAGTATGAGGCACTTGCGCGCCTGCCGCGCTCGTCACCACGACAAGCAGCCCGACGATGAGTGAAATTCGAACGGTTTGCCGAGCAGTCATTGTTGTCAGCCGATGTCGTAGGTTAAACGCGCGATCAGGCGGACGTGAGTGATCGCGTAGCGCCGGTACATTTTATGCCCCATAGAACGCGATTGGCAAGCCCGACCATGATTGGCCCCTCCACAGCAAACTCATATTACCATGTCTTCAACTGCCCGCCCTCTCGTTGTGCTCTTTGCCGCATTGCTTTCCTTCGCGTGCGCCAGCAACAAGGACAATAGCCGATCCGATACCGCTTCGATGGGCGGCATGATGGATTCGGCAGGCGGGGCGATGGCGGGTGGCCAGGGGATGACCGGGATGCAACATGATTCCTCGGGGGGCATGTCCGGGATGAGCAACATGACCGGTAACGCCGATCAGGACTTTCTCCGGATGATGGCCGACCATCATAAGGCGATGATCGAGATGGCGCATGAGGTGAAGGACCAAAAGTCGAGCACCGTCACTGACATCGCCGGGAAGATCGACACCAAGCAGGACAAGGAACTCGATCAGATCGTGACGATGCTGGAACGCGATTTCAAGGATCAGTATTCGCCAAAGGTGATGTCTGACAGCAAGCGGATGGCTGACGAACTGAAGACCAGGACGGGTGCCGGGTTCGACAGGGCGTTTCTGGAGCACACCATCATGCATCACCAGCAGGCGATCAAAATGGTCGACGCGTACTTGCCCAAGGCGAAGAACGCGACCGTGAAGCAGATGGCGGAGACGATAAAGGCCGATCAGATGCGAGAGATCAGCGAGCTGCAAAAGCGGTCCGCGAAGATCAAGGCGTGAGACGCATCTTCCGCGATCGCTTCACGCACATCGGCGGATCACCGCTATGAAGCGAGATCATTCCACGCCTCTGCGACGGCCGGTTCAGTTGCAGGACACTGTCCGCCTGTCAGCCGAGGGCCTCGCCAAGGTGCTCGGCGATCTCGAGGCGCGAGTCATGCGCGCGGTTTGGAGTTTCGGGGGGCCGGTCGCAGCGCGACCCGTTCATGAGCGCGTAGCAAAGAAGCACGACGTCGCCTTGCTGACGGTGATCACTGTTCTCAACAACCTCGTTCAGAAAGGGCTGCTGCGGCGCGCGAAGCGCGACGACCTGTTCCATTATGAGGCGACGATGAGTGAAGATGAGCTCATGGCACACGCGTCTCGTCGGATCGTCGAAGGTGTATGGTCACTCGATCCCGACTCGGTCGCTGCCTCGCTGGTCGATGTGCTGGCCAAGCGCGACCCCGAACGTCTCGCGGAGCTCGGGCGGCTGATTCGCCGGAAGCTGCGTGAGCAGGAGTAGGTGGGAGCAGCGCCATGAAGAGCACACCGGTCGTATGCCTGAATTCCCACTAGCCGCCGTCACGAGCCGCGAGCAGACGCACCGCCGACGGGCGCTGCTGGGGATCGGCGTGCTGCTGTTCCTGAGCGTCAGCCCCGTGTTCGGCCATCATCTCGCGCGGGGCGCGGACGCGCTTCTCCCGAATACGGATCATATCGGGCAGCTCTGCCTGGTCGCGTTGCACATCGTCCTCGCGCCCGTGCACGAGGCTGCGCACGTTCTGCTCGCTGCCGGTCTTGTTTATGCGCTGTGGGACCGGTGTCGCGCCTGGATGCGAATGCGTGAAGTGCTACGGTGTCTCGACGCGCGAATTCCGTCAGGCGGCGACGTGTTCGGAATCGCTGCTCAACGCGCCGGTGTCGACCCATCGATTTTGCGCGTAGTAAACGGGTTGCCAAATCCCGCGTTCACCGCCGGCTTCTGGCGACCGCTCATCTACGTCGCCGAGTCGCTGCGGTTCGAGTTATCGAGCGAGCAGCTTGCGGCAGTACTCGCCCATGAGGGTGTTCACGTCCGGCGCCGTGATCCACTGCGCTTGTCACTGCTCCGTTTCCTCGCGCGAACGCTGTTCTGGCTGCCAGCGTTCAGGCGCCTCTCGGACGATCTCGCTGACGAGGCGGAGATCACCGCTGACGACGCGGCGGCCGGGAATCAGCCATTGGTTCTCGCGTCGGCGATCCTCGCGGTCGCGGCCCTCGGCAAGGCGCCGTCATTCGTCGGTGCTCCCGGCTTCACACGCTGCGACATTCTCGAGCGCCGGATCCGCAGACTCGCTGGAGAGGCGCCGCGTGTCGAGAGCCACGTTACGCGGCGCTCGCTCGGCGCCGCCGCGACCGCCTTGTTTCTCGTGCTGGTCTCAGGGGCAGTGATGGTCCACCCGCTCGAGGCGCAGCCGCGGCACCACGGTCCCCTCGCGCCCGGCTCGCACCCTGCCGATTGCACGGAACACGGGGGTTTGGCCCTGCTTCACGTGTTCTGCGACGGAATCCAGGTCGGCGCCGCGGGCGCTCACTGCCCGCACCTGCCTCATTAGGGGCGCCTCGCCGGTTGGAACATTTCCTGCGACCAGCGTGTTTTATCCCTTATAAAATCCCATCCTTTCCCATGACTGCTTCCTTCCTTCGCCGTTGCCTAACGCGAGGCGCTGTCCTCGCCGTTGTTGCGCTGATCGCCATCGCGACACC
>JANMAM010000135.1:0-13373 GCA_031359795.1 Gemmatimonadaceae bacterium
GTCCAATCGGTCGCGACGTGCGCGAGGTCGACGTAGATCTCGCTGCACGGTCCGCACGGACCCGTGTCCGCCATCTGCCAGAAGTTGTCCTTGTCGCCGAGTCCGTAGATCCGCGAATCGGGCAGTCCAGCGATCTCGCGCCAGAGCGCGCGCGCCTCATCGTCGGTATGGTGGACCGTGACGCGCAGGTGCTTCCGGTCGATCTGCAGCTCCTCGGTGACGAACTCCCACGCGAAGCGAATCGCGTCGCGCTTGAAATAGTCGCCGAACGAAAAGTTGCCGAGCATCTCGAAAAAGGTGTGGTGCCGCGCCGTGTGTCCGACCTGTTCGAGGTCGTTGTGCTTGCCGCCAGCACGCACACACTTTTGCGCCGTCGCCGCGCGGCGATTTCCCTCCGGGGGCGCTTCGAGGCCGAGAAACACCTTCTTGAACTGGACCATGCCGGCGTTGGTGAACAACAACGTCGGATCTTCGCCGGGGACGAGCGAGGAGCTCGGTCGCACGGCGTGGTTCTGGCGTTCGAAGTAGGCGAGGAAACGCGCGCGGATGTCGGAGGCGTGCATAGACCCGGGAATATACGGGTTGCACGCCGAGGGGCTCAAGGCATTGCGGCGGGGTTACTCGCTCTCGGCGACCCTTTCGTCGTCGGGGATTTCGCCGGCTGCTCTCTCGATTGCCGCCGAGATTACAGACGGCGCGTACCCGCGTCGCGCGAGAAATGAGTAGAGCCTGCGTCGGGCGGTCTGCCGATCAGCACCGGCGAGGGCACGAGCGCGCTTCGCCGCGAGCGCGGTTGCGGCGGCGACTTCGTCGATCTCCTCTTCAGCGAATACCTCGGCGATCGCTTCGTCTGCGATCGTCCGTTGTACGCCCTTTCGCCCAAGCTCCTGTTGCAGGCGCCGCCGCGCGAGCCCCGCCGCGCCAGATCTTGAACGGACGAAATTTCGGGCAAAGGACTCGTCATCGAGAAAACCCTCTGCCGCGAGCCGGTCGACGGCGAGGCGGGCGAACTCGACTGGCTCCCCCTTCCGAACCAGCTGGCGCTCGAGATCCTTCGCCGCCCGGCCGCGCGCGGCGAGCATCATGACGGCGCGATCGTAGGTTCGGAGCGCGGCCTCCTCTCGCGCGATGACCTGCTCGCGGCCGATCGTTGTCACTCCCACGCGCAGAGCCAGCCGTTCGAGCGCGGCGAGTCCAAGCGTGTGGGCCGGCTTGTCGTCAACGAGGACGGTGAAGCGTCCCGCGGAGCGAGCCGACGCAATGATACCCGTGACAGTACCGCCGGGCGTGGGCGGCAGGTCGGGGTCAACGTTAGGCCTGGTTCTCATCGGAGGGGAGGGGGAAAGGAAATCGCCGGAGAATAGCGGTCAGATGAACGGGGATTTCCGGGCCCCATGTCATCACGCTACTCCCCGGCGACCATTGGCGCCCCCCTGCCAGGGGGTGGCGCCAACTCGGAGTGGCTTCGGTTATCCTCAGCCCTCCTCGCCCTCGCTGTCACCAGCTTCGGGCTTCGGACCGACGCCGAGGATGACTTTCACCTTTTCCTCGACTTCGAGCATGATCGTCGGGTTGTCGCGCAGGAACATCTTCGCGTTCTCACGTCCCTGCCCGATCTTCTGACCATTGTAGCTGTACCACGCGCCGGACTTCTCGATGATGCCATTCTCGGCGCCGATATCCACGAGCAGCGAGGTGTGGCTGATGCCTTCGGCGTACATGATGTCGAACTCCGCCTGCTTGAACGGTGGCGCAACCTTGTTTTTCACGACCTTGACGCGGACGTGCGAACCGACGACGTCCTCCTTTTCCTTCACGGGCCCGAGGCGCCGGATGTCGAGGCGCAGCGACGCGTAGAACTTGAGCGCCTTTCCGCCGGTCGTCGTCTCGGGGTTGCCGAACATGACGCCGATCTTCTCACGCAGCTGGTTGATGAAGACCACTGAGGTCTTCGAGCGCGCGATCGCGCCGGTGAGCTTCCGAAGCGCCTGACTCATGAGCCGCGCCTGAAGACCGACGTGCGAATCGCCCATGTCGCCTTCGATTTCGGCCTTGGGCACCAGCGCCGCGACCGAGTCGATGACGATGATGTCGACCGCGCCCGAGCGCACGAGGATCTCGCAGATTTCGAGCGCCTGCTCGCCAGTGTCGGGCTGCGAAATGAGCAGGTTGTCGATGTCGACGCCCAGCTTGCGCGCGTACTCCGTATCGAGTGCATGCTCGGCGTCGATGAACGCGGCAACGCCGCCGACCTTCTGCGCGTTGGCGACCACGTGCAAGCAGAGCGTGGTCTTGCCCGACGATTCCGGACCATAGATCTCGGTGACGCGACCGCGCGGAATTCCGCCCACGCCGATGGCTGCATCGAGGTTGATCGCACCGGTGGGGATAAAGTCGACGACGATCTTGGGAGCGTCCTTCCCCATCTTCATGATCGAGCCTTTGCCGCAGCTCTTCTCGATCTGTGCGATCGCCAGGTTCAGCGCTTTCTTTTTGTCTTCCGATACACTTGCCGTTGCCATTTCTCCAAGTCCTCTCTGTTTCTCGTCCAAACCGTGGCTATCGCAGGCTGAAATGTACCGGCCGCCGAGGTGCGGCCGATATACCGAACAAAATACGAAAGAACGGGAGGGAATTCAAGATACTTTTCTGGCAGAGTTCAGATCCCGGCGCCGAGGGAGAAGGCGTCTTGAACGTGACGGACCCTCACTCGATCGCCGTTGACGATCACCCCGACCACGTCGAACCGATAGGCCTCGCCGTCCTGGCCGTGGCGGTCGATCCAGATCCGGGCCGATCGCGTTAACTCTATGCGTTTCTGCCAGTTGACCGCCTCGACCGGGCCGCCATATCCGTCGTCGCGCCGGGCTTTGACCTCGACGAACGCGACCGTTCCGTTTTGTTCGACCACCAAGTCGATATCCCGATGACCGTTCTGGAAGCGTCGGCTCAGGACGCGCCAGCCGGCGCGGGTGAGCCAGCGTTCCGCGATCCGTTCTCCCACTTCGCCCAAGGCCTGCGTGGCCGTTGACATGGGGGGAAGGTAGGCCGCGGTTTGTGCGGACCCGCAACCTGTTCGATGCCCGGATAACCCGTTTTCCGCAGACTCGAGGGAGGCTACCTTGCGGGCTTAACGGAATCCGTCGGCACGTAGTACAGGAAGATGCTCTTTCCGATCCGAGTGGTCGGGGTGAAGCGGCTCGGCAACCAGTCGAACGCCCCCCCAACGCGCCGCCCTTCGCTCAAGGCTACCCAGCCTGAGACTGGCACGTAGGGCTTGAGCGGGCGCGCGTTAGGCATCCCGTAGCGCGTGACGTCGGCCGACCCGAAATACGCGATCGAGAGCGTGTCGATCTTTCTCCGTCGCAGTTCGTCACGCAGGCGGAAGAGATCCTGCCCCCAGTCCAGGTCCGAACCCACGCTGATCCGCTCGGGGTGCGATCCGGCGAGCGCGTTGAAATACGCCAGATAGTCGGGGTGGACTGCGACCGACTCCCCGAACTGGAACACGAGCAGGACGACAACCACTGCGCGTGAAATCGTCCGCGCGGTGCCGGATCTGTTAGTCCACAGGTACACGGCAGCGTAGCCAGCCACCACGGCAAAGAGCGGGATCACACCGAGTACGTGCCGAACGCCAATGTTGATCTTTGCCGTCATCGAGAACGCAAGCACGGCGATCGCGCACAGCACCGGTGCCATCGGCTCGATGCTCGCGCGGTGCCTGAATGCGACGATCGCCCCGAAGGCGGCGAGCACCAGGAGGGGGAGCGGTGTCTTCACCGCCAGCATCACCGGGAAGTAGTACCACCACCCGCCCGAGCTTACTTCACCCAAGAAAAAGGTCTGGTTGCCAGTGTGGTTGTGCTGATACACGGACCGCAGTCCGTCAAAGAATTCCGGCGCGAGAACCGTTACGTGCCGACCTATGCGAGGAATCTCGACATTGCCGACAGAAAACCGGTAACACACGATAATCCCGACGATCGAAACCGCAGCTGCCAGCAGCAGGAGCGAGAGGTCGCGTTTCGTGACGAGCGGTCGCGCCCGATCGGTGTTTCGTTCGAGCATCCATCGCGCCAGGACGATGGCGCCGCCAGCCAAAACCAGAAACGGGATCGCCGACAGTTTGCAGAGAATCGCGGCAGCCATTGCAAGGCCAAGCCAGACACTCTGTCGGGTGCTCGGCTGCGAGAGCCAGATGACGCCAGCAAGCAACGCTGCAGCGAGGGTGCTCGCGTGAGCCACGTCTGTGTTGGCGAGGCCGGCGTGGCCAAGTACCGTGGGAGTTGTGGAGAACAGGAGTGCCGCGATCAGTCCACCCGAATCTCCAGCGATGCGTCGGCCCCACGCCGCCACGACGAGGATGCCAAGCAGGAGAAACGGCAGCAATCCGTATCGCGCAAGAGTCAGCGTGCGGAGCACGCCTCCGGGCCCGTCGTACATGATTGCGTGCACGTCGCGAGCGTACCCGAGCTCCGGATGCGAGCGCCGCCCGTCGAGAAAGGGCCCAACTGCGCTCGCCGCCTGCGCCAGGGGAGGCTGCTTGAACTCGTAGCTATATTTCTCGCCGCCAAGCCACTCGAGCCCTGTCGCGATATGCAGGCTTTCGTCAAACGTTTCGCTGAACACGTGGTATGTCGCGATGACACGGGTACACGCAATCACGATGATCATTGCCAACCCAAGCCGGTAGGGCCAGGCACCGCACCGGTTCGCAGACATGGTCATCTCGGAGATCGGAGCGGAGGGGTGACGGCCGGCTCTCGGGCCGCGAGCCGGAAGCCGGCGACAACGTAAAGGGCGCTCTCCAGCGTTGCAACTCGTGAACCGCTCTTGGCCACTCGCGGCTGAAAGCGATACATCCGCCGTAACAATCAGCTCGGGATCGTTCAGGAATGCCGATGTACAAAGAGTTGGTCTCCGTCATCATGCCGGTATTCAACGCGGAGCGGTGGCTCGGGGACTCGATCGAGTCAGCGCTGGGGCAGACGTGGGACTCGCTCGAGCTGATCGTCATCGACGATGGTTCGGCCGACTCCAGTGTCGCCGTTGCCGAGCGTTATGTTGGGCCGCGGGTCACGCTGATCCGCCAGGAGAATCGCGGCGCGAGCGTCGCGCGGAACGCCGGGCTCGCGATTGCTCGCGGCGACTACGTCCAGTACCTCGACGCCGATGATCGACTCGACCCGCGCAAGATTGCGCTCCAGGTGGCGGCGCTGGGCGGCGCCGCAGGGCGGGTTGCGTCGGCTGGGTGGGGACGTTTCAGCGACAGTGACCCGCATGCACAGTTCGAACCCGACAGTCTCTGGCGCGATTTTCGGCCTCTCGATTTTCTCGTCACCGCCTATCGGGAGAATGTGTTCATGCCGAACCACGCATGGCTGACACCGCGGGCGATCGCGGATCGAGCGGGGCGATGGCCCGCTCGGCGGGCGAGAAATGACGATGCCGAGTATTTTGCGAAGGTTGTTATCGCGAGCGGAGGAGTCACTTTCGTTCCGGGGGCGCGGGTCTATTACCGATCGGGACACGTCGGGCTCAGCGCAGCGCGCGATCGCGAGTCCATTGAGGGGTATCTATCTACCCTCGATGAAATTTCTCGACACCTGCTCGACGCGGAGGACAGCGCACGCACTCGAGAGGCGCTCGCGGTGTCGTACGACCACTTCGTTTCCCAGGTAGAAGCGACCGCTCCCGATCTGGCCGAGCGAGCCGAGGGAGACATCCGCCGACTGGTCGGCGGCCGATTCCGATCGCCGCAAGCGCGCGCGCCGATCGCACTGCTCACGTGGCTTATTGGGCGGGACGGGGTGCGCGGGCTGCGTCGAGTGTACCGGGAAAGCCTGAAGCGGGCGACTGGCGACTCAGGCGCGACGCAACGCCGTTGATCGAAGTTCCCAACGCGCTGTGCGGGCGTCGCGACCTAGGCCGAGCCGAATATGCCGAGAACTCTACCGCGGAGCGCGAGCACGGGGCGTTCGACGAGGAGGTAGCTTGCCCCTGCCGCAAACAGAGTGGCCGCTAGCGCGACGACAGGGCTAAGCGTGCTTCCAGGCCTGAAAAACAGCTGCTGCCACAGGTAGAGCGAGTATGACAGCGCGCCCACCACGCCCATAACGCGCAGGTTGAGAATCCTGCCAACCATCGACCCCGGTTGAAGAATGCACCACGCGACGAGCGCCGCGAGCGACACCGCCTCGACTGGCAGGATGACGACAAGGTCGACCAGGAACTTCCACCGGATCTGCTCCTCGAACATGACGTGCAGCACGACAATCGTTGCAGAGACGAGCAGCAGCGCCCGTCCTGTCCAACGGCTACGCCACCAGTGACCTGAGGTGACCCGTGGCCAGAAAAGCGCGAGGCAACATCCGGCCGCAAGGAAGTCGAAATTGAAGTTTGTTGCTACCCTGCCCGAATGCGTCAACAGATAGAGTGCGCACCTAATAGCGGGCGCAGCGAATATCGCCGCGATCGCGAAGCGAGCCGCGCGGCGGCGCCCGAAAACCGTCAGGACGAGCGGCCAGCATAGGTAGAATTGCTCTTCTACCGACAGCGACCAGGTGTGCCCGATCATCCATGCATTGGGATCGAAGAAATTGCTGACGTAACTCCATGCCGGCCACATTCGGCCGTCGCCGAGCGCGAGCGATCCGGTGTAGATCGCGATTGTGACGAGCAGCAGGAACGCGTAGTACGCTGGAAATATTCGCAGCGTACGGCGAAGGTAGAAGTTCCGGAGGCTGATGGATCCGCGTTTGTTCAACTCCTCGAGGAGTAGGGTGGTGATCAGGAAACCGGAAATTACGAAAAACACGCGAACGCCTAACGTTCCAACCGTTTCCATTGTGCGCGGCAGCTGCGGCGCGGTCGACATGCGCGCAGCGTGGGAGGCGATCACAAGTCCGATGGAGACGCTACGCAATCCGTCCAGCGACGGGATCGACCGCGCTCGGCCGCTCCTGTTGCGCGGCAAATCCGCAATCGCAGCCGGCTCGTAGCTCGCGCCGACGGGCGACTGAATGCCCCGATTTCCAATCATGTGCGCACGCGCCATCCTTTTTCACGGAGACTGGCTGCGTCGCCTCGCCGCAGCGTCTCCGCGACGCTAGGGGCTTGTCCTCGGGTCCCCGATAGGCCCATTCGGCCACAAAGCGCAGCCGGATAGCGTCATCAACAGCCTTTCCTCTTCGATCACCAAGCCGCAAATCGATTATGCGACTGGCCTCGGGTCACGCTGTTCGAGGGGATCTGCCTCCTCGATTCTTGAACGGGGCTCTGGGAAATACCGCTTGAGCGACAGAATCGGCTTTTCAAAGACAGCCCAAGAGGCAGCAGCGATGGTGAATGTAACGACTACGACGAGCAGTGCCAGCCGCCGGCTGTAATGCGGCGAGACGTGTTCGCGAAGTTGAGCGATGACGATCGGGTGGATGAGGTAGGCCGTGTAACTGTAACGCCCTGCCAGCCGCAGCGGCGCCCATTCGAGCATCCGTGCGACCGGCGCGAGCTCGAGGCACGCGGCAACCAGAACCGCGGACGCGACTGCTATCGCGGTGTACCCCGCGGTCATCATCGCGATGTTTCCCGGGGGTACACTCGCCACCAGGAGAGCGATCAGGCAGGCGGTCGCAACTAGCGTCCACCACGGGCCCGGCCTGACTCGGGAGAGTGCGAGCCACGCACCGATCATCAGCGAATCCATTCGCGTGAAGACGAGCATGTACGGTGCGAGATCGTTCACTCCATCTGCCACGAGCGCGATGCGAATCGACAAGGCCGCCAGCATCGCGCCAAGACAAACCCGCCGGAGGGTCGGCGTCGCGAAGCGCCAAACAAGGATCGGCCACAAGAGATAGAACTGCTCCTCCACGGCCACCGACCAAAGATGCTCGGTAAACGGAGGAACCGATTGCCAGTCGCCGGTGACAGCCAGTCGGACATTGGTCAGATACGACCAGACCCACCAGTGACCTGCACCGCCGCCGATGGTGCCGAGCGAAGGCAACAGTATCAGAATCACGCTCAAGTACAAAACGTATGGCGGCAGTATTCGCAACGCCCGACGCCCGAGGAAGTTTCGGAAGTAGTCCGGTGCGTGTTTCGAGCGCTCGAGGATCCCGGTAATCAGGAACCCGGAGAGCACGAAAAACAAATCGACCCCTGCCCATCCCGATTGCAGTTGATGACAGTGGTACGCGATGACGAGCAGGATTGCCACGCCGCGCAGGCCATCGAGTGCCGGGAGATGGCGCCTCTCTTTTACTGACGAGGAAATCATCTCGCCTGACGTGGGCATCAGACGCGTCAACCCCTGGATACCCACTGCACGGCGCGCCGGCGGGCAGTGCAATCGGCTCGCCACTGAGAGTGCCGCATCAGATCGCGAAAAGCTTCGCGGCGTCCGCCAGAACCGCTGGCGTGCAGTATTCGTCAGGCACAGCAATCAGATCGTCGCGCGTATAATTCGGGAGGTCCGCATCCGCAAGTACGCGCAGCGGGTGTTGGGCAATTATCGGAAGCTCGGCGAGCCGATACCGGCGCGCGCGCAGGAATGCTACCACCGGCGAGATCCCCCGTTCGCGTGGCGCCTCGAAGAGGATGACGGGCCGGTGCTGCCGAAGGACCCTCTCCGCGCCGCCAAGGATTTCCAGTTCATATCCTTCAGCGTCGATCTTGACCAACGCGCGCTTTCCTGCGAACAGATTCTCGAACTCGTCGAGCGGCACGACATCGACCGGCTGCCTAACGATTCCCGATTGGTGGCGCATCGATTCGACAGCGGCGGCATCGGTCGATCCAAGCCACGTTTCCTTTTCCGGGTATAAGAGCTCGGTTCTAGTTCGTTGCTTTCCGAGCGCGATCTGGTGAAGCGTCGGTGTAAAACCGTTCAGCGCGCAGGCCTCGCGGAAGTACGATTGACAGGACAAATTCGGCTCGAACGATATCACTTCGACGTGATGCGAGAGGAAGAGGAGCGAATGAGTTCCATAGTTCGCGCCGATATCGGCGAACAATGCCGGCCGGTTCGGCGATGTCAGGAAGGTGCGGTACGTCTCCTTGATCCAGCTCTCATGACCGAGCAATGATAATGCTTCGTCCCAGTCGAGCCATGCGCGATCAGCCGTAACCGGCAGTTGAATCTCCGCGTTCCCGAAATCGACAACCCAGACACCGGGTTCGATCGGAGCTGCCGCACTCCGGAAGATCTTGGCGAAATGCAAGTGGGAAAACTGCTTCGCACCGTCCGGCAATCGCCGATACAGCATATTGAGGAAGCGGCGACTACTCGCCCGGGCGAAGATCCGGCGAACGACGCTGTCGCTGAATCGCTTGGCTCGCGCTCTGGAACGGATGGCTAGGCTCATTGTCTTGCTGAGTATCTTCGAGACGGCTACGTCGTAAGTTCGCGGTGCCGAGCGGGATGTCCGCTCGGCGAACTGCCGGCGGTGACGTGGAGATGACCAAAAAAAGGATCGCGGGACGCGGTTCTTTGGCGTCTGGTGATGCACCGAATCTATCGGAAGAGTGGTCCGAACCACACGCCGGCCACGGATGCGAGGGGGTGCGGCTCTTGCACCCCCGGCGGTGGTTTGTAATGCCTTCGAGCGCTCGGGCGGTTTGAAATTATGCGGGGTGTCTTTGACGAGGCGAATTGAATAATGGATAATGTCACACCGGACCTTTGCATCGTCGTGCCCGCCCACAACGAGGAGCGCAACTTACCGATCCTCTACGAAGAACTGGCAGCGACGCTGGGAGAGGCGGGTATCCGCTTCGACCTCCTGCTCGTGGACGATGGAAGCCGCGACCAAACAGCGCTCGTGATCGAGCAGCTCGCCGCATCGCGGTCGAACGTCAGGGGGTTGCTGCTCAGCCGAAACTTTGGACACCAGGCCGCTGTCTCAATCGGGCTTCAGCACGCACGCGGTCGCGCGGTTGCCGTCATGGACGCAGATCTTCAGGATCGCCCGGATAGCGTCGTCGCTTTGTATCGCGCCTGGGAGGCCGGTGCCGACGTCGCGTTCGCCGTGAGGCGTTCGCGCCAGGAAAACGTGTTCAAGCGGTTCGCTTATCGGTTGTTCTACCGTATCCTCGCCCGGCTCGCCAATATTCCCGTACAGCTCGACTCGGGCGACTTCTGCGTGATGGATCGTGCATTCGTCGAAAAGCTGAATGCGCTGCCAGAGCGATTGCGGTTCGTGCGCGGTCTTCGCGCCTGGGTCGGCGGGAAACAGGTCGCGGTATCCGTTGATCGTGATGCTCGGCGGGAAGGCGTTCCGCAGTACACCTTTACCAAGCTCCTCCGGCTTGCGTTCGATGGCATCGTGTCATTTTCGGATGCACCGCTGCGCTTCGCGTCGATCGCCGGAGTTGCCATTTCCGGGCTTGCGTTCCTCGGCGCGATCGTGGTCGTCGCTTGGCATTTCCTCGGCCTCCTTCCGACAGGTGCGGGTGTCGCCACGATTGCGCTATCCGTTCTTTTTCTGGGAGGCATCCAGCTCTTGACCATAGGGATTCTCGGCGAGTACATCGGAAGGATCTTTCAAGAGGTCAAAGCGCGGCCGGTGGCGGTTGTGTCCCAGATCGTCGGTCCCTCAACCGCGACCGAAATTTCGAGAGCGCGAGGCACGACCGAAGCGCGCACCATGATCGTTGCGGGCGAGCCGCCGGCTTGACGGCCCAACGGCCAATCATTGCAACGCTGCCTGATTCACTGCGCTGCTTGGCACTGGCCTTGCAAAAATTGACGAGCCAGGCTGAGCGCCCCTTCCAACCCCGGCAGCCTGTCGTTCGAAGCCGATGCTCGCTTCTCGGTGCAGAGCGCGTTTTTGCTACGTTCTGAAATCGGTCTTCTCGGTGAGCGACAAGTGACGGTATTGGTCAGTGGCGGGGCAGGCTTCATCGGTTCCGCGGTCGTCCGGCTCCTCGTCGGCTCGGGTTCGGAAACGGTAGTCAATGTCGACAAGCTGACCTATGCGGGGAACCTCGACTCGCTGTCCGCGGTCGCTGGCGCTCCGAACTATCGATTCGAGCGCGTCGACATCTGCGACGCGGACGAAGTTCGACGGTTGTTCGACGAGTTCCGGCCGCGCGGCGTGTACCATCTGGCTGCCGAGTCCCACGTCGACCGATCGATCGACGCTCCGGATGAATTCATTCGCACAAACATCGTCGGCACGTACACACTGTTGAAGGAAGCGCTGCGCTTTTGGCGTAGCATCCCGGACACGGATCGTGCCGGATTCAGGTTCCTCAACGTCTCGACGGACGAGGTGTTCGGCTCGCTGGGGGCTGGAGGCTTCTTCACTGAGGAAACAGCGTATCGTCCGAATTCGCCATATTCGGCGAGCAAAGCTGCGGCGGATCATCTCGCGCGTTCCTGGTATCATACCTACGGGTTGCCGACGTTGAGCTCGAACTGCTCGAACAACTACGGACCGTTCCATTTTCCCGAAAAGCTGATTCCACTGACGATTCTCAACGGCCTCGCCGGTGAGGCGCTCCCGGTCTACGGTCACGGTCAAAACGTTCGCGACTGGCTTTACGTGGACGATCATGCGGATGCGCTGCGAACGATCTTCGAACGCGGAGCGCCTGGTCAGACCTACGCCGTGGGCGGCAAGAACGAGCGCCGTAACATCGAAGTCGTGCGGGGGATCTGCGCGCTGCTCGATGAGCTGAGTCCCGACCCGCGGATCGGGTCCCGTGACGCGTTGATTAAATTCGTGGCTGACCGGCCGGGGCATGATCAGCGCTACGCGATCGATCCGTCGAAGATCGAACGCGAGCTCGGATGGCGCCCCCGGGAGACGTTCGAGAGCGGTCTCCGCAAGACAGTCCAGTGGTATCTGGAGAATCGGGGTTGGTGGGAGCGCGTACGATCCGGCGTGTATCGCGGCGAGCGCCTGGGGCTCGGTGTCACGCCGTGAAAGGAATCATCCTCGCTGGTGGATCAGGAACTCGACTGTACCCCATCACGCGTGCGGTGAGCAAACAGCTCCTGCCCGTGTTCGACAAGCCGATGATCTACTATCCGCTCTCGACGCTGATGCTGGCCGGGATTCGGGACATCCTCGTCATTTCCACGCCGCAGGACCTGCCACGATTCGAGAGTCTGCTCGGTAGTGGCGCGCAATGGGGGATGTCGTTCAGGTACTCGGTTCAGCTCGAGCCGAATGGACTGGCGACGGCGTTTGTGATTGGCCGCGATTTCATTGGCGGCGACCGCGTCGCCTTGGTGCTCGGTGACAACATTTTCTACGGCAGTGGCCTCAGCGCGCTGTTGCAGGGGGTCGCCGCTCGTGCGAGCGGTGCAACGGTGTTTGGTTATCATGTTCCCGACCCGGAACGGTATGGCGTCGCCGAGATCGGCGCTGATCGCAAGGTGCTCAGCCTCGAAGAGAAGCCCGCGATTCCCAGGTCGAACTACGCCGTCACCGGCCTTTATTTCTACGATAATGACGTCGTGAGCATCGCCAGGGAATTGCGCCCGTCGCCTCGAGGCGAATACGAGATTACCGACGTGAATCGCGAATACCTCGAACGCGGGCAGTTGCGCATCGAACTGTTTGGACGCGGCATGGCCTGGCTCGACACGGGAACGCACGAATCGCTTCACGATGCGTCCAGCTTCATTCATATGATCGAGAAACGCCAGGGACTGAAGGTCGCCTGCGTCGAGGAGATCGCCTACCGAATGGGCTACATCGACGGGAAACAGCTCGAAGCGCTGGCGGCCCCCCTCGCCAAGAGCGGGTATGGGCAGTACCTGCTCGCGCTGCTCGATGAGGCTGATGCCGCGCGATCGCAGCTCCCCGTCTCGACCCGGCCGGGGCGTTGATGGCGCACGCAGCGGAGAATGCCGCGCTGAGCGGCGGCGATGACAACAAAGCTGCGCCCTCGATTCACCCGCAGGCGCTCGTCGAGACGCCGCACGTCGGCAACGGGACCCGCATCTGGGCGTTCGCGCACCTTCTGCCCGGTGCTGTCGTCGGCCGTGACTGCAACATTTGTGACGGGGTCTTCATCGAGGGGGACGTCGTCGTCGGCGACCGTGTGTCCGTCAAGTGCGGCGTGCAGTTATGGAGCGGTGTCACCCTCGAAGACGACGCGTTCATCGGTCCGAACGCGACGTTCACCAACGATCCATTCCCGCGGAGCCGCCAGCGCCCGCCGGCCTGGTCACGGACGGTCGTTAGGCGGGGCGCGTCGATTGGTGCGAATGCAACCCTGTTACCCGGCATCGTCATCGGCGAGGGTGCGATGGTGGGCGCCGGCGCGGTGGTCACGCGTGACGTGGCGGCCGGTGCAATCGTGGTCGGCAACCCGGCGCGTGTCATTGGCCAGGTGCCAGCCGGCGATGGTTC
>JANMAM010000198.1:0-3014 GCA_031359795.1 Gemmatimonadaceae bacterium
GGCAGGTATCCTGTGTCGTTTTGCCCTCGTGGCAGGGCGGGTTCCTGCCTCATGACGCAGTCACACGGCAGTCACGAGGCAGCCACGAGGCTCAGCTGCTAATTCTTTCTTCTCGCAGCGCTCTGCTTCACGACCGGCTTCTGCACGATCGCCTTCTTCGCGGTTGCCTTCCTCACCGCCGACTTCCGAATCGCGCTCTTCGCCTTGCTCGCTTTTGCCTTGCTGACTCGCGCACGCGAATGCTTGCGATGGCTGCCCACCCCGCGGCTGCGGCGTGAACGGACTGCGCGCTCGGGACGATTCCAGCCGACCGCGCGGTCGGCGCGGAAGCTCGCCGGCCAGGCGAGGACGCCGTCCGGACCGTCGGTGACCGCGAGCGCGGCGGCGTCGGCGAGGTCGGCGCGCACATCGGAGATGACCTTCGCCGGCTGGCGGGCGCGCGCTGCGTGCACACGGTTGGTCAGCAGGATCACGAACATCTCACGATCGGGGTCGATCCAGATCGAGGTGCCGGTGAATCCGGTGTGGCCATAGGCGTGATCGCTGAGGTACGAGCCGCAGCCACCGTTGTTGTCGCAGGTGTCCCAGCCAAGTCCGCGGGTGCCGGCCGCGCGGGTCGTGAACAGCCGCACGGTCGAATCGGCCACGATGCGGACGCCGTTGTAGACGCCGCCGTTCAGCATCATCTGCGCGAAGACCGACAGGTCCGCCGCGGTGCTGAACAGGCCCGCGTGTCCAGCGACGCCGCCTAACGCGAAGGCGTTCTCATCGTGCACCTCGCCGCGGAGCGGATAACCGCGCGGTGGAGTGACCTCGGTCGGGGCGATGCGCACACGCAGCGTGTCGGCGGGGCGGAAGTGCGTATCGGTCATCCCGAGCGGCGCGTAGACGCGCTCGCCGAGAAAGACGTCGAGCGACTGCCCGGTTACCGATTCGACCGCGAAGCCGAGGATGTCGGCGCCAAGATCGGAGTATTCGAATCGTGCACCCGGGCGAGCTTCGAGCGGCGTCTCGATGACCATCTGCCGCGCCTCTTCGGGCGACCGCGCGACCCGCCAGAGATCACGTCCAGCTGGAAGCCCGGAGCGATGCGTGAGCAGGTGGCGAAGGGTGACGCTGTCCTTCCATCCGCCGGCGAACGCGGGGACGTAGGCCGAGACGCTGGTGTCGAGATTGATCTTCCCTTCGTCGTAGAGGATCATCAGCGCCGTGGTGGTGCCAACGACCTTCGTCAGTGAGGCGAGATCGTAGATGCTGCTCTCAGGGATGACCGCGTCCGACTGCGCGCTCCAGTCGAGATGTCCGAAGCCCTTTTCCCAGACCGAGGCGCCCTTTCGGCCGACAACGACCGCGGCACCGGGATAGCCACCGGCCCTGAGCCCGCGGGAGACGACACGATCGATCGCCGCGAGTCGCTCGGCGGACATTCCAACGGTGCGGGGAGCGGCCGCCGGCAGCCCTTCCAGGGGGTTGAGGGCCGCACTCGTCAGGGCGGCGTCGAGAAGCTCGCCGACCGGGAGGCCAGCCGCAGTCGGGACTGCCGCGCTCTCCGCACGCGTCGCTCTCGCGACCCGGACGGAAATGCTCTCAGGCGCGACGGCGGGAGCAGTCGCGATCGCGAGTTTGACAGAGAGCAGCAGAGAGACCACTTCGACTCCTGGTTCCAACGGATAAGGTCCGCGCAATGGTTGCGCGCACATCCGGAGACGATCATTCCGGGTTGCCGATACGCATGGACCGTGCGAACGTCCCAACCGTAAGCGAGGTGGGGACTTAGCTGTTTCGGGTTGTGAGCGGGTGTCCTCTCCTTGCGCCCTGCTCCTACCGGTTCGAGGACGCGATGTTCCGGCTTTGCCCCGATCGGCATCGCAATCCGGAGATGTCTACCACCATGACGAGCAACGAGTTGGGTGGTCAGTGCTCCGAAGTCGGTTGACGCCGGCCGTAGAAAAGAGTCCCAGCCAGCAAACCCTCGGCAGTCGTGCGGTGACCAAGTAGCCAGACTCCATGGAACCTGAGCACCTCGTGATCCGGCGCGCGATCGATGGCGACGAAGGGGCGTTGCGCACGCTCTGGACTCGCCACGCACCACACATCGATGCAATCGTGCTACGGCTCGTCGGCGATCCGGACACCGCCGCCGACGTGGCGCAGGAAGTGTGGATCCAGATCTTTCGCGCGCTCCCCGGATATCGCGGTGACTCGCAGTTCGGGACCTGGGCGCACCGGATCGCGGTCAACCGAACGCTGAATGCGCTGCGACGCACGAAGCGGATCGCCAGCCGCGAGTCGCCGATCGAGGACGACAGCGCGTTTGTGGAGCACGACTCGGAACGGGCCCTGCTCGCGCAGACGATCGATGAGGCAGCGAACCAGCTGTCGCCCGGGGCGCGGACGGTGTTCCTGCTGCACGACGTGGAAGGCTATACGCACGAAGAGATCGCCCAGGAACTGGGGATCACTTCCGGAGGATCGAAGTCGCAACTGTTCAAGGCGCGAGCAAAGCTTCGCCGCTTACTTGCCCACGTGATCGATGGACCAACACGACCGGACGCACGCCATGCTACACGTATCAGCTGAACGACTCGCGGCACTCGCCGACGACGAGCCGACGACGACGGAGGGGGAGCACCTCGCCCGCTGCGCGCCCTGCGCACGCGAGCGTCAGGCGCACCGCTCTCTTCGCTCGCTCGCGGCCAGCAGCCGCTCCACCAGCGGCACAAACGCCGCTCCACTCACCAGCTGGGACGCGCTGCTCCCGGCGCTCGAGGCGGAAGGGCTCGTCGCCGACGCGACGGGCGCTGGCCTGCCTAACGGCGGGTCGGCGGTGCTGCCCTTCCGCCGGCGCTGGGCGTCATCCGGCCTGATGCGCGCCGCCGCGGCGGTGCTCCTGGTCGCGACCGGGTTGATCGCGGGACGCTGGTCGGCGGGCGCCGCACCGGTCCCGGGGCTCGCCGCCGGAACCGATACGCTCACCGCGCTCATCGCCGACACGACGCTCGCCTTCCGGAGCG
>JANMAM010000222.1:0-23504 GCA_031359795.1 Gemmatimonadaceae bacterium
CATCCGGGGCTCACTGGATGTGTGCTCCTCCCCCCGGCTTATCGCAGCTTACCACGGCCTTCCTCGCCTCCGTGTGCCCAGGCATCCCCCACATGCCTTCGCTCGCTTGACTCTCATTAGCAATAATGAGCTGATCCGTCACAAACAGAGCTACGCGCATCAACGATGCAATCTTTCGCCAACTCCAACACGCCGCCTAACGGCCTGCATGTCGGACTCGACGAGGATTCACATCCCACGATTCCTCAATCCATCACTTGTCAAACAGCAGCTTCGCACCAGGATTTTCCTGGCCGAAGCGAAGGTCTGAATTGTATCCGATCCGGAAGGCGAAATCAAGGCGTCGCACCAGCACCTGCACTGGACCGCGACGCGTCGAGCCGAGCCTCCGAAGGGGCGGGAAGGATATCCCGGACCAGATGCGAACGCAACCCCTCGCGCTCCGCACAATCTTCCCTCGCACAGGCCGTCCGCGCCCGGTCGTGTAGAGACGGTAAACGCGCGCCTGCCAACAATCTGCTCCGCTCGATCCGCGACTGATCTCGCTGCTATTGTTGTAGTCATGATCGTCGCGCGTATATCCCAGAAAGGCGTGCGCCGCGTAGCCGGCGGCCACCCCTGGATCTTCCGCAGCGACGTCGAACGCCGCCCCGACCGGGACGCCGGTATTGTCCCCGTCGAAGACCACCGGGGCAAGCCACTTGGATGGGCACTGTGGAGCCCGGCTTCCGAGATCTCGCTTCGCATGATCGACCGCGAGCCGACCGCGATGATCGACGCCGCATGGTGGCACGCACGGATCGGCGCGGCGATCGCGCGACGCGCACCGCTCGCCGCAGATACCAACGCGTTCCGCCTCATCCACGGCGAAGGGGACGGCCTGCCCTCGCTGGTTTGCGACCGCTATGACCGCTGGCTGGTGGTCCAGTTGCTCAGTGCGGGATTGGATGCGCATCGGGCACCGATTGTCGCCGCCCTCGAAGCGCACTGCAGACCAGACGGGATCCTCGCCCGCAACGACGTCGCCGTTCGGACGCGCGAAGGACTGGCGCGCGAGACGACGCTGATCGCCGGCGACGTTCCTCGCGAGATCGAAGTCGAAGAGCACGGTGTGCGATTCATCGCGGCGCCGTGGGACGGCCAGAAGACGGGCGCCTTCCTCGACCAGCGCGAGAACCGGGCGCTCGTCGGACGAATCGCGCGCGGCCGGGCGCTCGACTGCTTCAGCTACCACGGCTCGTTTGCCCTGCATCTCGCGCGCGGGGCAGCGCAAGTCACCTCACTCGACATTTCCGGCCCCGCACTCGAACGCGGGCGCGAGAATGCGCTGCGCAACGGACTGACCAACATCGAGTTCATCCAGGCCGACGCGTTCGAGTTCCTGCGCGCCGCCGAGCGAGGCGGCGGACGTTATGACACGATCGTCGTCGACCCGCCTGCTTTCGCGAAATCACGGTCGTCGATCGACGGCGCGCTCCGCGGTTACAAGGACGTCAACCTTCGCGCGATGCGCCTCCTCGCCCCGGGTGGAATGCTGTTCACCGCGAGCTGCAGCTTCCACCTGTCGCGCCCACTCTTCCACGAAATGCTCGAAGCGGCGGCGGCGGACAGTGGACGACGACTCGTGCTCCGTGAGCTTCGCGGGCAGCCGCTCGATCACCCGGAGCTCCTCACGGTTCCGGAAACCGGCTACCTCAAGGGCGCGCTGCTCGAAGCAATCGATTAGCGGGTCCCCGGCGGCCGCCTAACGTCCGCCGGGCGCTCGTCTCTTCGCGCTCGCTTTCACTCGAATCTGGCAGCCCGGGCAGAAGTACGTCGAGCGTCCCGCCTGCACGATTCGCTCGATCGATGTGCCGCAGCGGGCACACGGCTCTCCTTCGCGATCGTAGACGCGGAGCGAGGCGTCACCCTCGCGATAGCGCCGCCCGCCAACGCGGCCGCGGTCCAGCACCACGCGAATCGCGCCAGCAAGCGCTTTCACTTCGGACACCGAAAGGGATTTGGCGGGAGTCGCCGGGCCGATCCGCGCTTCCCAGAGCGCTTCGACGGCGTAGATGTTTCCGACGCCCGCGGCGACCCGCTGATCGAGCAGCGCGGGCTTCACAGCGATGCTGCGCCGGGCAAGTGCAGCTGCAAATGACGCGTCGAACTCGGCGGATGAAGGATCAGGACCCAGCGCCGAGAATGGGGTCTCGCCCTTCGCCAGCAACGCGATCGCGGACAGCGCTCGCGGGTCAACAAGCAGGAGTCGCTTGCCGCTTTCGAGATCGATTGCCGCGCGCGCCGAGCGGGGCAGCTCGTCGCCGACGTGATCAATCGCCCAATCCCCCGCCATCCGGAAATGCACATGAATCGAGCGACCGTCGTCGAGCACGAGCAGTTGGTGCTTTGCACGCTGCTCGACCGCGGCGATGCGATGGCCGCGGAGGGATGCGAGGGCGCGCTGCGGGACACGCCGCCGAAGCGCGGGATGCACGAGCGTCATGCGCGAGATCGTCTGACCAACCAGGGCTTTCCGAATGCGCCTGGCGGCGCGTTCGACCTCGGGTAGCTCAGGCATCGCGACCCTGACCGTGAATTGCCAACGGGCGATTGACCATCGGTGTGAGCGAAGGGGATATTGCACGCGTGCCGCTGACCAACAGACCGAGTCCCAACCCGGGCGGGGGCCCTGCCCGCGCTGCGTCGATCCGGGCGACACTCCTGGCGATCCTCATCGCCAATGCGTTCGTCGTCGCCATCAAGCTCGCCATCGGAATTCGAACGGGCACGCTCGCCGTTCTCGGGGCGGCGCTCGAGTCGGGGCTCGACATGCTCAACAATGTAATGGGCATCCTGCTCGTGAGCCTCGCGGCACAGGCGCCTGACGATGACCACCCTTACGGTCACGACAAGTTCGAGACACTCGGCGCGATCGGCATCGTCGGATTCCTGTCGATCTCGTGCTTCGAGCTGCTGCAGGAAGGGTTTCGCAAGCTGACCAACCCCGGGTCTGTGAAGCACGCGTCAACGCTCGAGATCGCGCTGCTCGCGGGCACAGTGCTGCTCAATCTCTTTGTCGTCTGGTATGAGCGTCGCCGGGGCCGCGATCTGCAGAGCGCATTCCTGATGGCTGACGCCGCGCACACCGTCAGCGACGTGTATGTGACGGGATTGGCGGTGCTGTCACTCGTGGTGGCGCGTTTTGGATACCCGCGCCTCGATGCGGCCCTGGCGATCATCGTCGCGCTGATCATCGCGTGGACGGGCTATCGAATTCTTCGCGAAACGGTACCAATCCTCGTCGACCAACGTGGCGCCGACCCCGAAGAGCTGCGGGCGGCGATCGTTGCGGTTGACGGGGTTCGCGTCGTTCGCGCGGTTCGGTCGCGCCTTACGGCGAGCGGGACTCTGTTCGCCGAGGTGACGATCGGCGTCGAGGAGGCGATGTCGGTGGCTGATGCGCACCGTCTCGCCGATGCGGTCGAGCACAGGATCGCGGCCGCCTACGGTGTCGCCGAGGTGACGGTGCACGTCGAGCCCGTCTAACGGTCGGAGTGTCGCGGGCGGAGGCTTCTCGTCCGGCGGTCTTGCGCGAAGGCAAAGTCTCCCTACGTTAGAGCGAGGCCTGGCTGTCTCCCTCTTCGCCCGCAATGTCTCAACGACGACCTCGCTCCCTCAAGCACGAGTACGAGATCCACGTCGAGGAAGAGATCGAGAACTACAAGGAGTCGATCCCCCGTCAGGCGTTGCTGACGATCGGGGACGAGGCCGTCGCCGGGCTCGCGAGCGATTCCCAGCTCTCGCTTACCGAGATGCTGCTCTGCGAAGAAGTCGACCGCCTCATTTTCCGTCGACTGCGACTACCGACGTACGAGACGTGGAAGCGCCGACGATTGAAAGCCGCGGCCGAGCTGCGCCGCCCGGAGCGGTGGGGTCTCACCGCGGACGCGCCTGTGATGCGGACCGTAGTGCCGAGCGCGGATGGTCCGATCCTCGTGACGGGCGCAGGGACTGAGGGTTCGGCGTTGCTGCTTGCGGCGCATGGGCGTGACGTCGTCACCATGGGACGAGAAGAGAACGCTTTGATGAGGGTGCTGAGCGAGGCCGAGGCGGCGGGGCTTTCTGCTCGTGTCCGGGCGCTCGTCGGCGACCTTGGCTCATTCACGACGGACGTACCGCTCCGGGCGGTGGTTTGTTCGTTGTCAGCGCTCGCGGCGCTGAGCAAGAGTGAGCGCACTCGCGCCCTTGCGATGCTGAAGGACGCAACGGCGGATGGGGGGATTCACGTTGTCGAGGGATCCGCGCGCGGCCGAAGCCGCACAGTCCTGGATGAGGTCGTCGCCAGCTATGCCGGTTGGCGCATTTCTATAGAAGGGAGCGCAGAATCGGGAACATTGGTGGCTTGGAAGGAGGTAGCGTAGCAGATAGACACTATCGCGCGATCGCACACGGTACGAAATGACACACTCCGACAAATCGCGAGTGTTTGTTTTTTTATAAGACGTTGGGACGAATGATCTTACATCGCTGTCCGAGCGTGGCTCGACGCGTGCTATAGAGGTGGCTGTCCCCGGCCGTTCCGGGGACCCAATGCGTCAGGAGCTACTATATGAAGAAGCAAGTCGAGACGAGCGCGGCGATGGAGCCGCTCGGAATCGTGATCTCTCAGGGCAGTCGCGCGGAACAGCCGCCGCGGTTCTGGGCATACGTGTGGGGTCCAGCCCCGGAAGACGAAGGGGAGGCGACGCCGCGCGCGGCATAAGGCGCGCGCGGTAGCGGATGCGGGGCGGTGTCACTCGGGTGACGCCGCCCCGCGCTTTCTTTTGGGGGCGGGTCGAGGCGGCTCTTATCGGCCCATTCTTGGCGGCATCGCGAAGCCGGGTATGCGCCTTGCTCGACGGGTGCGCGTGTCCGAGACAGTGGAGAGCAATTGGGAGGGCGAGCGGCGCGCATTACTTGGGCGGCGCATCTCCGAGCTTGGCCTGTCCATGAAAGGGACGCGGCTCGAGCAACTCGTCGAGCGGCTGTACGAGGAGCTGTCGGCCAAGGGAATGCGTTTCATGCCACCGGTCTATCTCAGCGACCAATGGGGCTGCCCGGACGACACGCCGTTGATCGGCGTTCCCTTCTACCTGGCTGACCCGCGACTCGCGCGAATTGAAGCGGAGGAAGCGGTCGAGGTCGAGAGCGAAGCCGACATCATGCGCTACCTGAGGCACGAGGCGGGACACGCATTCAACTATGCGTATCGTTTGTACGACCGCGCCGACTGGCGGCAGCTGTTCGGACCTTACTCACGGCCGTACCGGGAGCGCTATCGCGCGGATCCATTCTCGCGCGCTTACGTCCGGCACATCCTCGGATGGTATGCGCAAAAACATCCTGACGAGGATTTTGCGGAAACGTTCGCGGTGTGGTTGACGCCAGGACTCGATTGGCGTCGCGACTATGCGGGTTGGGACGCACTCGACAAGCTCGAGTATGTGGACCGGGTGATGCGCGAAGTCGGCGAAGAGCGCCCGGAGGTACCGGCGGTCACGCCTGACGATCTGCCCGTGGAGTCGATGGACTACACTGTGGAGGAACACTATCGCGGGGGCGAGCTTCCGATGCCCTCGACGGACCACCGGCACTTCGACGGCGACCTGCGCACCATTTTTTCATCGGTGGAGGATGCGCCCGGCGGCGAAGAGGCGCCCGCGTTTCTGCGCAGGCATCGGCGCGAGATCGTTTCGCGTATCGCGTACTGGACAGGTGAAGGCACTGTCGCCGTGCGCCGGTTTGTGGACCTGCTCGTTGAGCGCACCGAGGCGCTCGAACTGCGCGTGCGTGGTCTGGAAGCATCGACTTTGATCGAGCTCACCGCGTTCGGAACAGCAGTGATGATGAATTTCCGCTATACCGACGCGCTGGACGGCGTGTCACGCGAGGCGACACAGTGAAGATCGGACTCCTCCACACGACCGACGCTGCAGGGCCGCCGGAAGATCCGGTGCTGGGCCAACTCGAAGAGGCGTTGCACGCACACGGCGATGAGACGTTCCGTGCGGTCGTGGGCGAGAGTATCGATCCGCTCATCGTGCAGCTGCGAGCGGAAGCGCCCGACCTCGTCTTCAACATGGCGGAGGCATTCGCGGGCAAGAGCGCGCTGGAGTCGAACGTCGCCGCATTGCTCAACCTTCTCGGGCTGCGCTACACCGGCTCGAGTCCATCCGGGCTGATGGTCGCGGGCGACAAGGCGCTGACGAAGAAGATTCTCAGCTTCCATCAGATCAAGACGCCACAGTTCGCGACGGTGTTCCGCGGCGCGCTGGACTCAGTCGGAGACCTCGCGTTCCCGCTGATCGTGAAGCCACCGCAGGAAGATGCATCGCTCGGGATCACGGCCAAGTCGGTGGTGCACGACATCAAGGAACTGTTCAACGCGATGCACGACTTGCAGAAGGAATTCAAGTCGCCGGTGCTCGTCGAGCAATACGTCGAGGGCCGGGAGTTCTACGTTGGCGTGCTCGGAAACGCGAGCGCGACGGCGCTGCCGGTGATCGAGCTGGATTTCTCGAAGTTCCCGGCAGACAAGCCGAAGATCGCGAGCTACGCGGCGAAGTGGGGAGACGACGGCGAGGGGAGCGGAGATGAGTTCGCGGGAACGGAGTCGATCTTCCCGACGGGCGTCGAGGCTGAACTCCTCGAGCGCATGCAGCGAGTCGCGGTCGAGGCATTCGATGCGATGCGGCTGCGCGACTACGGACGCATCGACTTGAGAGTGACTCCCGAGGGAGAGATCTTCGTGATCGAGGTGAACCCGAACTGCTACCTCGAGCGCTCGGGCGAATTCGCGCGCGCCGCGGAGAAGAGCGGACTGGCCTACCCGGCGCTGATCGAGCGGATCATCGAGCTCGCGACCGCACGGTATTCGCGTTAGGGCAGCGCGCGCAGGGGGAAACGGCGAGCGTGTGGCCATGAGAAAACAAAAAAGCCGGCGCTTGCCGGCTCGACGATCGCCTCCGGCGAGCGTGTGGCCATGAGAAAACAAAAAAGCCGGCGCTTGCCGGCTTTTTTGTTCACTCAGGTGAGCGTTAGCGCTACTTGCGCTTCCGGCTCGACTTCTTCGCGGCCTTCTTGGCGCCACGCTTCGCGCCCTTACGCGCGCCGCCCTTCTTGGCAGCCTTGCGGCCCGACGACTTCTTGGCGCTCTTGCGCCCACCTTTCTTTGCGGCCATGGTGCAATCTCCAGTTCTGGAGTGTTAGCTCTCACCGTCCCCCGGTGGACCGGTGAGGTCGGCGTCAACGCATCAGCGTCTTCGCCTTGCGCGCGGTCCTGGCAAGACCGGCGCATCCCGCCGCGAAGCGGTACCGCCTTCGCGTTCTGCTTTTCATTCGCGCGTTTCCACTGCGGCGAGGCTCGTTGCGACGAGCCATTCACTCCCGCCCACGGTGCGCGAACAGGTCATCATCATCTGCGGTCGGTGCTGCCACGAATCGCGCGCATTCAGCCGCCACGCTCGCACGATTCGTGTATTCGACGATCGATCAGCGAAAGTGTTACGTAAATCGATACGCGTGTGACGCACGATTCGCAAGCAGGTCACGCACTCGCGCGAATATAGGAATCGCATATTGGGCACGCAATAGGGATGCCGACCACCACAGAACATCTTCGGTGAACGATGCATTCGTCGCAGTCGGTATGAAACGCCGGACAGGATCGCAGGGAGGGAGCGATGGATTTCGGACTGAACCAGCGCGTCGCGCTGGTTACTGGAGCATCGAGTGGTCTCGGGCTGGCGATCGCGCGCGCGCTGGCCGCGGAGGGGTGCGCAGTGGCGATGGTAGCTCGGCGACGGGAGCTACTGGAGCGTGAGGCACGCCGTATCATCGCGGATTCAAAGGGACGCGCGTTGCCGCTCGTCGCCGACGTGACGCGACCGGAGGAAGTAGCTCATGTCACTTCGCAGGCGGCGGCGCTGCTTGGTCCGATCGACATTCTCGTCGCGAACGCGGGCGGCCCGCCCTCGACGACGTTCGCGACGACGACTGACGAGCAGCTGCAGGCGGCACTCGAACTGAATCTCCTCTCCTCGATCCGCATGACTCGCGCGGTGGTGCCGGGCATGCGAGAGCGGCGGTGGGGACGCGTGATCTTCGTGTCGTCGATGGCAGCCAAGCAACCGCTTGGCGGACTGCTGCTCTCGAACACTGCGCGCGCTGGCCTGCTCGGATTCGCCAAGACCATCGCGAACGAGTGCGCACCGGACAACGTCCTGGTGAACACCGTCCTCCCCGGGCATTTCGACACCGACCGCGCGACGGAGCTCGCGAAGATGCGCTCGGCGCGGGAGGGACGGCCGTTCGAGGAAATCCTGCGCAGCCGCGCGTCGTCGATTCCAATCGGCCGCTCGGGGCGCCCCGAGGAATTCGCGGCGGCGGTCGCCTTTCTCGCGAGCGAACGCGCAAGCTTCATCACCGGTGTCGCGCTGCAGATCGACGGCGGTCAAATCGCCGGGCTGATCTGATTCCGACCGGTCCCGAGGCTTCCATCACTCCGGGTGGCATGTCACCTTTCAGGCCGATCGACACGTGGTTTGCGAACTTCGCCATCAATTCCATCTGAACGCGGATACAGAGTGAAAGCGCTCGTCAAAGAGGCCCCGGGTCCCGGGTTCGTAATGAAGGACGTTCCAATCCCGAAGATCCGTGACGACGAGGTGTTGATCCGCGTGAAGCGCGCGGGCGTGTGTGGCACCGACGTGCACATCTACGAGTGGGATGACTGGGCGAGAGGGCGATGCAAACCGCCGTTCGTGGTTGGCCATGAATTCGCCGGAGAAGTCACCGAGGTCGGGAAGCTGGTGACCGACGTGCGCTCGGGGGACCGCGTGACCGCGGAAGGACACATCGTCGACGGGCGGTGCCCGCTGTGCCGGACGGGGAACGCGCACGTCTGCCCCTACACCAAAATCATCGGCGTGGACCGGGACGGATGCTTCGCCGAATACATCGCGATGCCGGCGACGAACGTGTGGCACCTCGATGACAACATCTCGTTCGACATCGGTGGCATCCACGACCCAATGGGCAATGCGTTCCACACCGCGTTGACTGCATCGATCCCGGGGAGCACCGTCCTCGTGACGGGATGCGGCCCGATCGGCATCTTCGCGGTCGGCATCTGCCGGGCGGCGGGTGCGTCGAGAATCATCGCCACCGATGTGAACGAGAAGCGACTCGCGTTGGCGAAGACGATGGGCGCCAACGACGCCATCCATCCACGCGACGCTGAACGCGTCGTCAAGGAGTCGACAGGCGGGCTCGGCGTCGATGTGGTGCTCGAGATGTCGGGAGTGCCGAGCGCGGTGCACCAGGCATTCGCGCTCGTGCGAGTCGGGGGGCGCGTACAACTGCTCGGGATCCCCGCGAAGCCAATGGAAGTGAACCTGGCGACCGAGATCATCTTCAAGGGAATCACGATCTACGGCGTGGTCGGACGAAAAATGTACGACACCTGGATTCAGATGACCCAGTTTCTACGCTCTGGCCAATTCGATCCCTCGCCGGTAATCACACACCGGTTCCCGCTCGATCGGTTCGACGACGCGATCGCCGCGATCAAGGGGGGCGAAGCCGGTAAGGTGATCTTCGAGGTCGCCTGATGAAGATCGAGCCCGATCACGACGACGTGCACGTGGCAACGAAACGGGGCGACACCGATGAGGTGGCGGCGCTGCTCTCGATGGACAGCCGACTGACGCGAACCTTCGACACCGACGGCTGGAGTCCGCTCCATCTGGCCGCCCATTACGGTCACGCCCCCATCGTTGCCCTGCTGCTGCACAACAACGCGCCTGTGGACCTCCGCTCGACGAACCAGATGGCGAACACCGCGCTGCACGCGGCGCTGGCGGGCCGACGGAACGATGTGGTGAAAATTCTCCTCGACGCCGGGGCGGACGTGAACGCATCGCAGCACGGCGGCTGGACGCCTCTGCATTCGGCTGCCGCGAATGGCGACCGCACCGTGATCGACCTGTTGTTCGCTCACGGGGCAGATGCGGCGCTCGCGAATGATGCCGGCCTCACCCCCGCGGCATTCGCTCGCGAGCGCGGCCATGCGGACGTTGCCGACTACCTCGAGCGCCGCACGGCGGTGTGACGAGCTTCCTATTCCCATAACGGCGTGAGCCCGTGAGCCTGAACACTGCATTCAACGCCGACCTCGCCGCGAGGATCGACCAACTCAAGACGGATCGTGTCTACAAGCGACTGAACTTCATCGCGTCGCCGCAGGGTGCGTGGGTCGAGATGGAGGGACGCGGGAAAACGCTGATCCTCTCGTCGAACAACTATCTCGGGCTCTGCGACGAGCCGAGCGTGGTGGAAGCGGGGATCGACGGACTCAAGAGGTACGGAGCGGGTACGGGGAGCGTGCGCTTCATCTGCGGCACCTTTTCCATCCACCGCGAGCTGGAAGCGGCGCTGGCGCGATTCGTCGGCACGGCCGCGTCGATGTCATTCGTCTCGGCGTGGAACGCGAACGAGGGGCTGACCGCGACGGTCGTCGAGGAGGGGGATTTCGTCATCTCCGATGCGCTGAACCATGCGTCGATCATCGACTCGATCCGGCTGGCCAAGGCGATCACGAAATGCACGACGGGGGTCTACAAGCACAGCGATCTGGACGACCTGGTCGAGAAGCTGAAGGCGAACAAGGCGGCGAAGCGCCGCATGATCTGGACCGATGGCGTGTTCTCGATGGAGGGGTCGATCGCGAAGCTCCCCGAGCTCCTTCAGATCGCCCGCGACCATGATGCGATCGTGGTCATGGATGACTCGCATGCGACCGGCGTGCTCGGGCCGAGCGGCCGCGGCACGGCCGAGCATTTCGGCGTGGTTGGCGAGGTAGACGTCATAACGTCAACCCTCGGCAAGGCGTTAGGCGGGGCGGCGGGCGGGTTCGTGGCCGGACCGGCCGGGCTCTGCGACCTGCTGACGCAGCGCTCACGGCCGCAGCTCTTCTCCAATGCACTACCCCCGACGGTCGCCGCGAGCGCGCTGGCCGCCGTCGAATTCATCGAACGGCATCCCGGCCGGGTGAAGAAGCTGAAGGAGAACGCCGACTACTTCCGCGGAGCGATCACGGAGGCAGGGTTCAAGCCGCTGCCCGGGGAGACGCCAATCGTGCCGATCATCGTGGGTGAGACGGCGGACGCGATCCGAATGAGTGACCTGATGCTCGATGAAGGAGTGTTCGTGACCGGGTTCGGCTTTCCGGTGGTACCCCAGGGTCAGGCGCGCGTGAGGTGCCAGGTGAGTGCGGCACACACGAGAGAGGACCTGGAACTGGCGGTACGAGCGTTCGTGAAGGTCGGTCGAAAAGTCGGGGTGCTACGTTAGGCGGACAACGGTTCATCCGGCTCTCAGCTCTCATCACCGTGTTGAACGTCGAGGAGGCGCACGTCGATGATGATTCGTTTCCAGCTCTCGATCGTTTCCGAGTTTACCTTCGCTACGGTGGCGTGACAGCGGCCGCCGGCGAGGAGCCAGGGGACGAGCCAGAGATTGACGTCGGGGGCGAGATGACCGACGACGTCACCGCCGCGGGCGTGGACCCAGACTGAGGGCTCATCGACACCGGGGGGATCGGGGATCAGGAGGAGGCTGTCGCCCGCGTGAAGGCGGCGGGCGACCTCCCCGCGGTTTCCGAAGATGGTGCCGCGGACGGCGGTGCTGAATTGCTCGGCGTGCGGCGCCGGGTCTGTGTTCATGGTTCTCCTCCCGCCGCGCCGGCCTGGCGCGCGCAACGGCTACAAAATACTTCGGCGCCGAATGATTCGCTCGGAGCCATCGCCCGCGTCAACATGATGAACCGCATTCCACTCGCCATCGCCGCGGCGCTGGCCACGACTGCCGCACCGCTCCCGGGTCAGACAGACATCCCGACGCCGTCATCAGTCACGAAGGTCAGCGTGGGCGCGGACCGGATACTGGCCGACTGGCCGCAGATTACCGGCTATTTCGCGGCGCTCGCGTCAGCCTCATCGGCGGTGCGGATCGACACGCTCGGGCTGTCGACCGAGAAGCGACCGTTCATCGTCGCGGTCATCTCGACACCGGCGAACATCGCGCGGCTGGGCGAAATCCGGGCGGTCCAGGCGCTGCTCGCGGATCCGCGGAAGCTCGACGCGACCACTGAAGCCCGGGCGATCGCGAGCCAGCCGACCGTGATCGTGATCTCGTGCAACATCCACGCAACCGAGATCGCATCCTCGCAGATGTCGATGGAGCTGGCGTATCGCCTCGCGACGAACGACACGCTGCAGCGCTACCTGCGCGACGTCGTCGTGCTGCTGGTCCCGTCGATGAACCCTGACGGTCAGCAGCTCGTGACCGAGTGGTATCGAGGCGGCGTCGGGACGAAATGGGAGGGCGGTCCGCTTCCGTGGCTGTACCACCACTACGTGGGTCACGACAACAACCGCGACTGGTACATGATCACACAACAGGAAACCCGGCTGGTGTCGCGGATGCTTTACCAGTCGTGGTTCCCCGAGATCTTCTACGATGTGCACCAGCAGGGATCGAACGGGATGCGCCTCACGGTCCCGCCTCATGTCGATCCGATCGATCCCTTCGTCGACCCATTGATCGTTCGAGGGATCAACCAGATCGGCGCGAGCATGTCGTGGGCGCTGGAGTCACGGGGAAAGTCGGGCGTTGGTGACGCGGTGACGTACGATCTATGGTGGCACGGCGGCGCGCGGTCGGCGCCGACGCGACACAACATGATCGGGCTGCTTACAGAGGCCGCGAGCGCGAAGATCGCGACACCGATCACGCTCACGCCAGGTGATCTCGAGGGCCACGCGCGCGGACTCGCGCGCTACGAGCGCCGCGTGAACTTTCCCAATCCATGGCCGGGCGGCACTTGGCGGCTGCGCGATATCATGGACTATGAGCTGATCGCGGCCGAGGCTCTCGTCAAGCTCGCGTCCGACCAGCGAGCCGAGTACGTGAGGAACTACGTCTCCCTCGGCCGTAAGGCGGTTGCCGCCGGGGCGGGGGGTGCACCGTACGCGTACCGGGTCAGCGCGGGCCGTGATCCTGCAGCGTCTCGCCGTTTACTCCAAGCACTGCGCGACGGTGGCGTCGAGATGGGAACGCTTGACGGAAGCGCTGACATCTTCATCCCGCTGGCGCAGCCCTACCGCGCGCACGTGATGGACCTGTTCGAGGTGCAGCGCTTTCCCAGGATGGAGCGGTATCCTGGCGGTCCGGTTGAAAAACCGTACGACGTCGCCGGGTGGACGCTGCCCCTCCAGATGGGGGTCTCGGTCGCTCGTGTCGACACTGCGCTCCGATCGACGCTGACGCCGATCACTGCGATGGTTCCCGGGTTCCCGGCGAGCGCATGCGTTCCGCCGGGCAGGGGTCGCTACGCGGCGCTCGATGCATCGGACACGCGGAGCTACCGGCTCGTGTCTGACGCACTCAGGGCAAAGCGCCCGGTATACATCGCGGGCACGGGCAGGAACGCGCGCTTCTTCGCCGAGATTCCGACGTCGGCTGCAGTCGCGGGATGCGCTCTGACGCGCGTGGGAACGATCCCGTCAGGCGCGCGCATCAACCGGATGCCGCGCATTGCGCTGTACAAGCCGTGGACGGGGAACATGGACGAGGGCTGGACACGATTCGTCCTCGAGTCGGAGCACATCCCCTTCGTCGCGCTCACCGACTCGATGGTACGGCATGGCAAGCTGCGTGACCTGTATGACGTCATCCTCGTCCCTGACATGAGCTTCCGTGACATCCACGACGGCATGTCAGCATCGCGGGTACCGCCGCAGTACGCGGGCGGTCTCGGCGACAACGGTGTCGCGGAGCTGAAGCTGTTCACCCGGGAAGGCGGGACGCTGATTCTGCTCGACCGGGCGAGCGAGCTCGCGACGTCGGCAATGGGCGTCGGAGTGCGGCGGATCACGGTGCCGCAGCAGCAGGACGACGAAGACGACGCGCCGGGCGCACCGCTGTCGCTGTACGCGCCGGGATCGATTTTGCGGGTGCTGGTTGATGGAACGCAGCACGTGGCGCGCGGGATGAGCGACACGGCGGCGGTGTACTTCACGAACTCGGTGACGTTCGACGTGCCGACCGGATCAACCGCGCGAGTGATCGCGCGTTACCCGGAACGGGACTCGGACATCCTATTGAGTGGATACCTGCAAGGCGGCAGCGCGATCGCGGGCAAGGCCGCGGCGGTCGATGTGCCTGTGGGCAAGGGCCGAGTCGTGATGTTCGGCTTCCGCGTGCAGTATCGCGGCCAGTCTTATGGAACGTTCAAGATGTTGTTCAACGCGCTGCTCGGCGAGGGAGCCTCGACGATGCGACGCTGAAATTCCCCGGCGGGTGGCGCGTGTCATCAGCGGGGGTGTCGGCCTGAACCCAATCGTGAGGCACTCCGTTATGCGCTCGATCCGTCGCCTGATTCCCGGGCTCGTCCTACTCGCCCTCGCGCCGCGCGTTGGCGCAGCGCAGGAAGGGCGCCTGTTCAAGGACTCGTGGTTCTTCGGCGCGAAAGCCGGGAACATGACCTACTGGACAACGACAACCTCGCATGGCCAGGCGCCGTTTCTTGGCGGTGAGACGCTGATCACCCGCAGTCGCGGTGGTCTTTATCTCTCGCTGGACCAGGCGTACTTCGATGCGACGACGCGCCTGACCGACGAAACCGGCAGTTACCTGCTGGACATCAAGGACAATCGGCGCCTCACCGCGGCGGCGATGATCTTCCCGAAAGCATACGGCTGGATTCGCCCCTACGCGGGTCTCGGGTTCGCCTTCAACTTCATTCAGACGGTGAAGCCGCGAACCGCGATCGGCGCGTCGACGGCGCAGCTGATCGATGAGCAGAAGACGCGCGCGGCGCCAATCGTGATGCTGGGCGCACAGCTGCAGCTGCTTCGCTTCTCGGTGTTCGGCCAGGGCAGCTACATGCCGGCGCAGGCGGACTTCCTGCTGAACAACAACGAGACGTACTTCCTCGAGGCGGGAATCCGCTACAACATCGGATCGTCGATCGAGAAGATCGGGCGGTAGTGCGCGGCCGCCGGATGGCGGCGCAGGAGGCGTAGGGCAACGGCGGGGTACGCGGACGGCCATCGAGCCGGGCGTGCCCCGTCGTTTACTTTGTTCGGCACGGTGCGCGCTGCTCGAAGCAGCGAGAGGCGGGTTGGCGAAAATTCCGATGTTTGGAAACCGCCCTGCCACGCGGCAACCAGCGTCGCCGCTGTGGTTCCGCCGGTCAGCTTCGTTCACCGCCTAACGAGTTGTTTTGCCACCCCGCCTCTCGCTGCTTCGTGCAGCATCGCCTTCGCCACCCCGCCTCTCGCTGCTTCGCGTAGCGCCCCCCTCGCTACGCCCGGTCTCGTGACGCGTCGCGGAGCGTTGGGGGCCATGTTGTTCGTGGAAAGGCAGATGGCGTCCTGGAGACGAAGGGGTCGGCGGCGATGAAGTAGCGAAGGGGCCACTCGGTGGCCTTGGTGATGCCGATGCGCGGGGTGACGACCACGTCGGAATCCGGGACCGGGTTACCGGCGAGGATTCGGAGTGGGGGCTCATCGAGCCACGCTCCGCTATGCCCGCCACTGATCCCGAGGGCGAGGCAGAGCTTTCCCGGACCGTTGGTCAGGTCGTGTGGTGTGCGCGCATTGGGACGCCGCAGCTTCATGAGCGCTTCGCCTTCGAGCGGGGAGACGGCGCGAACGAGGACCGCGCTGCCGTGTCCTTCCTCGCGGGTGACCGCGTTGAAGCACCAGTACATCCCGTAGATCAGATACACGTAGGCAAGGCCCGGCGGTCCGAAGAGATGCTTCGTCCGCGTCGTCAGGCCTGCCACCGCGTGACAGGCGGGATCGTCGGGACCGACATATGCCTCGGTCTCGACGATCCGCGCGCTCGCCACGCCATCCGGCGAACGGCACTCGAGCGACGCACCCAGCAGCTCGCGCGCGACGACCGAAGTGTCTCGATCGTAGAATGCGCGAGGGAGCGGAGTGCCGAGCGGCGTCCGGCGGGCGGAGCGCCGCGCGTGAGGCGCGGCGCTCCGGCTCACTCGTCAGTCTTTGGCTTGGCGGTGCGCTTGGCGGCGGTCTTGCGACCGTTGCTTCGCGCGGCCTTCTTCGCCGCCGGGGCAGCCCGCTCACTGGCTCCGGATTCGGCGGCAGGTGCAGCCGCCTTCCGTGCGCGCTTGGCTGGCGCGCGACCGCGTCGCGGAGCAACCGTCTCCTCGACCTCGGCAACCTGTTCGACGTCGGTGACGGCCTCGGCTGGCGCCACGGCGATCATCGGCGACGGCTCGTCGATCACGCCGACCGCAAAGAGATCGGGCGGTGGTCCGGCGAGTGCGGGGCGTCCGCGTCCGCCGCGGCCCGGTGCGCTGCGCGGGCCCATGCCGCGTCGTGCAGCCGCGGCGGTGGAGAGTGCGCTGCCGGTGTTCGCCGGCGCGGCCGCCGACTCGGCGCGCACGAGCTGCTCGCGGACCGAGGGCGCGGCGACGGCTCGGGCGACCTCGAAGTCGTCGCCGCGACGCCGGAGGTCGATCATGTCGGCATCGTGCGCGTCGCGGAGGATGCGGGTGAACATGCGATCGCCGAGGCTTTCGCTGTCGCGAGCGAGGATCTCGCGGGCGCGGACGCGGACATCGCTCGCGCGGACCGCGTCGTCCTCGTCGCGAGTGAGCGAGATGACAGCCTGGCGGACGAGCTGGAATGCCTCGTCGCGCGTTAGGCGCTCGCCGCTCTCGCCAATCGCGTCGGCAACGACGACGCGCTGCACGGCCGCCTCGCGCGGTGGCCGATCAGCGCGGGGGCGGTCGCCACGCGGACGATCGCCACGGGGACGATCGCCGCGCGGTTGCGCCTCGGCTGGTGCGGCCTCGGGCAGATCGCCGTCACGGTCGGGCGACGCGAAATCGACCGGTGTGATCTCGGCAGCCTCGCGATCCACCAGCGCGGCAACTTCGCCGACGGGGCGCTCCTCGCGTCCCTCGCGACCACGTCCACCGCGGCCGCGACGACCGCGGCGCGGACGGCCAGGACGATCTTCCTCGCCCTCGGCCGCGACGGCAGCGGGCACCACCCCATCACCGAGCGGGGGCGCGGCGGGAGCGGCGGCGGCGCGTGAATGTCCACGCCCGGCTCCGCGTCCACCGGTGGCAGGGGCCGGCAATGCGGCGGGCGCACGGCCGACCGCCGGCGCAACTTCGAGCTGCCCGTTTTCGAGGCGCGACACGACGAGCAGTCCTTTCTGGGCCGCTTCCATCGTGAACTTCGAGAACTTCGAGAAGCCGAGGTCGGACTCGTCGAAGTTCGCGTCGATTTCCTGCATGACCTGCTTGAGGCGATCGGAGCGCATGACGTCGCCGTTGCGCTGCATGCGGCCGATGGCCTCGGTGACGAGCTCCCACGGATCCTTGGAGACGGCTTCCTCTTCGTTGGTCTTCACCAGACCAGCGAGTGCGTTGTAGCTGTAGTACTCGTCGCAGTTCATGACGAGCAGGTCGCTCGAGGACTCGCGAATGCCGACGCCGATCACGTACTTCCCGTACTCCTTGAGCTTGAGGACAAGGCTCGAGAAGTCGGAGTCACCGGAGAGCAGGATGTAGGTTCCGATCTCGGGGCGGGTGAAGACGAGCTCCATCGCGTCGACGGCGAGCCGGATGTCGGTGGCATTCTTCTTCGACGACCCGTAGGCCGGCGCGAAGATCATGTCGATCGACGACTCGGTGAGCGGAACGATGTACTGCGGGTAGCGACGCCAGTCGGCGTAGGCGCGCTGGACGGCGACCTTGCCCTTGATGATGTCGCTGCTGAGGAGGTTGCGAAGCTCGTTGCCGAGATCGGAGCGAATCCCCATCGTGACGTTGTCGAAGTCGATGAGGAGCGCAGCGTTAGGCGCGTGGAACTGTGGGGCGTAGCCGCCGTACGACGGGATGAGCGTCTGCGACTGGGGTGTTGCATGGGCCTGTGGGCCGCGGTGCATCGGAGCAACCGAAGGCCGTTTTGCGGCCGACGGTCGGGACGGGTGACGCGAATTCATTGGGATGTCTCAAGTCTGAGGTCCGCGGCATCGAGGGCAACCAGCCCGACGAGCTCGCGGCGTTTTACCTTCCCGGTCCCGGTCATCGGGAAGGCGTCGAAGAAGCGAACCAGGTCAGGGACCTTGTAGTCGGCCATCGTGTCGCGGGCGAACTCCTTGAGCTCGGGCCCCGTGATGACGGCTCCCTCGACGGTGACGATGCAGGCGCAGACCAGCTCCCCGAGCACTTCGTGCGGGATGCCGATCACGGTGACGTCGTCGACCGCGGGATGTGCACGCAGCTGATCCTCGACCTCGCGCGGAAAGATCTGGTATCCGCCGCGAATGATCGTGTCCTTGCTGCGTCCCACGACGCGCAGGTATCCCTCATCGTCGATGATTCCGAGATCACCCGTGAGGAAAAACCCTTCCGGCGTGAAAGACCGGGCGGTCTCGCCGGGCATGCGGGCATAGCCCTGCATGACGTTGTAGCCCCGCACCGCGATCTCACCGACCGCTTCGGGACCGTGCAGCGCACCAGTGCGGAAGTCGACCGCACGGATCTCGACGCCAGGGAGCGGCCGTCCGACCGTGGACGAGCGCTTCTCTTCGGAGTCGGTAAAGCGTGTGATGGCGACGGTCGGCCCCGTCTCGGTGAGGCCGTACGCGACCTGAACGTCGCACCACTTCCTGATCCGCCGCACGACGTCTGCCGAAACAGAATTGCCCCCGATGACTCCGGAGCGCAGGTGGCGAAATCGTGAGGGATCGAATGTGGGTTCGCGCATCAACAGGTGGTACATGGTCGGGACGCCATGGAGCAGGGAGATCTTCTCGCGGGCGATGAGCTCGATCGCTTCAGCCGCGTTGAAGATTTCCTGGAGCACGAGCGTAGCGCCAGCGGCGATGGTGCCGACCGCGACGCTGAAGCCGAAGACGGCGAAGAACGGCACCGCAACGAGCACGCGATCGGCGGGCTCGATCTCGATCGCCTCGAAACTGCGCACCGCGGATTCGATGATGCTGCGATGCGAGAGGCAAACGCCCTTCGGCTTTCCCATCGTGCCTGACGTGTAGATCATCGCCAGGGTGGTGTCGTCGCGAAGATCGAGCGCGATCGGCACCGGACGTCCCTCGCCACTGGAAACGAGGTCCTCGAACTGGAAGATTCGATCGTCGTACCAGAGCTCTTCCTTACCGACCGTTATGACGTACTGCAGGTCGGGAAGCTCGGAGATCAGATCTTCGAAGAGCTGGAGATAGTCCGTATCGCGAAAGCGCTCGGCCGTGACCGCGATCGAGACTTCGGCGTGGCGGAGCTGGTACTTCATTTCGTGATAGCTGAGCTGCGGATTCACGGGAACGATCGTCGCGCCGAGCCGCGATGCGGCGAGAAGGGTGACGATCCACTCCGGCCAGTTCGGCAGATTGATCGCGACGCGATCGCCCGTGCCGACGCCCAACTCGGCGAGCGCGGCGGCGAGAGCCGTCGCGCGTGCCTGCACCTGTCCGTAGGTCAGTGTCCGACCACCAGCAACCAGCAGCGTTCGATCCGGGTGCGCATCCGCACGCGTCGCGAAGACGTGGTCCAGGGTCCAGACGTTCGACATCGACCTCCATGGGAAGACAGGTTAGCCTTGAAATGTAGCGCGCCTATTCACAATTCGCGAGGCGCAATGATGTCCAAAGCCTTTAGCCATTAGCCGTTAGCGCTGAGCGACGGCGGACGGAAAGGCGTTGTGCAGCTAATGGCTAATGGCTGCAGTTCAGTCGCCCATGGCCTTCAGGATCACGCGCTTGGGGCGTTGGCCGTCCCATTCGCCGTAGAAGATGCGCTGCCAGGGGCCGAGATCCAGTTCGCCGGCGGTCACGGGGACGATCACTTCGTGGCCGATCGCGAGTGAGCGGAGGTGCGCGGCGGCGTTGTCCTCACCCGTTCCTGAGTTGTGGCGGTAGTGAGCGGCGTCCCACGGGGCGATGCGTTCCTCGAGCCATTTGAGGATGTCGCCCCAGAGGTTGGGCTCATGATCGTTCACGAAGACCGAGGCCGAAATGTGCATGGCAGAGACGAGGACCATGCCCTCGGTGATGTTGGCTGCGGCGCGGCATCGCTCGACGTCGTCGGTGATGTCGATGATCTCCTGCCGGGCGCGGGTCGTGAAGGTCAGGTAGTCGGTGTGGTGCTTCATCGGCGTAAGTAGAGGCGGGCGTGCGGGATGGAGAGCTGACGCCTATCTTGGACGCAGGCGGCGGACCGGTGCATCTCGATCGCGAAACCGCCACATGGACCAGCCGTACAGAGGACACCTGGTGGGGTCATTCGTCGAGGACGGGGCGAGCGAAAGCGACACTCCGGGCGATCCACAAGCGAGAGCACTGGGCTTCCGCGCACGACTGTCGGCGATCCTTTTCGGGTTCGCGGTGGTTCCGACGGTCGTTCTGACGTTGCTGTGGGCGGGGGCAATGGGGAAAGCAATTCCCTTTTTCAGCGCCAGCCCAGCGTGGGATCGCGTGGCAGCCACAGGGGAGCGGGCGATCGCGGCAGCACGTGCAGCCCCGCTCACCTCACGACAACAGTCATCGATGGACGCCCACGAGCAGGAGCTGCAGGCGTCCCTCGAACAGGCACTTCGCTTCCGGTACGTTGGGCAGCGCGCGCTGCCGGTGGTTGTGGTCGTGTCGCTGACGGTAGTCGGAATTCTCGTGTTCCTGGCGTCGCGCGTTGCCGGACACCTGAGCCGGCAGCTGGGACGACCGCTGGCGGAGCTGGTTGAATGGACGGAGCGGATTGGACGCGGTGAGCCGCTACCGGAGGCGGCGGCACGGCGCGGCGCACCAGAATTCGAGGTGCTCCGCGAGCGAATGCGGGAAATGTCACAGGAGCTGGAGCTCGGACGACGAACGGCAATCGAGGCGGAACGCGCGGAAGCGTTTCGTGAGACGGCGCGACAGATCGCTCACGAACTGAAAAATCCGTTGACTCCAATCCGCTTCGCGGTCGAACGCCTGAGACGGGATGTCGGGCCCGAGTTGGCTGAGACCGTCGAGGTGCTCGCCGTCGAGTCGCGTCGGCTCGAGGAGATGGCGAAGAGCTTCGCGCTGTTCGGTCGTCTGCCGGAGGGACCGAGGGCAGCGGTGGACGTGGGGGAGCTGGCGCGGTACACGGCGCGAGCAACGGTTCCGCACAACGTCACGCTGACGGTCGACGTCGCAGAGGGAGTGCCGATGGTCGACGGACATCACGACGCGCTCGCGCGGGCGCTGTCAAATGTACTGATCAATGCGGTGGAAGCATGCGCGCGGGGCGGCGCGATCGAAGTGCGGGTGCGCCGTGAAGAGGGGAACGGCAACGAGGCGAGGGTGGTCGTCGCAGTGAAGGACAACGGCTGCGGAATGCCGGCCGAGCGCCTCGCGCGGATCTGGGACCCGTACGTCACGTACAAGCAGGGTGGGACCGGGCTTGGTCTGGCAATCGCGCGGCAGACGATCGACGCGCACGGGGGACAGGTCGAGGCGTCGAGCGCACCGGGCGCGGGCACGGAGATTCGTTTCCTGCTCCCGGCGACGGAGACCGGGGCGCCGACGCGCTGACTAGATTAGTAGCAGAGTGGAATTAATAGCGGTCGGAACACCGCAGGAGAGAGAGGATGAACGGTCCGGAAATTCTGGTCCCGCTTGGCGGGATGCTGATGATCGTGGTACTCGCGCTTGGATTCCCGATGATCCGGCTGCTGAACAAGCGGATCGATGCACAGCGGGCGGCGCCACTCGCGCCGTCGGACACGACGGCCCGGCTCGAGCGTATCGAGCACGCGATCGACGCGATGTCGGTGGAGGTCGAGCGGATCGCTGAGGGGCAGCGCTTCACGACGAAGCTGCTCTCCGAACGCGCTCCTGGTGCGCGGGTCGGGAGTGGGGGCGGGGGAGGGGGCGGGGGAGGGGGAGGCGACATATGATGTACACCGATCCAGGGGAGATCATCGGCATCCTGGGAAGCCTCACGATCGTTGGTGCAGTGATGTATCCGATCGCCCGCGCACTGGCGAAGCGGATCGAGGGAAAGCCGGCAGTTGCGCAGGTGGCGCCGGCGACCGACGCGCGGCTCGATCGAATCGAGCACGCCGTCGAAGCAATCGCGGTCGAGGTCGAGCGCATCTCGGAGGGGCAACGCT
This sequence comes from Gemmatimonadaceae bacterium, assembly GCA_031359795.1. Lineage (GTDB taxonomy): Bacteria > Gemmatimonadota > Gemmatimonadetes > Gemmatimonadales > Gemmatimonadaceae > JABFXC01. The sequence goes on from JANMAM010000222.1 coordinate 22,224, forward strand.
TCACGACGAAGCTGCTCGCCGAGCGGTCGCCGGCTGACGGGCCGCGGTCGATCACAGAGCGCAGCCGATAGCGCGTGGCGTCAGTCCTCATCATCGACGACGAGCCGAACATCCGACGGATGGTCGGCGCATTGCTCGGCAGCGAGGGGTACGACGTGCGCGAGGCGGCGGAGGGCGCGGAGGGAATCGCCCGCGCGCGCGAGGCCGAGCCCGACGTAGTGCTGCTCGACCTGATGATGCCCGGTGAGTTCGACGGGTTGGCGACGCTGGCCCGGTTGCGCGAGCGCTCGCCTGACGTTCCAGTCGTGATGATGAGCGGGCGCGCCGGACTCGCCGACGCAGTAAAGGCGACGAAGCTTGGCGCCGCCAACTTTCTCGAAAAGCCGCTGACCCCGGAAGGCGTGCTGCTCGCGCTGGCGGCCGCGCTCGAATTGCGGCGCGCGCGTCAGGAAGCACGGGCGCTGCGCGCCGATCTCGGGCTCGCGACGGAGATGATCGGCGAAGACCCGTCGATGAAGGCGCTGCGGGAGATGATCGCGCGTGTCGCACCGACGGATGCGCGCGTGCTCGTGACCGGCGAGTCGGGAACGGGAAAGGAACTCGTCGCGTCGGCGATCCACTTCGGCAGCGCGCGCAACAATCGTCCGTTCGTGCGAGTGAATTGCGCCGCGATTCCGCGCGACCTCGTCGAAAGCGAGATGTTCGGGCATGAGAAGGGCTCGTTCACTGGCGCGACGGAACGCCGGATCGGCCGGTTCGAGCTGGCGCATACCGGTACGCTCTTTCTCGACGAGGTAGGAGATCTCGGACCGGAAGCGCAGGCCAAGCTGCTCCGAGCCATCGAAGCGCGGGAGATCGAGCGCGTCGGCGGCGCAAAGCCGATCCGCGTCGATGTCCGCATCATCGCGGCGACGAACAAGGACCTTTCACGCTGCGTCATTGACGGAACGTTTCGTGAGGATCTGTATTTCCGCCTGAACGTGATCCCGATCGTGCTTCCGCCGCTGCGTGACCGACCCGGTGACATTCCGGCGCTCGTTCGACAGTTCTCCGCGTTGCATCGTGCGCGGACCGGTCGGGCGCTTCCGACGTGGACCGATGACGCGATGCAGGTGCTGTCGCGGCACCGGTGGCCGGGAAACGTGCGTGAGTTGGCGAACATCGTCGAACGACTGGCGATCCTTCACTCGGGTCAGATCGTCACCGCCGATCAGGTGCGTGAAGTGCTGCCGGTCGATCGCGAGGGTGGACCAACGCGCGCTCCCCTTCCCGACCCAACGG
>JANMAM010000004.1:0-46138 GCA_031359795.1 Gemmatimonadaceae bacterium
GCGATGAAGGTCGGCATCGGTTTCGTGATGGCCGCCTGGGTCATCGGGGCCGCGATCGCGTAGCCCCAATCGGCCACTCGCGGAGCCGCTCTGGTATGGCGCTGCGGCGGTGATGGTGCGATGGTAGCATTGTGACTCGCCTGCTTGCCTCGGCCATTCTCTCCCTGACCTTGCCGGTCCTCGCGGCTGGGCAGGCGGCCGGTGGGGTCATTGCCGGAGCCGTCGCCGACTCGAGCGGGCTGCCCATCGCCGGCGCCGAAGTCAGGGCGTTAGGCACGGTCCTGAAGAGCCGCACCGATGAACGCGGGGAGTTTCGGCTCGTCGGGCTGCCCCCGGGAGAGTCGCTGCTTGAGGCGCGACGCCTTGGCTTCAGGCCGGAAACACTGCGCGTTGCGATGCGCGAGGCCCGGGACGCGGGCATCGCTTTTCACCTTCGCCTAACTGCGACGAGGCTTGCGGCAGTGGCGGTGCGTGGCGAGCGGCGAAGGTACTCGGGACGCCTCGCAGGTTACCATGAGCGCCTTGCCTCCGGTCTGGGCGGCACTTTCATCACGCGCGATGAACTGGAGCGGGGCAATCCGCGACAGCTGACTGACGTGCTGCGTCGGTTTCCAGGGGTCGAGATACTTCGAGGTACTCGTGTCGGGCTTCGCGGGCGGAACTGCGCGCCGCTCGTCTGGATCGACGGTACGTCGATGGCAGCTGGTGAAGTCGACCTCAATACGTTCGCACCCTCCTCGCTCGAGGGCATCGAGATCTACCTGACCGCTTCGGGCGCTCCCGGGCGGTACCAGGGCGCGGGGAGTGGGTCACGTTGCGGCACCGTGCTGCTCTGGTCGCGAGACCGCGACACTGATGCCCGGCGCGTTCCCTTCGTGGCAGCAGCCGACCAGCTCGAGCAGCTGCACGCCAGCGGCGAGGTTTATACGGTGGCCGAGGTCGACATTGGCGCCCGGCCCGCCGACTCGGCGGCCATTGCCGTCGTCTACCCACCCGCCCTCTTCGCCGAGCGTATTGGTGGCTCGGTCATCGCCGAGTTCGTCGTCGACAGCATGGGCGCCATGGAATCGGAGACTTTCAACGTCGTCTCGTCGCCGAACCCGCTCTTCTCGCACGCTGTGTACGAGGCGGTTCAAGCAACTGTGTTCGTCCCGGGTCACCGCATCGGTCACCCGATCCGCCAGATCGTCCAGATGCAGTTCCGTTTCGCGCCACCAGGTACGCGACGATAGCGGAGCCATCACTTTACCAGTTCCTTACCTGTTCTTGACAAACTGGAACGGGCTTTCTATTCTCGCGAAAGGAGCCGTGACCGCTTGGCGCTAGCCCGCTGGCCCTGCCACCGCGGTCCGGAACCGAGCCTGCACTCCGCAATCCGCGCCCTCTCCTTACGACTCCGTCAGCGAGCACTCGTTCGTTGACTGCCACGGTATCTACCGCGAAGCCGCGTCCCGGTTTCGCTGCCACGCATTTGACCCTGGCGGCGTGATGCGCGCCCCCGCTTTTCTCTATCAGCAGAACGGAGGAGCAACGGATGAACGACCCGTCGTCGGCCTGATCGCACGAACGTTAGGCGCTACTTGCCACTTCGGCTCGAGCGCGTACGCGGTTTCATCACCACACCAGCGTGGGGGAAAGGAATGAAGAAGGACACGTGGGTCGGGCTGTGCGCAGTCGGCTGGGCCGCGGTATTCGGCACTGCGACAACAGTGGATGCGCAACAGGGCACCGCGGTGATCTCGGGGCAGGTTACGGCGGAAGGGGGACGCGCGCTTGCCGGCGCAACGGTAGCCATCTCGGAGCTGAATGCGGGCGTTTTCGTCAATGACGCGGGTCGATATACACTGCTGATTCCCGCGGCCCGGGTTTCCGGACAGACCGTAACGCTGCGCGCGCGTTTCATCGGATACCAGCCGCAAGCGCGGACAATCACGCTGGCTGCGGGGACCCAGAGTCAGGACTTCACCCTGACCGTCGATCCCACGCGCCTCTCCGAGGTCGTCGTGACCGGGGTAACGGGTGAGACGGAACGGCAGAAGGTGCCGTTCACCGTTGCGCGCGTCGACTCGGCTGACATGCCGGTGCAAGCAGTGAATCCGCTCAGTCAGTTGCAGGGGAAGGTGCCAGGCGCGAACATCGCCGCGACAAGTGGCCGTCCGGGCACGGCACCGAGTGTCATCCTCCGCGGCCCGACGTCGATCAACGGCAATGGCCGCGGTCAGGAGCCGCTCTACATCGTCGACGGCATCATCCTCGGATCGAGCCTGGCGGACATCAACCCGTCAGACATCGCAAGCGTCGAGGTAGTGAAGGGCGCGGCTGCTTCGTCGCTTTACGGATCGAGAGCCGCGGCGGGCGTCATCCAGATCACGACGAAGAAGGGCAAAGGCGGCAGCGATGGGATCAGCACCACCGCGCGCGCCGAGTATGGAGTGAACGACATCGAGGGCAACTTCGGCATCGCTCGCAACATGCCCTTCCTGCTCGACGAGACCGGAACGCGCTTCTGCGTCCTCGACACGTACGGCTCGAACCAGACTTGCACGCGGACCATCAATTATCTCGCCGAGCAGAAGCGAATCAACGGCACGCCAGGAGACTTCGCACTTGGTCCGCCGTCGTTCCCCGTGGATCCGGGAGCGGTGACGAGCGGCGATATTCTCCGGCGGGCCTTCGTCGCGGGAAACTATCCCGGCAAGACTTACGACGCGGTCAAGCAGCTCGTGAGCCCGAAGCCGATCTCGATCAACGACATCTCGGTCGCGGGCCGTTTCGGCCAGACCTCGTTCCGCTCGAGCCTCGGCTACACCCAGCAGGGCGGCGCGATTCAGGGGCTGAAGGGCTACAACCGCCTCAACGGCCGCCTCAACCTGGATCATCGCATCAATGACCAGTGGGGGCTGTCGGCCACCAGCTACTACGCGCGCAGCGACCAGGACGGAAGCAATCAGGAAGAGGGTGGCACCGGCTTCTTCCGCCTAACGCGAACCCCGGCGATCGTCGACATCACGCAGCGCGACGCCCTCGGCCGGCTGTACATCCGGCCGAACCTCGGGTCGGCGGGGGTGCAGAACGAGAACCCGCTCTACTCGTTCGAGAACGTCGAACGATCGGATATCCGCTATCGCTACCTTGGCGGCGCGACATTGAAATACTCGCCGCTGGAATGGCTCGACGCGGAAGGTAACTTCAGCATCGACCGGTTGAACCTGAACTTCACAGAATTCCGCAACAAGAACTTCCGCACGACGAACTCGCAGCCGGCGACGAACAACGGCTCGATCTTCAATGGAGTCCTGAACACGCAGTCGATCAACTCGAGCATGTCGGTCACGGCGCAGCGGCAGCTGATCGAGAACATCAACAGCCGGTTCAACGTACGCGCGTCATACGAGGGGATCGACGTGGATGGTCGCTCGCTGCAGGGCAACCAGCTGCGTGTCGGCGGGGTCACCGCAGCCGCGAACGCGACGAACACCCAGGCGATCGCCTCGGGAATTCAGCAGACGCGTCAGGTCAGTCTGTCCGGCAACGTCTTCCTCGACATGTTCGATCGGTACACCGTCGATCTCCTCGTCCGCGAGGATGGGAACTCGCGGTTTGGAAAGGACCAGCGGTTCCAGACCTATGGCCGAGGCTCCGCGGCATGGCTTGCGGCGCGCGAGCCGTGGTGGCCGCTGGCGCCAGTGAGCCAGTTCACGTTGCGCGCGTCACTAGGATCGGCGGGCAATGTTCCGCCGTATGTCGCGCAGTACGAGACGTACTCGATCGGCGCGGGTGGAACGCTGTCGCCGGTTACGCAGGGCAACCCGAAGCTCAAGCCGGAGGTCGCGACCGAAGTGGAGCTCGGTACCGACATCGAGCTGTTCAACCGCTATGGATTGACGGTCACCTACGCGAAGTCGGACACGCGTAACCAGATCCTGCCGGTGCCTCGCGCGGTGGTGACCGGATTCCCGACCGCATGGCGGAACGCCGGCACGCTCCAGAACAAGACCTGGGAGGCGGCGCTCACGGTGCCGCTGATCACCGGCGGCGGAGACTGGAGCTGGACATCGCGATTCAACTATTCGAGCAATCGCGCGGTCGTCACCAAACTCGACGTCGTGCCGTTCTTCATCGGCACCGACCTGCAGGGGACAGGCACTCTCTTCCGGATCGAGGAAGGAAAGCGTTACGGCACGTTCTACGGTCGTGAGTTCGTCACGAACTGCAGCCAGCTGCCGGCGAACTTCCAGTCGCAGTGCGGGGGGCAGGGCAGCGCGTTCCAGAAGAACGACGAAGGATATATCGTCTGGGTCGGTGCAGGGAACAACTCGGGAATGGGCGTGACCGACAACCTGTGGAACGCGATTCTCGCGGGCGCGAACGCGCCGTGGAATGCCCAGGTCGCGTGGGGAATGCCGATGCTCATTCGCGACAACTGCACCACCGGCCGTGTCTGCGCGCCCGCGATCCGGCCACTCGGCCATGCGCTACCAAATTACCGGCTGGGCATGTCGCATACGGTGACGTGGCGGAAGCTGTCCCTCTACGGCCTGGTCGACGGGGCCTTCGGCGGAAGCGCGTACAATCAGGGACGTCACTGGTCGTACCTCGACTTCCTGTCCCATGATGTCGACCAGAGCGGGAAGAGCGTGCAGCGCGCGAAGCCGCTTGGTTACTACTACCGCGTAGGGCCGGCTGACAACGGCGCTGGCATCGGCGGATTCTATGACATCCTCGGTCCGAATAGCCGGTTCGTCGAGAGCACGAGCTACGCAAAGCTGCGCGAAGTCTCCGGGTCCTATCACGTCGGAAACTTCGGTCCGGGCGACTTCACTCTCAGCGTGATCGGCCGCAACCTGAAGACGTGGACGCGCTACACTGGCTTCGACCCCGAGGTCGGCGCGGGCGTCACGAACAGCGCGTCGGGATCGGGGCTGATCAACGCGGTCGACGCCTTCACGTTCCCACAGCTCCGCACAGTGTCATTCGTCGTGACCGCCGGCTTCTAATTCCTTTCATGCGCTCTGCTGCACCGATCTGCCGTTAGGCAGGGCGGCGCAGCGGGCCAGGATATATGATGCGACTAAAAGATCTCATCGGGGCCGCACTCGTCGTCGGCGGACTTGCCTCGTGCAAGGACGTCGTCGCGATCGACAACTCCAACAACCCTGACCGCACGCGAACTCTCAACCGTCCCTCCGACGTCGAGTCGGTCGGATCGAGCCAGTTCCAGCAGGTGATCAGCGCGACCATCGGCAGCATCAACCGCGTCAGCACCGGAATGCTCACCTCGTCCTTCGAGAATGCGTCGGCGCTCGCGAACAACGGGCTGGGGCCGCGCAGCGCGATCGCGCGGGGCTCGATTGGCAACTCGCGTGGAAACCCGTACGCCTCGGAGAACTTCAACACGTACCAGGTGCTTTCCTTCGCGGCGCGAGCCGAATCGGACGTACTGGTTCGCGCCAAGGCGCCCGGGTTTACGCTCGGTTCCACAGCGGGAGATGAGCAACGGCTGCGAGCCTTCGCCCACTTCGTTCACGGTGTCGCGATCGGCTATCTCGCGATGACGTACGATTCGTTAGGCGTCCCGCGCCCTGAAGACGTGACGATCGAAGTGCAGCCGCTCGAGGATCACAAGGCGGCGGCGGCGTACGCCCTGACCGAATTGGATTCAGCGCTGGCCTACGCGAACATGGCCGGCACGACGTCGCTACCTGCCAACTGGCTGACCGGGCCGGGCGGCGCGACAGTCACGGCTGCACGCTTCGCTCAGGTGATTCGCTCTTACAAGGCGCTCATCCGCGCCGAGGTCGCGCGCACTCCGGCGGAGCGGACCGCGGTGGACTGGGCGAAGGTGATCGCTGACGCGACGACCGGGATCAAGTCGGATCTCGTGATCCAGATGAACCCGTCGTCGGGGTGGGATTACAACTGGCTCCAGACTGACCTGCACTTCCGCGATGCGAACTGGCACCAGATGCCGTACTACATCGTCGGCATGGCCGATACGAGCGGAGCATATGACACCTGGCTCGCGACGGACCGTGACTCGCGCACGCCTTTCCTGATCCAGACACCGGATCGCCGCTTTCCGCAGGGCGCGACTCGCGCGGCACAGATCGGCCGCGACAGCACAAATGCCGTGCTTTCGCGCGCCGGGCAGTACTTCCGGAACCGGCCCCCGGGGCAGGACCAGGCGGCAGTCGGCTGGCGAGCGTCGTTCTACGATCATTATCGCTTCCGCAGCTTTGCCGAATCGAAGGCGAGCGGGGGAGCTCCGCTGCCGTTTTTCACGCTTGCCGCAAACGACATGCTGGCAGCGGAAGGCTACATCCGCACTGACAACATCGCGGCGGCGGCGCTGCTCATCGACAAGACACGAACCGCCAACGGTCTGCCGGCACTGAGTGGCGTTGTCACGACGGCGACGCAGCCTGTGCCCGGGGGAATCGCGTGCGTTCCGCGCGTTCCGGCCGCGCCGAACTTTACGAGCACCACGTGCGGCACGATCTTCGAAGCGATGAAGTGGGAGAAGCGAATCGAAACGGCCTACACCACATATGGTGCGTGGTACTTCGACTCTCGGGGATGGGGCGATCTCCCGGAGGGCACGCCTCTCGAGTGGCCGGTTCCGTATCAGGAGCTCGACGCTCGCGTCAAACCCATTTACGACCTTGGCGGCATAGGTAACGCGAGCGCGGCTGCCCAAAGCGCCTACGGTTTCGGCAGCACGGTGGGCGGGAAGAACCTCTGACACCCCAAAATGCCGGACCTTGCAGGGAACGCAGTGCGTAGCGGCAACCCGCGCCGGGTCGCTCGGGCGCAGCAGGCGCGATCTGCGGTTGCCGCCGCGCTGCTGCTCCCGACGGCAACCGGTTGCTACAGCTATCTACCAGTCTGGAATCGTGAGCCGGCATCAGGCAGTGAAATTTCGCTGACGCTGACCGACCATGGCCGGGTGGCACTCTCTGATCGACTCGGGCCGGGCGCGCGCACGATCAGGGGGCGTCTCTCCGAGGTTGTCGACTCGGCCTACACCATCAAGGTGAGTGGGGTGACGTACATCGACAGTCGCACCGCGAAGTGGACCAATGAATCGGTCTACGTCTCGAAGAACGATGTGGGTGGGATCGAGGAACGTCGCCTCTCAAAATCACGAACATGGCTAGCGGCGGGCGTCGCCGTCGGAGCAGCGGCGTTGGCCACCCTGATCGTGATCAAGGGGACGGCGGGCCCAAGCCCCGACACCAGACCAACCGGTGGCGGACCGCAGCCGCAGTGAGTCAGGCGCAAGCGGTTTTTTCCCCGTCCCACAACAGTCTCGAACTTCTCGAACTCTTCGGAGCTGTATCCATGAAATTCAAGCTACTGCTGGCGCTCACCCCATTTGCCCTCGTGCTGAGCGCTTGCAAGAACGACGACGGAATCAACGAGCCGGCGTCGATCCCTGCCGCGGCGCTGGTTCGCTTTGTGAACACCACGATCGACACGGGGGTCGTCGACTTCCGCTTCACCGACAAGGTCGAGAATCTCCCCACGCTCCTCGGGGTCAAGTTCCGCGGATCGAGTGGGGGCTACCAGCGCGTCACGCCGGGGACGCGTCCAGTCCGCGTGTTCGTCAACTCGACGAACCCCGTCGAGGCGCAGAAGCGGCTGATCGACACGACAATCACGCTGGCGGCAGACGCACGCTACACGATCTTCTACACTGGCCAGGCGCGCGGCAACAACGACAGGCTGGACGTCGTCGCCGATCCATTCACCTTCCCGACTCCGGCCGCGGGAAAGATCCAGATTCGTATCTTCAACGCCGACGCGTCGGTGGGGGCGGCCGATGTGTACGTCGCGCGTTCGGATACCACCGATCCGATGACGAAGAACGCCGCGACCTTCGCGAACGTCGCGTTCCAGAGCTACAGCCAGTACGCGACCGTCGACACGGCGAGTGCATCCACCCTCTACAAGTTCGCTGTTGCGCCGACGGGAGCGGCTGCGGCGGCGTATGCGAGCTCGCCTAACGTGCCGGGCGCGGTCGCGCCCGCAGGCGCGTCGTACGGTCCGCAGCCTGGCGTTCGCATTTCCGGTTCAGTCCTGGCTGCGGTGCTCACGGGCGCCCCGACGCCGGGATCGCCCGCGGCAACGGCCGCGAACCAGGCCGTTACGACCCGTGTCGTCGTGCTGGCCGACAAGGTGCTCAACCCGTGATCCTTGCCGCACCCCGGGTCGGTCAACGGTTGACATGACTCTCGTCTCCGGTACATTTCAACAACGCCCCGTCACCCGGGGCGTTTCGTTTTTTCAGCATCGTCACCCGCGGTCACCGCGTACATCGGCCCCACACGGCATTGCAGCGGTGTGCGGCTCCGGAGAAAAATGTTCGATAGCGCGAACCGCACCGTCGTCGTCGTCGGGGCGCAATGGGGCGATGAGGGCAAGGGCAAGCTTGTCGACGTCATGGCCGAGCGCGCCGATTGGGTCGTGCGCTATCAGGGCGGCGCCAATGCCGGACACACCGTCCACATCGGCGAGAAGAGCTTCGTGCTGCACCAGATTCCAAGCGGCATCCTGCATCCGGGAGTGCGCTGCGCAATCGGGAATGGTGTGGTGCTCGATCCGGACACGCTCGCGACCGAGATCGATGAGCTGGTGGAGGACGGCGTCGATGTCGAAGGGCGGTTGTACGTCAGTGACCGCGCACACCTCGTCCTGCCCTATCACAAGCTGCTCGACGGCGAGAGCTCGGCGAGCAAGGAGATCGGCACGACCGGTCGCGGGATCGGCCCCGCATACGAGGACAAGGCGGCACGGCGCGGTGTGCGCGTCCTCGACCTGCGCCATCCCGACCGTCTCCGGCAGCTGGTCGAGCGCGGTGTCGAGCACGCCAACGCCCGGCTCTCGCACTCCGGTAGCAAGAAGCGCGTCGATGTCGAGCAGACGCTCGACCTGCTCGCACGGCTCGCCCCGCGGCTGCTCGGCTTGTCGGAGGACATCGGGCTCATGGTCTACCGCGCGCAGAAGCAGGACGCCGCGGTTCTCCTCGAGGGAGCCCAGGGCTCGCTGCTCGATGTCGATCATGGGACGTATCCGTTCGTGACCTCGAGCAACACGACATCGGGCGGGGCGGCGGTCGGCGCCGGGATTGCGCCGATGTCGATCGACGCCGTCCTCGGCGTCGTGAAAGCGTACACTACCCGGGTCGGAAACGGCCCGTTGCCGACCGAGATGCTCGGAGCGTTAGGCGAGGAGGTTCGCCGGCTCGGCAACGAATTCGGGGCGACCACGGGTCGCCCGCGGCGCTGTGGCTGGTTCGATGCGGTCGTCGTTCGGTACGCGGCGAGGGTGAACGGCCTGACCGGGCTCGCGGTGACGAAGATGGACGTGCTCGACACGCTCGACAAGCTGGCGATCTGCACGGGGTACGACGTCGACGGCGAGCTTCATACCGAGTTCCCGGGCGACATCGCGGCGCTCGAGAAGCTGGTCCCGCGTTACGAGTGGATGCCCGGCTGGAACACGCCGACGAACGACGCCCGCACGTTAGGCGCGCTGCCGGCGGCGGCCCGCGCGTACCTCGACCGGATCGAGGAGCTCTGTGAGACGCCGATCTCGTATGTCAGCGTCGGCACGCGGCGCGACCAGATCATCGGCCTGCACGAGCACGTCTGAGCAGCATGCGCGCGGCGGTCGACATCGGTGTCGTGGGTGCTGGCCCATGTGGCCTCGCCGTCGGCATCGCCGCGGCGAAGGCCGGACTGACGTCGCTGCTGTTCGACCGGTCGTGCGTCGTGAGCGGAATCTCGGGTTATCCGACGTACATGACGTTCTTCTCGACGGCCGAGCGACTGTCGATTGGCGATGTTCCGTTCGTGGTCGCCAGTGACAAGCCGACGCGCCGCGATGCGCTCGCCTACTACCGCGCACTGGTCACGCATTTCGCGCTCGACGTCAGGCAGTACGAGCGGGTTGAACGCGTCGAGCGGATTGCCCGATCGAGCGGTACCGGCGCCCGCTTCGTGATTCACTCGCGCACGCAGGCCGGAGAGGAACAGGTGACGACCGCCAACGCGGTGGTCATCGCCACCGGCTACTTCGGCCGTCCGAACCGGCTCGGGGTGCCCGGCGAGGAGCTGCCTCACGTGACGCACCGCTTTCGCGAGGGGCACGACGATTTTGACCGCGACGTCGTGGTGATTGGCGGCGGCAACTCCGCGGTCGAGGCGACGATGGAGCTCTATCGTGCTGGCGCGCGCGTGACGATGGTGCACTTCGGCCCGAGCTTCGACCGGAATATCAAGCCGTGGGTGCTCCCCGATGTCACAGCGCGCGTCGCCGAGGGCAGCATCGGCGCGCAGTGGGACGCCCGCGTCAGCGCGATCGAGCCGCACGCGGTGGTCGTGACCGGGTCGTTCGGCGAGCGGCGAATCGCGGCGGAACGCGTGTACACGATGATCGGCTACATGCCCGAGACCGGCCTGCTCGAGCAGCTCGGTGTCCCGCTCGACCCGACTACCGGAATCCCGGCGCATGACCCCGCGACGATGGAAACCTTCGTTGCCGGCGTCTTCATTGCCGGTGTGATCGCCTCGGGCTACGACGCGAACAAGACATTCATCGAGAATGGCCGCGGACACGGATCGCTCATCGTGGACGCCATGTCACGGCGACGAGAGATGATCGAGACTGCGATCGAGAGATGAGAAACGACCGACGCTGACGCCGTTGTGCCTCGCGGCGGGTACCCTGCCTCGTGTCCGCGTGCCCTCATGCCCCTGCGGCACGCCTCATGGCAGGGCAGGTATCCTGCCCGCTTGCATCATGGCAGTGCAGTTATATTCACCCCAATCGCGCCCCCGAACCCACCCCGCATGTCAGCCGCGAAGAATCACCCCGATGTCATGGACAAGCTCGTGTCCCTCGCCAAGCGGCGGGGGTACATCTTCCAGTCGTCGGAGATCTATGGCGGCACGGGATCAGTCTGGGACTACGGGCCGTTAGGCGTCGAGCTCAAGCGGAACATCAAGGAGCGGTGGTGGAACGCGATGGTCCGCGCGCGCGACGACATCGAGGGGCTCGATGCGGCGATCCTGATGCACCCGCGCGTCTGGGAGGCGAGCGGGCACGTCGCCGGGTTCACCGATCCGCTCGTCGACTGCCGGCAGTGCAAGAAGCGCTTTCGCGCCGATGACCCCAAGATCAAGGGCACGCCCGGTACTCCCGACGTGACCTGTCCCGCGTGCGGCAACAGGGGGACGCTCTCGGCGCCGCGGATGTTCAACCTGATGTTCAGGACGTTCATGGGGCCCGTCGAGGAGAGCGCGTCGGTGATCTACCTGCGGCCGGAAACGGCGCAGGGGATCTACGTCAATTTCCTCAACGTGCAGCAGAGCACACGGCAGAAGGTGCCGTTCGGCATCGCCCAGATCGGAAAGGCATTCCGCAACGAGATCACCCCCGGCAACTTCATCTTCCGCACGCGAGAGTTCGAGCAGATGGAGATGCAGTTCTTCGTCAAGCCGGGCACGGACATGGAATGGTTCGAGTACTGGAAGGGCGAGCGAATGAAGTGGCATCAGGCACTCGGCCTCGCGCCCGACCGGCTCGAGTTCCACCAGCACACGAAGGAGGAGCTGGCGCACTATGCCCGCGCCGCCTTCGACGTGCAGTTCGACTTCGGGGGAACGTTAGGCTTCCAGGAGATCGAGGGCGTTCACAACCGTGGTGACTTCGACCTGACACAACACCAGACGTTCTCGGGGAAGAAGCTCGAGTACTTCGACCAGCCGAACAACGATCGTTTCCTTCCCTACGTGATCGAGACGTCGGTCGGGTGCGACCGGACGACGCTGGCGGTGCTCGTGAACGGATATCGCGAGGAAACCGTCGAGGGTGAGAGCGAGGGGCGCGTCGTGCTCGGGCTGCATCCATCGATCGCGCCAATCAAGGCGGCGGTCTTCCCGCTGACGAAGAAGGATGGACAGCCGGAGATGGCGCACCGGATCGAGAACGAGCTGCGCTCGAGATTCCCGGTCGACTATGACGAGACGGGAAGCATCGGCAAGCGCTATCGTCGGCAGGACGAAGTGGGAACACCGTTCTGCATAACGGTCGACACGGAGTCGACTGGCAATGGCACGGTCACGGTTCGCGATCGCGATACACTCAAGCAGGAGCGCGTGTCGGCGGACAAGCTCCCGGTGTTCCTCCTCGAGCGGCTCGGCGTGTGAGTGACGCGCTTGCCCGGCTTCGCCGATTGGGCGAGCCGTTCATGCAGGAGCTGTCCCGCGCGCAGTGGATGGTCGGGGCCGGGTACACGAGCGACGTCGACCTCCGCGGGATCTACGAGAAGCACGCCGGCGCGCTGAGTGAGGAATCGCTCGCGGCCGCGCGTGAGGCCTATCGCGACGCGGCCGCCGGAACCGAGGAACAGCGTTCCGCCCGGGCGCTCTTCGATTGGCAGCTCGAGGCACAGGCGTCGCGAGTGACTGCGGCGCTCGAGGAACGTGAGCTCGCGTGGGAAGCCTCCGCGGTCATGGCGCTCCCGGATGGGCGCCGGATGCCGTACCAGCGCGCCGCAATCGAAATCGCGAACTCGACGGATCGGGTGGAGCGGATCATGCTCGACAAGGCGCGCGCCGCGCTGGTCGCGCGTGAGCTCGCGCCGATCCGGCGCGAACGCTTCGAGCGCGAGCGCGATGTAGTCGCCGCGCTCGATGTCGCACCGTCCTACGTCGCGGCGATCGAGGAGGTTGGCGCGCTGCCACTGCGCTCGCTCGCGGTTCAGGCCGAGGCGTTCCTTCGCGACACCGCGGACATGTCGCGCGACCTGCTTGCTCCAGCGCTCAAACGCGAGCTCGGCGTCTCACCCGACGACGCGCAACGCTCCGACGGACTGGCGCTGGCGCGCGCGCCGGAATTCGATGGCGCATTCCCGCCGTCCGATCTCGAGCCGGCGGTTCGCCGGCAACTGCGCGAGATGGGACTGGACCCCGAGGCAGGGGGCCACATTGTCTACGATACGACCGAGCGTGACGGGAAGCGTAGTCGCGCCTTCTGCGCGCCGGTGCGAATTCCGGATGAAGTGTACCTCGTGCTGCGTCCGCACGGCGGCGCGACCGACTGGATGACGCTTCTCCACGAAGCGGGACATGCCCTCCACTTCGCCAACATGAGCAGCGCGCTGCCCTTCGAGCACCGCTGGCTCGGCGATAACTCGGTGACCGAGGGCTACGCGATGCTGTTTGATCATCGGATGCAGGACAGGGCCTGGCTGAATCGCTACAGCGGGTTGCGCGGCGCGGAGCTCGCGCGCTTCCTCCGCCGCGCTGGTCTCGCCGAGCTGCGCTTCATTCGGCGCTACTGCGCGAAGCTTCTGTACGAGCTGGATCTGCATGGTGGCGAGGTGCCCGCGTCGGAGATTCCATCCCGATACGCGGACCGCCTCAGCCAGGCGACCGGATTTCGGTACAGCCCCGACGACGCGTACGCCGACGTCGATCCACGTTTCTACGCGGGGCGCTACCTCCAGGCGTGGCAGCTCCAGGCGATCCTCAACAGCGAGCTGACCGAGCGCTTCAACGACGACTGGTGGCGAAACCCCAACGCGGGTCCGTGGATGCGCGAGGCGCTATTTTCCGAGGGACAGCGCGAGACCGCGAGCGAGCTCGCCACCCGGGTCGCTGGACGAAACCTGAGCTTCGATCCGCTGATCAGGGCGATCGAAGGTCTCGTCGAGAGCTGACGCTATTTCACACCCCGAGCGCCTTGTGCACATCCATCATGCGATTTTCCCTGTTCGCCGTCATGACCGCCGTCCTCGTGCCTAACGTGTCGAGCGCGCAGGAGCCCGACTGGACGGCCGCCCAGCAGGAGACGATCACCCATCTCCAGGCGATGATCCGGATGAACACCTCCAATCCTCCGGGCAACGAGATCGGTGTCGCGCGGTATCTCGACAGCACGCTCAAGGCCGAGGGCATCGAGACGCAACTCTTCGAGCCGGCACCGGGGCGAGCTGCACTCGTGGCCAGACTGAAGGGAAACGGGTCGAAGCAGCCGGTGATCCTGATGGCCCACATGGACGTCGTCGGAGTCGAGCGCGATAAATGGTCGGTCGATCCGTTCGCCGCACTGATCAAGGACGGTTACCTCTACGGCCGCGGCGCGATCGACGACAAGGGAATGCTCTCAGCGAATCTCGAGACGATGCTGCTGCTGAAGCGGAACATCATCGACCGCGGCGCGTCGCTCTCGCGCGATGTCATCTTCGTCGCCAATTCGGACGAGGAGGCGGGCGGCGACTGGGGGATGGGGTGGTTGATCAAGAATCATCCCGAGCTCGTCAAGGCGGAGTTCGCGCTGAACGAAGGTGGGCGCACGCGCATCGTGCAGGGCAAGCCGCTCTATCTCGCGATCCAGAATACGGAAAAAGTGTCGCACGTCGTCGAGGTCGTTGCCTCGGGCGCGGGCGGGCACGCGTCAGTCCCGCTCAGGGACAACGCGATCTTCCGCCTCGGTCGTGCGCTCGCAAGGATCGGTGAGCATCGCGAGCCGCTCGATGTCAGGCCGACGACGCGACAATTCTTTCTCGAGCTGTCGAAGGTCTGGCCCGATCGCGCGCAGCGCCAGGCGATGGCCGACGTCGCGTCCCGCGCTCCTGCGCGGCAACAGCGCGGCGCGCGCATTCTCGCGAGCATTCCGGTGTTCGACGCCGTGCTTCGGAACGGGATCTCAGCGACGATCATCAATGGCGGCATCCGCTCGAACGTGATCCCGGTCGAGGCGAAGGCGACGATCAACTTGCGCACCCTTCCTGGCGCCTCGCTCGACAGTGCGCTCGGGCGCCTCCGCCGGTTGGTGAACGATCCCAAGGTCGTGTTCAGAGTGGTTGATCGCGGCGAGGATGCGCCGGCGTCCGATTTCGAATCCCCGATGTTCACCGCGATCGCCGACGCGACGCGCGCCGTCGATCGGAAGATGGCGGTCGTGCCCTACCTGAGCACCGGCGCCACCGACAGCGCACGTCTCCGCCAACTCGGCATGCAGGCCTACGGAATTCTCCCGTTCCCGATGGATCAGAACGACGAGGACCGCATGCACGGCAACGACGAGCGTATCCCGCTCGAATCGCTCGCGTTTGGGACGAAGATCATCTACGGGGCGATCTCGCGGGTCGCTCGCTAAAGGGGGGCCAGGGCCCGGGGGCCAGGAGAAACGCCGCGGAGCGAGCGATTCCCAGGGTTCCAACGAGGTGCCTGACCGCTGGCCCCTGGCCCTCGGTCCCTGTACCCCCTTTCGTCATCTAACCCCTAGCCGCCAAAGGAATTACTGGCCTCCCGCCCGCTTCGCCTGTACATTTCGGTCCATGACCAGCATCCGCACGGTCAACGGAGCGATGGCCAACACGGCACAGGGTGCGTCGGACTCGGCAGTCCGGGAGTTGATGGCAGTGCGCGAAATCGTGCACGCCTTTCTCACGGCCGACCGGCCGCAGGATGTTTACCAGTTCGCGCTGGAGCGTGTCAGCCCGCTCGTCGGCGCACACTTCGCGAGCGTGTATCTCGTCGATGGCGCGTCGGAGCTGATGCCGCTCGTCGCCGCGTACAACTGGCCTGAGCGACTGCGCCCATTCCTCGGGGAGATGAAGGTCCGTCTCGGGTTTGGACCGAGCGGCGAGGCAGCGAGCGAACGTCGGGTGATCGAGGTCCCCGACGTTTTCGCTGATCCGACGCTCGAGGATTGGCAGGAAGTCGCCACCGAGATGGGTTTTCGCGCGATCGTGGCATTGCCCCTCCAGGCGGGGACCAAGACACTCGGTGCGGTCACCTTCTACTTCACCGGTTCTGGCGGATTCACCGGGGAGACGCGCAGCCTGCTTCGCCTGGTCGCCGACCAGATGGCGGCGACTGCGGAGAAAGCCGCGCTGATCGAAGAGCTGCGTCGGGCGAACGCGGCACTCGTCGATACGAACGCCGAGCTGGAAGGGCAGTACCTGCAGGCGCTGGAAGCACGACGCGTGAAGGACGAGTTCCTCGCGAATGTGAGCCACGAGCTCCGCACGCCACTCACCGCCGTGATCGGCTACACCTCGATCATGGAAGAAGGCCTCGCCGGTCCAGTGACTGGCGAGCAGCAGACGACGCTGCGGCAAGTGAAGGGCGCCAGCGAGCGGCTGCTCGAGCTGATCGACAACCTCCTCGACCTGACGCAGCTCAAGCGGGGTGATTCGTCGCCGACGGTCGATCACTTCGACCCGCGCGATCCGCTCACGGAAGCCGTGCTGGTGACGGTCGGCCGCCCCGCCAATGTCGAGCTCACGGTGAGCGAGCCGGGGGTGCTGCTGCCGGAGATGCGCAGCGACCGGAAGAAGGTCGTGAAGATCCTCACATCGCTGCTCGCGAACGCGTACAAGTTCACGCATAAGGGAGAAGTCCGCATCTCGGTCGACGTGCGCAATGGGCGGGTGGTGTACGTCGTGCAGGATACCGGTATCGGCATCCCGGTCGAGACGCAGGGGATCGTGTTCGACGAGTTCCGGCAGGGTGACGGTTCGATGACTCGCCGCTATGGCGGGTCCGGCCTCGGCCTTGCTCTGGCGCGCGGGATGGCACGCCTCCTTGGCGGTGAGATCGATCTCGCCTCGATCGCCGGCGAAGGGTCTACATTTACAGTCGAGCTGCCACTCGACGTCGAAACCCGTGGCACGATGCCGCGCGCACGCTAGCCGACAACACAACCGATGAAGACGACAGTCCCAACGCTGCAGGAGCACACGACCACTCTGCCGGCGGCCGAAGTGCTGATCCTCGCGAAGAAGTTCTTCGCGCGCCACATCGGCATCTACGCCGCATTTCTCGAGCGTGAGGGCCCGACGTTCGCCAGCTTCCGCGGCCAGGGAGGGGAGGAGCTGGTCATCGGGACGACGTCAGCGCCTAACGGCACGCGGGTCACGGGATCGAGTTACCTCTTCGACGCCCAGATCGCGCGCTTCTTCACGACGCTGCCGATGGTCGAGGGCAATGCGGTACCGGCGCGCACCGGCGCGAGTGCTGCATGACGGCCCGTCCCTTCGTGTCCGAGCTCCGGACGCGCGACGGCGTGCTCCGCATCGGCAATGGGGCGCCGTCGCTGACGCTGCGCGTCGAGGCGCCCGAGGTCTGGGACGTGGTCATCGTCGAGGCAGCGCCATCGTCGCGCGTCTCGGAACTCAAGCGAGCGGCGCTGACCGCGCTGTTCGGTGCCCGTGGCAATCCCGACGATTTCGTCCTCAAGCTGCGCGGCTTCGAGGTGCTGAACGAAGAGGTATCCCTCGCCGAATCGGGCGCGGTCGACGGGTCGATCTTCCTCGCGACCTACCGCCGCCGCCGTCCCGTTCGCTGAGGCGACGCGCCTGAGCGACGTCGCATTCATCTCCCACTCGGACTGCGGGCGTCACGACACCGGGTGGGGGCACCCCGAGCACGTCGGACGCCTGCGGGCGATTCCCCGCGCGCTCCGTGACGCGCCCGAGCTGTTCCTCACCGTTAGGCACCTCGAGGGTCGCCACGCCACGATCGACGAGCTCGCGCTCGCGCACGATCCCGGCTACGTGGCGCTGGTCCGTGACACTTCGCTCGCGGGCGGGGGACGTTTCGACAACGACACCGTGGTGAGCGAGGGCTCGTGGGACGCGGCCCGGGCCGGCGCGGGCTGCGTGCTCGACGCCGTCGACCTCGCATTCACCGACGGCACGCGGAGCTTCTGCGCGGTGCGCCCGCCCGGCCATCACGCGCTGCATGACCGGGCGATGGGCTTCTGCCTGTTCGGCAACGTTTCCGTCGCCGCCTACTACGCGCGCAAACGCCACGGCGCGAATCGCGTGCTCATCGTCGACTGGGACGTGCACCACGGCAACGGGACGCAGGCGCTCGTCGAGAACGAACCGGCCATCCGCTTCGTGTCGATGCACCAGTGGCCCTGGTATCCGGGCACCGGTGCCCCGGATGATCGGGGTCCGCACCGCTCGATCTGGAACATCGCAATGCCGGGCGGCCGACCCCGCGCCGAGTACGTCAGCGCCCTGAAGGACGGAATCGGGGCGGCAACGGCGGGGTGGACTCCCGATCTCGTGCTGATCTCGGCTGGATTCGACTGCCTCGCGGGTGACCCGCTCGGAAACTTCACGCTCGAAATCGAGGACCTGGTCGGGCTGACGCGTTTCCTCGTGGAGCGAGCGGAGTCATGGTGTGGAGGGCGCCTCGTGAGTGCGCTCGAGGGCGGCTACTCGCCCGAGCGGCTCGGTGCCGCGGCCGTCGCTCACCTCGCGGCGCTGCGCTGAGCGTCCCTCCGCTCCAGTCTTATGGCGCCGACAACCCCCGGGTATCTTTCCACGATGCGTTTGACACCCGCCCCAGAGGCGGCCGCCTGATGACCGACGCCGGGCGCGTTCCTCCTGCACCGGCGGTGCTTCGTCTGGTCCAGATGGCCGTTCTCGGCCGCTGGCGTGCCACCGGCGAGGAGCTGTACCGCGAAGTCGCGCAGCTCACCGAGGCGGCGCCCGGGCGTGAGCTGCTCGTGTCGGGCTCGGGAGATGGCGTCACCGCCGAGTGGCTCGCCGTCCGCACCGGCGCCACCGTGACCGGCGTCGATCCCGATCCGGAACGCGTCGAAGCCGCGGAGCGTCGCGCCCGCGAGGCGCTCCGTGGTGCCACCCTCGGCTACCAGGTGGCTCCGCTCGAGGACCTGCCCTACGAGACCGCGGTGTTCGACGCGACGGTCGGGGAGCCGAGCATCGCGGCGCTGGCCGATCCGGAGCGGGCGATCGCCGAACTGGCGCGCGTCACGAAACCGTTAGGCGTGATCGTGCTGCTCCAGCCGACCTGGAGCTCCGACATCAAGGGACCAGCTCGGGAGATGCTCGTCGAGCGGCTCGGGCTTCGCCCGCGGCTCCTCGTCGAGTGGAAGCAGATGATGCGCGAAGCGGGCATCGTCGAGCTCCAGGTGCAGGACTGGACGAGCGGCGGCCCCGCCCGGCCGTCCGGCACGATGAAGACGGTGGACACGTCGGAGCTCACCTGGCAGCAGAAGGCGTCGATCGTGGGGCGAGCGTGGCGGCGGTGGGGCTGGCGGGAAGCGCGCGGCGCGGTGGAGCGCGAGACAACGCTCCTCCGCGAGCTGTCGCGCGAACGGGCGATCGGTTTTCAGCTGCTCAAGGGGGTCAAGTGGCCGCATCCGAGAACCGATTGACCCCCCCCGACCAGGGACCGGCGCTGCCTAACGCGAGCGGCGAGCACGCGACACCGGCTCGCGCTCAGAACGTTCCGCGCAGCTTCTACCACAACGCCGGTACGCAGGTCCGCGATCTCGGCCCACGCGAGATGGCCGCTGTGCTGGCGAGCGGAGCCGGCGCGCTCTGGGTCGACATCGACAGCACCAACCGGCACCAGCATGCGTTTCTCGAGAAGGTGTTCCACTTTCACCCGCTGTCGATCGAGGACACGCTCAGCCCGGCAACGCGGGTGAAGCTCGAGGAGTACGACGGATACCTGTTCGCGATCGTTCGCGGGGTCCGCTTCCTCCAGGAGACCGACGACCCCTACGACATCTCGACCTTCAACCAGTACTTCTTCCTCGGGAAGAACTATCTGGTGACGGTCCATGGTGAGCCTTCGCCAAGCATCGCGCAGGTGACGACGCGGCTCGAGCGAAATCCCGAACTCACCAACCCGCACCCGGCGCGATTGATGCACGCGCTGATGGACGCCGAGGTCGACGCGTACTTTCCCATCCTCGACCAGATCGACGAGTTCATCGACGGTCTCGAAGAGCGCGTCTTCGCGAACTTCGAGGAGGGAGCGCTCCGCGACATCTTCGCGGTGAAGCGGTTGGTGCTCGGGCTTCGGCGGCATCTCTCGCCACAGCGTGAAGTCTTCAACGTCTTCACCAACCGGCCAACCCCCTACATTCCGCCGGACATTCAGGTTTATTTCCGCGACGTCTACGATCACGTACTGCGGATCAACGATTCGCTCGAGACGTATCGCGAGCTTCTCGGCAGCACGCTCGACAGCTATCTCTCGCAGGTCTCGAACCGACTCAGCAAGATCACGCTCGGGTTGTCGTTCGCGGCGACGATGAGCATTCCGTTCGTCGTGATCAGCGGGATGTGGGGAATGAACTTCGAGCACATTCCGCTCGCGGGAGTGCGGAACGGTTTCTGGTGGATGCTGGCACTGCAGCTTGGACTCGGCGCCGCGCTCGTATACGCGTTGCGCAAATGGAGAATGATGTGACCGACGGACTGACGCTGTACGGAATCGCCTTGCTCGACGGCGGCGAGGCGGCATCGCTGGCCCCTGAGACCTCCATCGTGTCGGTGCGGGACCTCGGGGCCGTGGCGGCCCCCGCGCAGTACCAGCGGCAGACGCCCGACGACCGTGACCTCGAGCGCCATGCGGCAGTCCTCGGTACGGTGGCCGAACGCTTCGCGGTGGCACCGGCCCCGGTCGGTACCGTCTTCCGCGACCGGGCGGCGCTGGTGCGCTGGCTCGAGCTGCATTACCACGCGTTGCACGAGTCACTTGCCTACCTCGACGGTCGCACCGTGGCACGGGTGCACATCGTCAAGAGCGATCCATCGAGCACGATCGACGGGGCGGCGCTGGCTGCGCGCGCGGCTGACGTTCTGAAAAACTTGCGGGCGCAGGCCGCGGCAATGGTGCCGCTGAAAACGGAACAGCTGACAGGGATCGTGCTGAGCGGGGCGTTCCTCGTCGAACGGGAGAAGTGGGGCGCGTTCACGAGCGCTGTCGGCACGGCTGGAGCCGCGCACACGGATCTCGACATACGCATCACGGGGCCGTGGCCCCCGTACGATTTCGTGAGGCTGGACCTCGGAGGCTAGCGCGCGTGTTCTGCCCGGACTGTGGGACCTGGAATAGAGCAAGCGCGGCGCGTTGTACGCGCTGTGACGACGCACTCCCCGAGATTTCGGGCACGCCAACCGAGAAGCCGGACGCCGAGCTGACCCAGCTCCGCGCAAACACCGGTGGCCGCTATCGCGTGATTCGCCGGCTTGGCAGCGGGGGAATGGCGCACGTCTACTACGCCGAGCATTCGATGCTCGACCGGCCGGTCGTGCTCAAGGTCCTCCACTCGCATCTGGCGCGCGACGAAGAGATGCGCGAGCGATTCCGCCGCGAGGCGGAGGCAGCTTGCCGCCTCGCGCATCCACACATTTGCGCGATGCTGGATTACGGCGACGTCGACGGATCGGTGTTTCTCGTCATGCCCTATTTCGGCGGCGGGTCGCTGGCCGACATGATCGGGCGGGAGCGCACGCTGAGCGGACCCGAGGCCGCGTCGATCGCGGTGCAGGTATCCTGCGCGCTCGACTACGCGCACCGCCGCGGCGTGGTTCATCGCGACGTGAAGCCCGACAACATCCTCTTCGACGAGGACCGAAACGCGGTGATCACCGATTTCGGAATCGCAACCGCGCGCTTCCACAGCAAGCTGACAGGCACCGGCCGCGCGATGGGGACGCCGCACTACATGTCCCCGGAGCAGGCGATGGGCAAGATGGTCGACGGGCGCAGTGACCTGTACGCGGTTGGGGTGATGCTCTACGAGATGATGCTCGGCTTCCCGCCGTTTGACGGCGCCGACTCCTATTCGGTCGGCTACAAGCACGTGCACGAGCAGCCGGTCGCGCCGGAAGTGGTCGATTCGCGGACGCCGCCCGCCCTCGCCGAGATCACGATGAAGTGCCTGCAGAAGCATCCCGACGACCGATACCAGCGGGGCCATGAGCTCGCCGACGCGCTGGTCGCGTATCTCAACCTCTCGGCGGACGGATCCGCCGAACATCGAGCAGCCTGGCTTGCACGACGACCGGGACTCGCCCAGACGAAGGTATGAAGCTCTCGCACGAGATCGTCACCGTCCAGACCGCGCACCCGTTCATCATCGCACGCGGCGGGCAGAGCGAATACAAGACAGTCTGGGTGAAGATTTCGGATGGCGACGGCGTCGAAGGGTGGGGCGAGGCGGCACCAAGCAAGTTCTACGGCGAGACGCCGGAGACCGTCGTTGCCGCGTTAGGCAGGATCGAAATTGCGATCGCGAAGACCAGCGTCTGGTCGCTCGAGGCGATCGAAGCCGAGATGAACCGGGCGATCGGCCGGAACGGATCGGCGAAGAGCGCGGTGAGCGCCGCGCTGCACGACCTGGCGGCAAAGCGCCTTGGTGTGCCGCTCTGGAAGATGTGGGGACTCGATCCCGCGGCCGCTCCGCTATCGAGCTTCACCATCGCGATCGCTCCCGATGATGCGGCGCTGCGTGCCCGAGTCGAAAGCGCCGCGCAGTACCCGATACTCAAGGTCAAGCTGGGGACCGACCGCGACGCGGGGATCATCCGCACCGTCCGGCTCGCGGCTCCTGACAAGATTCTCCGCGTCGATGCCAATGCCGCGTGGACGCCAAAGCACGCGCTGCGAATGATCGAGCTCTGCCTCGACTACGGAGTCGAGTTCGTGGAGCAGCCGCTCCCGCCGCAGGACCTCGAGGGGCTGCGCTACGTCCGCGACCGCTCGCCATTGCCGATCATCGCCGATGAGAGCTGCATCGTCGCCGCCGACATTCCGAGGCTGGCCGGAGTGGTGGATGGCATCAACATCAAGCTCTCCAAGTGCGGCGGGCTGCGCGAGGCACTGAAGATGATCGCGACCGCGCGGGCCCACGGCATGCTGGTGATGTGCGGCTGCATGATCGAGACGACGTTAGGGATCGCGGCCGCCGCTCACTTCGCGCCGCTGCTCGACTGCGCGGACCTCGATGGGGCGGCGCTACTCAAGGACGACCCGTTCAGCGGACCCTCGATCGGCGGCGGGTGGATCACGCTCGGTGATGCGCCGGGTCTCGGTGTGTCGCGAAAAGGGCAGTAAGCGATCCGTTCACCGCCTAACGGGCGCCATCACCGCAGTGCGCGTCGCTCATGGTCCACCAGCAGGTCGAGCCGGATCATGTGAATGTTCCGCTCGCGCGGTGGACCCCCGGATGGAATCGCGCGGGTAGAGCACCCGGCCGTCATTCGACACGCTCGGGCAGAACTCGACGTCAACTGTGTTGACGCGACGACCAGGTTGAGAGGGGCAGTCCAGCCAGCGCCGTCGCGCCAGCTGATGTGGAGATCCGCTCCGCCGAACCCGTCAGGCATCCGCGTCGCGAAGATCACATATCGCTCATCGGGGTCGACGAACAGATTGCTCGCGCCCGAGTCCGAATTGATCGTCCGCGGCAACAACCCGGGTGCGTGCCAGCCGTCCCGTCCATCGGGCGCGGCGCGGTAGACGAGCCGCTGTCCACTCGGTGAGTGGAACGAGTCGAAGTAGAGTGCGCCGCCTCGAGTCGGGCTCGGATACATGTCGATCGCAGGGCTGTTCACCGGCCCATCGATGCGCCGCGGCGCCCCCCATCCAGCGCCCAACCGGTCGACATACCATGTGTCGGCGCGGGTCGCGGTATCGCCTGGCGAATCGCTGAGCGGCCGATAGGACGAGTAGTACAACCGGCGACCGTCCGCGCTCAGCGCCGGATCGAGATTGCGGTACTGCCCCGAAAAGGGCACAATTGCCGGCGTCGTCCACGCTCCGTTCTACCACGACGAGGTCATGATCGCGAAAGGAGCACCGGCCCTGACAGGCGTGAAGTAGACCGTGCGCCCGTCGGGGCGTGAACGTCGACGCGAATACGTCGCCCGTCGACACGACGCCGGGTGCGAAAACCGTCTCCTGCCCATCGAGCGAAACCGGCGCTGCGCCTCCGCGACTACCGCCGAATGCACATGCGGCAGGCGCGACGAGGAGGGCGATCAACGCGGTCCGGTTGCAAGGGATCAGCATTGGCTTTTCATGAGAAATCCAGCGGCACCGGGCGGTGCAAACCCCCACTCGTGCTCTGCCCGGATTCTGCGCTGCCTGCCGGGCCAGGGGAAGCCGGGCCGGCGCGGACTTCACCGGATGCTGACGCAGCGCATTTCAAGCGCTCCCGCCGTGGCTCACCGGCGGATAGCGTTCACTGATGTTCGTGGACATCGCGCTTCCGCTCCCGCTCTTTCAGACGTTCACCTACCGGGTGGACGGGGAGCCACGCCATCCCGTCGTCGCCGGCTCGAGGGTCGTCGTACCGCTCCGAAACAAGCGCGCGATCGGCATCTGCCTGGGGGAGGCACCAGCGCCGCCCGAGGGGGTGCGAGCAAAGGCGGTGGCCGACGTTCCCGACGCCGAGCCAGCGCTCGGCCCAGCGATGCTCGCGCTCGGGCGCTGGATCTCGGAGTACTACGTCGTCCCGTTGGGAATGGTGTTGCGGTCGATGCTCCCGGCGACGCTCACCGGCGCGGCGGTGCCGGTCCCCCCGCAGAAGACGAAGCGAATCGCCCAGATCAGCCGCCAGCTTCCGACCCTGATCGAGCGCGACAAGACCTTCGCCCGGGCGAAAAAACAGCGCGAGGTGTACGAGCTGCTCGAGGCGTTAGGCGGGCGCGCGCCGATCGAACATCTCGTCGACCAGCTCGGCGTTTCACCGGGTGTGATCGCCGCGCTCGCCGAGAAGGGACTGCTCGCGATCACCAACAAGGTCGTGGCGCGTGATCCGTTCGCGTCGCGGCCAGCCGGCGCAGCGCCGCTGCACGTGCCTACGCCCGCCCAGCAGCGCGCGATCGATGCGCTCAAGGCCGGCGCTCCCGGCGACGTCTTCCTGCTCCATGGGATCACCGGCAGCGGAAAGACGCTCGTTTACGTCGAGCTGCTTCGACACGTCGTCGAAACGTTAGGAAAGTCGGCGATCGTGCTCGTTCCCGAGATCGCGCTGACCCCGCAGACGGTCGATCGGTTTCGCGCAGCGTTTGGCGACCGGATCGCCGTCCTCCACAGCGCATTGAGCGACGGCGAGCGACTCGACGAATGGCGCGCGCTCCAGCGCGGCGAGAAGCGCATCGCCGTCGGCGCACGCTCGGCGATCTTCGCCCCGCTGCACGATCTGGGTGCTGTCGTGGTCGACGAGGAGCACGAGGCGAGCTACAAGCAGGGCGAGTCGCCGCGCTACCACGCCCGCGAGGCGGCGATCATGCGCGCGAAACTGGAGGGGGCGATCACGGTGCTCGGCACGGCGACGCCGAGCCTCGAGACGTGGGTGAATGCGGCGGCGGGGAAGTACACGCTGCTCGAGCTTCCGGAGCGGACGGGGGGTGGGAAGCTGCCGGGGGTGGAGGTGGTGGACCTGCGCCGGGGGGCCCCCCCCGAACAACACGGTACCGCCCGGCAGTCCTTCGCCGATCACCCGATCGACACGTCCGCCGCCAATTCCGCGCGCGGCGCATCCCGCGCCACCCGGTCAGTCCTCAGCGAGCAGCTCGAGGCGGCGCTCCGCCACACGCTCGATCGCGGCGAACAGAGCATCCTGCTCCTCAACCGGCGCGGATACGCCTCGTTCATCATCTGCGACGATTGCGGTGACGTCGCCAGCTGTCCGTTCTGTTCGATCACCCTCACCTACCATCGTGCGCCGGAGCGGCTGGTCTGCCACTACTGCCTGCACCAGGAAGCGGTGCGGGAGCGGTGCGGACGGTGTCACGGCAAGACGCTTCATCAGCGCGGACTCGGCACGCAGCAGGTGGAGCGGGTCATCGCCGAGCGCTTTCCCGACGCGCGCATCGCCCGAATGGATGTGGACACGACCAGTGGAAAGTGGGCGCACGCGACCATCCTCGATCGCGTCGGGCGGGGCGAGGTCGACATCCTCCTCGGCACGCAGATGATCGCCAAGGGGCTCGACTTCCCCAATGTCACGCTGGTCGGCGTCGTCGACGCAGACGTCGGGATCAACCTTCCGGATTTCCGCGCCTCCGAACGCTGCTTTCAGCTGCTCAGCCAGGTCGCCGGGCGCGCCGGGCGCGGGCCCAAGGGCGGGCGGGTGCTCATCCAGACCCGGCTTCCGATGCATCACGCTGTACGCTGCGCGGTCACGCACGATTACCACACGTTCGTCCGGGAAGAACTCGCCGGCCGGCTCGAGCCGCTCTACCCGCCTAACGTGCGGGTGACCAACATCGTCTTCAGCGGGATCACCGAGCGCGCGACCGCCGACCTTGCTGAGCAGGGAAGCGAGTGGTTCCGCGCGATCATGAAGGAGCACCCGGTTCGAGTCACGATGCTCGGGCCAGCGCCCTGTCCGGTCGAGCGGATCAAGAACCGATGGCGCTGGCACCTCGTGCTCAAGTCGGCGCATGCCGGTGACATGACACGGGTAGTCCGCTATTTCGCCGAGCGGTTCAACGTGCCTAACGTCGGGCAGATGCGGGTGTCGATCGACCGCGATCCCGTCTCGCTGCTCTGAGCGCCGGCCGCCGGACCTCGCGAAGGCGAGTGTCAGGCGATACTGTCCAGCGCAATGACCTGGGTGTGGTTCGCGCTGCTCAGCGCCGCCGGCTCGGCGGGGACGAGCCTCCTTCTCAAACGGACCGTCGCCGAGGGCGACGCCGTCGTGTCGACGGCCGGGTTCCGCGTCGTGTCGGGGCTGATCATCGCCCTGATCGTAACCGGGTTCGGCGCGTGGCATGATCCGACGCCGGCGTTCTGGCGGACGCTCGTACTGCTGATGGTGCCGGAGATCGGGGGCATGCTCTGCATGGCGCTCGCGCTTCGTTCGGGTGACGTGTCGCGCATGCAGCCGCTCTTCGGCCTGCTGCCGATCTTCGTCACGATCAATGGTGCGTTGTTCATGCACGAGATCCCGACGATCGCCGCCGGTTTCGGAATCGTGGTCGTGGCGGCGGGCATCTATGCGGTCGGACTGCGCGGCGGGCAGTCGCTGCTCGAGCCGCTGCGCACTCTCGCTGTTGACCGTGCAAGCTGGTACGCCGTGCTTTCGGCAGTCTTCTGGAGCGTCACGCCGATGCTTCACAAGCTCGGCACTGCAACCGTCGGCCCGCTGATGTGGGGGATGAGCGTCGCCCTTGGTTCGGGGCTCGTGCTCGGCGCGGCGCTACCATTCCGGCGCATGGTGTCGAGATCCCCGGCAATCGACCGCACACGCTGGGCAACGCTCGTCGTGGCGACGGCGATCCCATTCACCCTGCAAGTGGTCACCCTCCAGCTCGCGCTTCAGCGCGCCCAGTCGGGATATGTGCTCGCGGTGAGCGCGATGAGCACCCTGATCGCCACTGCATTCGGGATCTTCCTGCTCGGCGAGCCGGACGGCTCGATGCGCATCCCGGGAGCCGTTCTCGTCGCGCTCGGGGCGGCGCTGATCGCGCTCGGCGCCTAACGTTCCACGTGGAAGCTGGCGGGAAACAGCGTTGCCGCCCGTTCCCAGTATTCCGGTTCGGTGAGCCCGAGCGCTTGTTTGATCCGGACATCGCGCCGCAGCGCATTCCGGTCGCGCAGCAGCGACGCCGACCGCCGCCATCCAACCTGTCGCGGCATCGGGATGGGCGGGATCGGCCAGTCGCTGCCGTGCACGAGCTTGGACCGCACCGCCGGATCGTCGAGAATCTTCCGGTAGGCGTACGCGCGCGTTGGAAGGTTCAGCGCCGATGTGTCGCCATAAAAGTGCTCGTGGTCCTTCGCCATCCGGACGAACGCGTCGACGAAACAGGTCTCGCCGGGCGCCGACCGCGTACCGCAGTGCGCGGCGATCACGGTCACCCCGCGCGCGAGCGCCGGAAGCAGCAGGCCGGGATCGGCGACGCGCAAGTCGAGGTTGGGGAGCGTCTTCTCCCCGCCGGTATGCGCGAGCAGCGGTATCCCAAGATGGGCCAATGCTTCGTAGAGCGGAAAGCAGCGCGGGTCCGACGGGTCGATGTCCTGCGTGATTGGCAGCCACTTGAGCAGCACGGCACCCGCCGCGGCGCAGCGCTCCAGCTCCTTCACCGCGTCGAGACGGTAGGGGTGCACCGACGCACCGAACAGCATCTTGCGGTGCCGCCTGGCAAGCGTCGCGACGTAGTCGTTCGTCACGTGGAGGTGCGTGCGCGCATCGTCGAGCGTTCCATCCTTTCGGTAGACCGCATCGAACGCGAGCACCACCGCGGCATCGATTCCGGTCGCGCCCACCAGCTCGGCGGCGAGGGCGGCTTCCACCGCACGCTCCGTCTCGGCATCGGCGCCGCGCATGCCGAGGCGCCAGCGCAGATAGCGGAACGATGGGCGCGCGAGGAGCGCCTCGGACGTCCGCCCGTGGGCCGGGACGAACGCGTTCACGTGCACGTGGCAGTCGACGATCAATGTCTCCCCCGGTGGAATCGTCCCGTAAAATCATGGCGTTGCCGCGTGCCGACGATCCGTCATCTGACGTAGGACGCGCCTCGAGGGATCCCTGTCACCCGTGGCCGGGCCTTCGCGCGCCTTGAACCATCGCTGCCCCTCAGGCCATCTTTCTCTCGTGAGCACATTCAATCATCCCGACTTCAGCGCCGCGAAATTCTCGCGTGCCCCCGACGCGCGGTTCGTTCCCGCACCCGCGGATGGCGTCCTTCCCGAAGACTTCTTCTCGACCACGAACCTGCCCACCTACGTGAAGGTGCAGGGCAAGTGGCGGATGCCGAAGGAACCGCGGATGGATTCCATCCTCACCCTCGATAGCCACGGCGAGCTCTGGATCAAGGAAGGGCGCCGGCTTCGCAAGGGTGAGATGATCGCCGTCGGCCACAAGGAAGACGGCAGCGACGGCATCTACGTCCACGTCTCGGCGTTTCTCGGCGACGCCGCGGACGGCGAGTTCAAGTTCATGACGAGTGAGGTCTCACGCGAAAAGCCGATCGACTATGCGCTGATGGCGCGCATCCTCGTCGAGGAGCGGGAACGCGGGGGCTACCCGGTCTGGGTCACCGGGCCCGCGCTGGTGCATTCCCGCGCGCGCGCGGACATGGCCTGGTTCATCGAGCACGGATTTGTCGGCGCGATGCTCGCGGGCAACGCTGTCGCCGTCCACGACATCGAAGCGTCGGTCTTCAAGACGACGTTAGGCATGACGTCGACGGGGGAGGCGACGACCGGTGGACACGGGCTCCACATGCGCGCGATCAACAAGGTCCGCGCCGCCGGATCGATCGCCCGGGCGGTGGAGCAGGGAATCATCACCGACGGGATCATGTATTCCTGCGTGACGAAGAAAGTACCCTTCGTCCTAACCGGATCGATTCGCGACGACGGTCCGCTCCCTGACGTCATCACCGACGCACTCGCGGCGCAGGACGCGATGCGGGCCCACGTGATCAAGGCGACGATGGCAATCCTCATCGCCACCGCGCTCCACGCGATCGCGACCGGGAACATGCTGCCCGCATTCGTCACCGAGAAGGATGGGAGCCTTCGCGAGCTGGCGACGATCTGCGTCGATTCATCGGAGTTCGTCGTGAGCAAGCTCAAGGACCGGGGCACCCATCAGGCATTCGGCGTCGTCACGAATGCCCAGGACTTCATGCACATCCTCCGGCTCTACGTGGAACGCGAGCTCGGTGTGCGGAGCGAGGCGGGAAAGCCGGGCGGCTCGGTCGCCGCACGGTGAGCGGCGCGCAGAAAGCGGCGTCACTCAACGTACCGGCGGTCGACTCGCGTACCCGATTCCTTCGCGAGATCACCGCGCGCGTTCCGGCGGTGAAGGTGACCGAGTTGTACATGTTTCCCCCGATGCGCCAGGGCGGAGTGGAGACGGGCGTGGCGGTTGTCGCCGTCGCGGGCGACGACGAATCGTCCACTCGCCAGACGATCTACACCGCGACTTATCGCCTGACACTCAAGGGACTCGACCGCGGCAAGTGGGAGGCGGGGCTACATGCCGAAGCCGATGCGCCGCTGCTCACCGTCAGCGCTGTCGTGCGCGGCGTCCAACGCCGGAGCGGCGACGAGATGGAGCTCGAGCGTCTCACCGCATCGGATCTCGCGGAGTTCGCGCCCGCCGACGGAACGGGGCGCGCCGACTAACGAGTGCTAGCCCCGGCGCCGCTCGATGCCGCTCGGGCGCCGGTCGCGCGGCAGCGCGTACCTGGAGGTGATCAAGCGGTGCAGATCGCGTGCATCCTCGATCGTCTCATTCGCGACATCGACGCCGGGCGGGGTGATCAGGAATGGGCGTACCTGGTCGCCGCCCGCCGAGCCGTGCGCGCCGACCTGGTCGTCGAACGACACGATCTCGTACCCGTCATACGCACCGAACAGCACCAGGTCGCCAGCGTTAGGCTGCATCACCAGCGACTCGATGGACCGCAGGACATGCTGCTCGGTGCCGTACACGACGAGCGGGTCCTGTCCCTCGACGCGGGTGATTTTTCCCTCGCGGATCCATGAACGGCCGGCCTTGCCGGTGGCGACGACGTCGCCGCGGTCGCGCGCGAGCACGACCCCGATTCCCGGGTGCGCCACCAGCGCCTGGCGGAGGGCGTCCCGCCGCACGTCGGCGCTGACGTCCGCCGCTTCGAGCGCGCGCTCCTCATCGGCGAAATAGACCAGCGCGAGCGAGGAGCTGTAGGTGACGACGATCTCATGCTTCGCTTCGACGCGATACTTCTCCGGCATGATGATCTCGCGCAGCCCATACTGCTGCCGCACCCATCGGCCGGCGCCGGCCAGGGCGCGACGGAAACGCCGCGCGCTCGCCGGCGCGGCACCAGCGACCGTGTCGAACGCGCGGGCGCCCACGTCGGCATACTCGCTCTGTTCGGCGAAGCTCGCGTGCGACGTCTGTGCCTCACGCTTCTGTTTCGCCGCGTAACCGTCGAGGATGCGCTGCACCGTCGTGCCAAGCGACTCGCCGTACTCGACGCGGTAGCTCGCCGATGGCGTCATCCCGTGGTCCGAGAGGATCACCACGTCGTAGGCCCGGCCCGGCCGGGAGCGCGTCATCCGCAGGATCTCGGCGATTCGCGCGTCGGTGCGGCGCAGGTCGCGGAGTGCCGCCCGGCTCGACGGCCCGAAGTGGTGCGCGAGCTCGTCGTACTGCATGAACGTGCTGTAGATTATCGGCACGCCGAGGTAGACGTCGAGCACGATCGCCATCGTCTGCAGCTCGCGGACGATGACGTTCGTCAGGATTCGCACGAAGGGAAAGATTCCTTCCGAGTGCGTCCGCCGGCGCGCCAGCTCGCCGACGTTGCGCTCCCATTCCTCGCGCAGCCACTCGAGCACCGCCTGCAGCGCCATCCGCAGCATCCGGATCGGGTGGATCAGCATGAGGATCGCCATCCGCGTTCCGCCGAGCCGGCGGTACACCGAGAGTCGTTCCTTCGTCGCGACGGTGAAGGCGACGGTGCGGGCATCGCCGTCGAGCAGGTTGACGTAACTCGATCCGCCGTAGAGAGCGCCCGGCGCGGCGATCCGGTCGCGGACGTACTGAACGCCCTGTGGCGCGTTGCAGGTAATCACGCGCCGTGCTTGCTTGTCATAGAACCGGAACGCGGGAATGCGCGCGTTCTCGCCGTACATTATCCCGGCCTGACAATACGGTGTCGCGCTCGGCAGGCCACAGTACCAGTGACGCACCGAGTAGCCGTTGTCGCGCAGCAGCCGCGCGATCGTCGGACAGTAGCCGAGGTCGAGCGCGCGCCGCAGGTCAGCGTGGCTCAGTGCATCGATCTGGAGCACGATGAGGCCGCGCCGCGCCGGATCGCGGCGTTCGCGTCGGAACAGCGAATACTTGAATCGATAGTACCAGCCCAGCAGTGAGCGGACCGGCGGCTTCTCGGCGACCGCCGGGGTACGACCTGCATTGCCCGCAGCGATTTCAGGAGACGACATGCAGGACTCGACTACGCTTGGCGTCGTGATCGCGTTCACGGCGGGGATACTGAGCTTTCTCTCGCCGTGCGTCCTGCCGCTCGTGCCGAGCTACATCACCTTCGTGACGGGGCTGTCGCTCGAGGACGTCTCGCGGGCCCGGCGTGCTGCGCTGGTTCATTCGCTCCTGTTCGTCTGCGGATTTACCGCGATCTTCGTCGCGCTCGGCGCGGGCGCGACCGCGCTCGGCGTGCTGCTCGCCGCCTACCGCGACTGGATTGGCCGCATTGGCGGTGTGCTCCTGATCGTCTTCGGACTCATCCTGCTCGAGATCATCCGGGTGCCGGCGTTGTCCCGGGATCGTCGAATCTACCTTGCGGACAAGCCGGTCGGATATCTCGGCAGCGTTCTCGTCGGGATCGCGTTCGGGGCGGGGTGGACGCCCTGCATCGGACCGGTGCTCGGGGGAATCCTTTCGCTCGCGTCGGCGACGGCGAGCGTCGAGCGCGGCGTCGGGCTGCTGCTCGCGTATTCCGCCGGCCTGGCCGTGCCCTTCCTCATCGCCGCGCTCGCGATCGACCACTTCCTCGCCGCGTTCGCGCGGATGCGCGCAGGACTGGCCTGGGTGTCGCGGATCTCGGGGGTGCTGCTGATCCTCGTCGGGGTGCTGCTCGCCAGCGGGTGGTTCACGATGCTCGCGACCTGGCTGCAGCGGTTGACACCAGCCGCACTCCAGGGCAGGCTCTGACCGTGCGACGTTAGGCCTGACGTCCGTTCGGCGCGGCGGATACGGGGAGCCACTCGGCGGTCCGGCGCAGCAGGTCGCGTACCGGGACTGGCTTGAGAAGGACGTCGCGGCAGCCGGCCGCGCGACAGCGCTGCACCGTGAGCGAGTCCTCGTGACCGGTGAGCGCGACGGTGACCGCCGGCAGGCCGGGTTGTCCTGAGAGCCGCGCCAGCACGCCGAGCCCGTCGCCGTCGGGCAGGGTCACGTCGAGCAGCATCAGATCCGGGCGCTCGCGCTCGCAGGCGCGCACCGCGGATTCCACCGAGTCGGCGATGGCGACGCGGCGTCCGGTTTCCTCGAAGAGAATCCGGAGCGGCCCCGTGACGTGCGGGCTGTCATCGACGATCAGGACCAGCGGCCGGTGATCTACGGCGGCCACGGCTACCGTGGCTGCGTCGGCACGGTGAAGAAAAACCGGCTGCCGCGCCCAAGCTCGCTGTCGAGCCAGATCCGTCCCCCATGCAATTCGACGAGGCGCCGCGCGATCGTCAGCCCGAGACCGGTTCCGTGATGCTGGCGCGAGGCCGACGCGTCGACCTGGGCGAACTCCTGGAACACGAGATCGTGGTGATCGGCGGCGATGCCGATCCCGCTGTCACCGACTTCGACCAGAACCGTCGATCGGTCGTCGAAATACGGGCAGGCATGCACCCAGACGTGCCCGCCGGGGGGCGTGAAGTCGATCGCGTTGCCAAGGAGGTTGCCGAGGACGTGCGTAAGCTTCTCGCGGTCGGCGACGACGTTCGGCGTGTCGGCGCCAATCTGAACGTCGAGGTTGAGCTGCTTCCGCGCAACCAGCGATTCGTTGAGGCGGCGAACCTGATCGATCACGTCACCGATGTACACGTCCGCGGGCGCCAGCTCGAGCTGGTTCGCTGCCCCGCGCGCATAGGTCAGGATCTCCCCGACCATCTCGAGCAGCCGGCGCCCGCCGCCGATGATGCCGGCGATGCTGTCCTGCTGTCGTCCGCTCAGGGGCCCGAGGATTCCGTCGCGCAGAATTTCCGCGTGCGTGATGATCGCCGTAAGCGGCGTGCGCAGGTCGTGCGAGATGTTCGCGAGGAACTGCGTCTTGAGCGTGTCGCGGCCTTTCAGCTCCGCGATCTCACGCAGGGTGTTCTGGTACGCGCTCTCGATTGCGGCAAGCCGCAACTCGCTCGACTGGGCAGGCTGCAGTGCGCTCGTTCCGGCCGGGTCAGTGCGAGACGTCATGGAGCAAACCTATCGGTGCCTGCAGGCTCTGCCAATACCGTGTCCTCGTCCTCGACGCGTTCGTCACCGCCTCGTGCAATCGACTCCTCGAGCTCCTGTCGCCGAAGCAGCCGCCAGTACCTCCCCCGTGCCTGCATCAACTCCGTATGCACCCCCTGCTCGACCACCCGGCCCTCGTCGAGCACGATGATCCACGATGCATCTCGCAGGGCGCTGATGCGGTGCGACGCGATGACCGCCGTCCGGCCGGCCAGCGCCGTCCGCAGCGACCCGAGAATCTCGGCTTCGGTATGCGAATCCACCGCCGACAGCGCATCATCGAGCAGCACGACACGGGGCCTGCGCGCCAGTGCCCGCGCCAGCGCAGCTCGCTGCTTCTGCCCGCCCGAGAGGTTGATGCCCCGTTCGCCAAGCATTGTTCCCCATCCCCGGGGGAACCCGGCGATCGTGTTCTCGAGTTGAGCGACGCCCGCGGCGAACTTCGCCTCCGCCGGGACAGTCTCCGTTGTCGCCTCGGCTTTCACCCCGTGCGGGAGTGCATGCGACGCCAGCCCGTACGAGACGTTCGACGCGATCGTATCGCTGAACAACAGCGACTCCTGCGGGACGTAGCCGATCTCGGCGCGTAGCGCGTCGAGCGCAATGTCGGTCGTTGGAACGCCGTCGAGGAAGATCTGCCCCTCCTGCGGGTCGTGGAAGCGCGGGATCAGGTCCATGAGCGCGCTTTTCCCACTGCCGGTGGCGCCGACGATCCCCACGGTCGCGCCCGCCGCAATCGTGAAGCTCACGTCACGAAGCACCCAGCGCGGTTCTGCGCCGTCGCGCGCGGGGTAGTGGAAGCCGACGCGCCGAAACTCGACGCCGCGCCCAGGGCCCGCTGGCGGAAGTGCGGCCGGCGCCGCCGGCGTCGTGACGTTAGGCACCGCGTCGAGAACCTCGAGGAGCCGCTGCAGCGATGTCGCGCCGCGCTGGAACAGGTTCGTCACCCAGCCGAGCGCGATCAGCGGCCACGTCAGCATCGACAGGTAAAGCCCGAAGGCGACAAACGAGCCGACCGAGATCGTCGCGCGGGCCGCCAGCATGCCGCCGTAACCAAGAACGATCAAGGTCCCCAGTCCTGCGAGCAGGCCGTACGACGGCTGCATCGCTCCGTAGAGGCGGGCGAGGCCGAGGTTCCGTTCCATGTACTCCGCGCTCATGCCACGAAAGCGTCCGATCTCGGCCGCTTCCTGCCGGTAAGCCCGCACGATGCGAACGCCGGACAGGTTTTCCTGTGTGAGCGTCGTCACTTTCCCGAAATGGGACTGCACCTCCTCGAAACGGTCATGGATCATGTTCCCCAGCTTCAGGGTAAGCACAGGCAGGGCGAGCATCGGCAACAGCGCGAGCGCGGTCAGGCGGTGGTCGATCCGCAGCATGTAGTAGAGCGCGAAGGCGCCACCAAAGATCGTGTTCACGAGGTACATGATCGCCGGGCCGGCCGTCATGCGAACGGCGCTGAGATCATTGGTGAGTCGCGCCATGATCTCTCCGGTGCGCATCCGGGCGTAGAAGCCGGAGTCGAGGCGCTCGAGGTGCGCGTAGAGATCGTTCCGAAGATCGTACTCGACGCGTCGGCTGATGCCGTTCATCAACTCACGCATCCCATAACGCGCGACGCCCCCGGCGATCGCGAGGCCGATCATCCACCACGCGAGGGTCCAGACGCGGCCGATTGGAGCGCCCTGCCGCATCGCTTCGATGGCATCGCCTAGCATACGTGGGACGACGCTGGTGAGGGCGGAGGAGAGCACTACAAGCAGCAGACCGAGTGAGAGTGAACCCCGGTACGGCCGGAAGTACGGAATGAGGCGCTTAAGTACCTTCATTGATGGCACATGGCTTGCGCTCTAAGCTGGGTCGGACCCCATATTCAAGTGCTACCGAATCAGTTCTGCTGATGGAGTTGGCAGGGACACCGCAGGCTCCACGTTTTTTCCGAGGAATGACAATGACCACGAAGTATATCCGCACCTTCATCCCGATGCTCGCCCTGGCCGTTGCGGCCGGCGCCTGCTCGACGAAGGATAACAACGCCGATTCCCTGGCCGTCGATACGTCGCTCAACCGCGATCTCGCCCTTGCCAATCGTGACAGCGCGGCACAGCCGCAGCTGAACGACGTCCCGAGCGGCACGGGTACGGTCCGCACCGGCACGAACTCGGGCACCGGCGCCACGAGGACGACGACCACGCGGACGACAACGACCACTACCCCGCGTGCGACGACCCCGTCGACCACGACGAGCGGCAACAAGGTCACAACCGGATCGACCGGTGCGGGCGGCGCGGTCGGCACGCTGCCGAGCGGCACGACGCTCTACCTCGCGTCCAACGCGCGCATCTGCACGAACACGAACAAGGTCGGTGACACGTTCACCGCGACGTTGAACAACGCGGTGAGCTCGGGCGGCGTCACGATTCCGGCTGGCTCACAGGTCAAGATCGAAGTCACGGAACTCAAGCGCAGCGAGAACGCGAACGACAACATCACGATGGGCTTCCGGGTTCTCTCCGTTAACGTGCGCGGCACCTCCTATCCGATCGGTGGCACCGTCGCCGCGGCCAGCTCGATCGAGAAGGTCCGCAACCAGTCCACGGGCAAGGACGTCCAGAAGGTCGCAACCGGCGCAGTGCTCGGCGCGATTGCCGGACAGGTCATCGGCAAGAACACCAAGGGTACGGTCATCGGTGCCGCGGCTGGTGCCGCAGCCGGTACCGCCGCCGCGGTCGCGACGGCCAACTTCGAAGGTTGCCTCCCCAGTGGCGGTGCCCTCAGCGTGACCACCAACGCGCCGGCGCAGATCAAGATCTGAACGGCAGCTGGCAGCCCTTAGCTGCTAGCAGTCAGCAAACACGTTAGGCAGGACAGCGGCGGAGCCTCGAGGCTCCGCCGCTGTTTTGTTTATACTGTTGCCGTTCCGCCGTCGCTCAACGCAAACGGCTAGAGCTAACGGCTGCTGTTCAGTATCCGGCCGCCCCGCCCGAGGTCCGCGGATCGACGAAGCCTTCCCAACCGCCTTTCACGCGCATGACGCCGTGAGCCGCGGCGACGGCGCCGACCGGCTGCATGCCGTAGCCCATCGCGGTCAGCGAGTCGAGTGTCGCCTGGCGGAAGCCACGCCGCTCGTACCGGAGCGAATCGGGGAGCGCCTGGTGATGGATGCGGGGAGCACTCATCGCGTCGGCCAGCGTCATCCGGTGATCGATGACATTGAGGATGATCTGCGACGTCGCCGTTATGATTCGCGGGCCGCCTCGCGCACCGACGACCAGCAGCAGCTCTCCCGCCGGGTCGAGCACGATCGTCGGCGACATCGCGCTCAACATGCGCTTGCCCGGCTGGACCGCGTTTGCTTCGCCCTGCACGAGCCCGAACTGGTTCGCGCCCGTGCCCGGCTGCGCGGCGAAGTCGTCCATCTCGTTGTTCAGAAAGAAGCCGGCGCCGCGAACCCAGACGCCGCTCCCGAACAAGCCGTTGATCGTCGTCGTCGTCGCGACTGCGTTGCCGCTGCCGTCCACCACCGAGTAGTGCGTCGTCTCGGTTCCTTCGCGCAGCGTCCGCAGCTTCGACTCGATCACCGCGGTTGGCGTTGCGCGCTGGTTGCCGATCGTCGCGGCGACCGCCCGCGCGTATTCCTTGCTCGCCAGCCGGGCCGTTGGCACCGAGGCAAATGCCGGATCGGCCAGCGCTTCGTTGCGGTCGACGAATGCACGCTGGTACGCGGATCCGAGCAGGTGCGCGTACGCCGCGCTGCCGAACGGCGGAACCGCCGGCGCCGTCTCGACGATGTTGATCGACTCGGTGATCGTCACGCCGCCTGACGATGAGGGCGGCATCGTCAACAGCGTGTAGCCGCGGTAGGTCGAACGAATCGGCTCGCGCCAAACCGGTGCGTACCGGTGCATGTCCTCGACCGTTATGATCCCGCCGCCACGCCGCATCTCGGCGGCAACGGAATCGGCCACCGGGCCGCGATAGAACCCGTCGGCTCCCTTCGTCGCGATCGCGCGCAGCGTCCGGGCGAGATCCGGCTGCCGCAGCGTCGCGCCAGCACGGAGTGGCGTGCCGCCGGGGAGGAAGAGCGCCGCGCCGGCGAAGCGCGCGATGAGGTCCGCGTCGCCAGCGAACGCACCCGCCTGCGCCGCGTCGAGGACGTATCCCTCCTCGGCGAGACGGATCGCCGGTGCCATCACTTCCGCGAGCGTGAGGACCCCGAATCGCTTCTGCGCCGCGACCAGGCCTGCGGGCGCGCCGGGGACCCCCGAAGCGAGGTGCCCGATCAGGTTCTTGTCGGTGAGCTTTCCCGCCGAGTCGAGATACATGTTTCGCGACGCGGCGAGCGGCGCGACCTCACGATAGTCGAGCGCCGCGGTCCGACCATCGGCCATTCGGATGACGCTGTACCCGCCGCCGCCGATGTTGCCCGCCTCCGGATACGTCACCGCGAGCGCGAAGCCCACCGCGACCGCCGCGTCCACCGCGTTCCCGCCACGCCGCATGATCTCCACACCGGCGGCGCTCGCGCGCTCTTCATTCGACGACACCATCCCGTGCGTCGCGAACGTCGCCTTCGTGCCGGCGGGATACGGCCAGTCACTCGGAAACTCCGGTGCGATGCGTGCCGGAATTGCCGGACCTCCACCGCTGAGCGGACGGGCCCCAGGGGTCGCCCGACAGGCGCCGGCCGCGGCGATCGCCAACAGCGCAATTTTCAGGTGGCGCATTTTCCGGTGTGAGAGTGTTTGCGGACGCTACGGGTGAGACGTCGCGATATCACTTGCCGCCAAGTCCGTACTTGATACCGAGCCGCGTTGTCTGTTGTTGATACTGACGGCGGTCGTCGCCGCTCAGTCCCTTGCTCTCGTGCAGCGCGACGGCGTACTCCTGCACGATGAACACCTGGCCGCGCCCTCGGAAACCGTAGCCGAAACCGTAGCCGATGCCGATGCGCGGGTCGATGTTGCGGTCCGGGGGAAGCTGTCGGCCGCCGCGATCAGCGGTGAACTTCTCGAACGCGATGATGCCCGCGTTGACGACGATCAGCTGATGGAATCCCGGCGCACCGTTGCCGCCGATGCTGAACTGCGCGCCGACGGTGTACGCATTGACGTGTGCGTCGCAGCAACCCGACGTGAGCCGTCCGGTCGCAAGCTGGATGCTGTCGACGTAGAGCAGGGGAACGCGCGCGTACGAGGCCGTGACCCCGAACGCGCTCCCGCCGCTCATCGCAAGCTCGAGTGAACCGGCGTATTCGAGCGTCTGCGAAAAGCCCCATGCGGTTTGCGTCGAGCCGTCGAACACGTCCTGCAGGTTGAGAAGGCCGACCGACGCGCCGACGAGAGCAACCGGTTCGTGCTTCAACCCGCCTGTCGGCACATTGATGATTTGCGCGCCCGCCTGAGGCGCGAGCAAAGTAAAGAGAGCGAGAAGCGCGATTCGACGCACGCGAATTCCTCCGTCGTGTAACTTGCCCGTGACCAGCCGCAGCCCGTAACTTAGCGGCCGCTGCAGCGGCTCGACAGCAGAGGTCACGCTGCAGGGCCACCGACATCGCCCTTTCCCGCCTGCCGTGCTCGATCCGCGGATCACCGAACATCGCAACCCGCGCTCCGCGGACATCGATCTCGCCTCGCCGCTCGAGATCGCGAAGCTGATCAACGCGGAGGACCGAACCGTCGCCGACGCAGTGGCGACCCAGACGCAGCAGATCGCCGACGCGATCGCTCTTGCTGAAGCGTCGTTCCGCCAGGGCGGGCGTCTCGTCTACGCTGGCGCGGGAACGTCAGGCCGTCTCGGTGTGCTCGATGCGTCCGAGTGTCCGCCGACGTTCGGCGTCGGGTTCGACATGGTGCGCGGTCTGATCGCTGGCGGGTATGACGCGTTGCTCCGCGCGCAGGAGGGCGCCGAGGACAGCCCCGAAGGCGGCGCGCGCGACATCGACGCGCTCGACCTCGGGCCCCGCGACTTTCTCATCGGAATCGCTGCGTCCGGTGGCACACCGTACGTTCGCGGCGCGCTTGCGCGCGCGCGGGAGCTCGGCGCGAAAACCGCGATCGTCGCATGTACGCCGCCGCCGAAGGAGGTTCTCGCCGTCGTCGACATCGCGATCATCCCGATCACCGGTCCGGAAGTGGTCACGGGATCGACGCGCATGAAGGCAGGTACCGCGACCAAGCTGGTGCTCAACACGATCACCACAGGTGCGATGATCCGCATCGGAAAGACCTACGGCAACCTGATGGTCGACCTCAGGGCGACGAACGCGAAGCTGCGCGATCGCAGCGAGCGGATCATCGTCGAAGTCACCGGCGTCGACCGCGTCGAGGCGAAGCGCCTGCTCGCCGCGGCAGGGGACAGCGTCAAGACGGCGATCGTCATGCACGCGCTCAAGGCCGACCGCGCCGCGGCCGAGCGGGCCCTCGAACAGGGTGGAGGCATCGTTCGCCGGGTGATTCCCGGTCCGCCACCGCCGGTGCGGTGAGCCCGCCCCGCCAGCCGCCTGACGGCGCAGGTCGCCTGCCTAACGGCGCGGAGAGCGTCGTCGTCGGCCTGATGTCCGGCACCTCACTCGACGGAGTGACCGCCGCGGTCGTGCGCTTCAGCGAACGCGACTCGCGGGTCCGCATCGACCTCCTCGCCTGGGGGTCACGCCCCTACACGGCGTCGCAGCGCGCGGCCCTCGCCGAGGCGCTATCCGGCGCGACCCCGGCTGCGTACTGCCGCATCAACTTCGACCTGGGCGGCTGGCTCGCCGACGCCGCCATTGCCGTAATCGCCGAAGCGGGCGTCGCGCGCGGGGCGATCGCGCTGATCGCATCCCATGGGCAGACAGTCTGGCACGAGCCCGGCCACTCGACATGGCAGTTGGGTGAATCGGCGGTGATCGCCGAACGGACCGGCATCGATGTCGTCGCCGATTTCCGGGTGCGGGACGTGGCGGCGGGAGGCCAGGGCGCACCCCTCGTGCCGATCGCCGACGCACTCCTCTTCGCGGACGATCGCGACTGGCGCGCGCTGCAGAACCTCGGCGGCATCGGCAACGTCACCGTCGTCCCGCCTAACGGCGACCTGCGTGCCGTCCGGGCCTTCGATACCGGCCCCGGCGTCGGCCTGATCGACGCGCTCGCGCGGCGCGCCGACGCGTCGCTCCCCTTTGATGTCGACGGCAGGCTTGCCCTTGCCGGTCGCCCGTGCGAGTCGGTCGTCGACGCGTTGCTCGAGGCACCGTACTTTGCCGCCGAGCCGCCGAAATCGACCGGCCGCGAGCTGTTCAGCGCCGCGTACGCGACGGCGCTGGCGGAGCGCTGCGTCGCGAGCCACCCCGGCGCGACCGGCGCCGATATCGTCGCCACCGCGACGCTGTTGACGGCCCGCAGCATCGCTGATGCGTACCGGCGCTTTCTTCCCGAGCCGGTGAGCGACGTGCTTCTCTCCGGCGGCGGCGCGCGCAATCCGGCGCTCGTCGCGGGCATTCGCGCCGCGTTGCCGGATCGCAATGTCCGCCTCTTTGGCGACGTGTTCTTCGATGGAGAGGCGAAGGAGGCCGTCGCCTTCGCCTTCCTCGGATGGCTGCACCATCAGCGACGCCCGGGAAACGTCATCGGCGCGACTGGCGCGCGCGGACCCCGCGTCCTCGGGAAGCTGACGCCCGCATAGCGCCGCGCCGCTGAAGACGGTGCGCGTGTGATGTGCCGCACGTCGGCGATGATTGCATCTCTGGCCGACGCCAGCTGTTATCTTTTCGATCAATGCACAGCCCCGCGAGACCGACCGCCGTCGCGCAGCACGTGGTGCCGCGCCTCGAGTGGAGCGAGGGGCGCGGCTTCGATGCGTCACGTGAGCTGCGCGAGCGCGCACTCGAGTTGGGCGTCGGTGGGTTCGTTCTCGCGCCCGCTCCGCAGGACGACGTCCGGGCGCTCACCAAGGAGCTGCGCCTTCGAGCGAAGCAGCCGCTGCTCGTCGCCGCGACGATGGAGCGCGGTGCCGGCCAGTTGATTGGCGGCGCGACCGGACTCCCCCCGCTCGCCGCGATCGCCTCACTCGGCGACCCCGACGCGGTCCGCAAGGCGGCGCGCCTAACGGCGCGCGAAGCGCGCACCCTTGGCGTCACCTGGGCACTGGCGCCGGTGCTCGATCTCGACGTCAACCCCGAGAACCCGATCGTCGGTTCGCGTTCCTTCGGCGGCGATCCGGCGCTCGTCGCGAAGCTCGGTGCGGCCTGGATCGAGGCCTGCCAGCAGGAGGGCGTGCTTGCCTGCGCCAAGCACTTTCCCGGTCACGGGCGGACCTCCACCGACTCCCACCTCGAGCGCCCGTCGGTCCGGGTGACACGCCACGAACTGATGGAGCGCGATCTCGTGCCCTTCCGCGCCGCGATCAAGGCGGGGGTCGCGTCAGTGATGACCGCCCACGTGGCGTTCCCCTCGCTCGATCCCGCCGGTCCGCCGGCAACGCTCTCGATGGCGATCGTCCGGGTGCTGCTTCGCGAGCGACTCGGCTTCGAC
This sequence comes from Gemmatimonadaceae bacterium, assembly GCA_031359795.1. GTDB lineage: Bacteria > Gemmatimonadota > Gemmatimonadetes > Gemmatimonadales > Gemmatimonadaceae > JABFXC01. The sequence goes on from JANMAM010000004.1 coordinate 42,276, forward strand.
GGCCTCGTGGTCACCGACTCGCTGGACATGCGCGGGCTGACTTCGACGGTGAGCGAGGCCGACGCCGCCGTCGCTGCCCTGTTCGCCGGGTGCGACCTCGTGCTGATGCCCACCGACCTCGATGCGACGGTCGCGGCGCTCGAGGAGGCGATTGTCGCCGGGACACTCGATGCCGAGCTGCTGCTCCGGTCCCAGCGGCGCCGGCTCAAGTGGGCGCAGTGGGCGGCTCCGCCAAGCGATTGGCGAAAGGCCTCGACGTTCGACGTGGCGACCGGGCACGAGCTATCGGAGAAAGTGATCACCGCCGCGCGCGGCGAGGTCGCCCCACTCAGTGGCTCGATCGAACTGGTCGTGATCGACGACGACGCCGGGAATGCGATCGCGCCCAAACGCGACACCTTGGGGACAGCACTGCGCGCGGCTGGCTTTGTCGTCCGCGAACCGGGCCCGATTGCCGCGGGCGCCACTCGAGTCGTCGCGGTGTTCGGCGACGTCCTCGGCGGCAAGGGGAGGATGGCGTACGGCCCCTGCGTTGCCGCCGCCGCGAACCAGGCTGTCGATGAGGCGGCGGCCGACGGTCGTCGCTCGGTAGTCATCCAGTTCGGGCACCCGCGGCTCGCAGGTGAGCTTCGCGGGGACACGCTCGTCACCGCCTGGAGTGGCGAGCGATCGATGCAGGAAGCCGTCGCGCGCTGGCTGGCTCGCAAGCGACGTTAGGTCCGAGCCGGTTTCTGCTCCCGATGCTCCAATCGGAGCACGGGAGCAAAGCTGGAGCTCGTCCCTACTGCAGGAGCATCCGAACCGCCATCCCGGGCACGGCGTACACGATACGACCCGCGGCCTCCCGTGCTCCGCCGTACACGATGCCGGCGATCGAGCCGTCTTCCGCGAACACGGGGCTTCCGCTTGATCCGTCGGTTGCGAACGCGTCAATCTGGAGCACGCCGGGAATGGACTTCGAGACCGTGCCAACGCCGAGCGTGCTCCGGGCGATGACTCCATCACCGCTCCTGTCCATGGGCGCCGCTGATCCCAGTGGAAAACCGATGATGGCGACCGGCGCTCCAACCGCGGGAGCATCTTCGGTGATCCGGCTAACGAAGGGATGTGCTCCCTCCCGATCGGTCCGGAGCAGCGCGAGGTCGCCATCCTCCGCGATACGCTCGACGTGTGCAGGCAACCAGTCGCGGGTGTCGGCATAGACCACCGCGATCCGCCGGGGCAGGGTGCCGTCGCTCGCCCGCACCAGGTGCCGGTTGGTCACAATCGCGCCATTTGCGCTGACGCCAACGCCCGAGCCGGAATACAACGTTCCGTCCGGCATCTCGACCGCGATCATCACCACTGCCTTTCCGCTCGCGCGGGCGATCGCTTCGTAGTCCATGCGCGCTGCGGCCGCGATCGCCCCGCGGCGGGATTCCGCGCGAGAAATCCGCTCGGAGAGCAGGCTGACGCCTTCGCCGGTTCGGGCCTTGGCCAGCTGGCTGCGCAGACCATCGCTCTCGAGCTTCGACGCGGCCAGGGCGGAGTCCAAACCTGCGAGGCGCCCGCTCACGACGTGAAGGTCCCGGTCGATGGCCGCGCTGAGCGAGTCGTTCCGGGCTCGCAGGAGATCGAGTTCCGCGCTCCGTGACTGGTCGGTGCGCCGCGAGGACCAGACCCCGACCCCGGCCGCGCCCAGCGCGACGACAACGCAGGCAGCGACGGCGAGCCGTAACCCGCGAGTCTGGTGCTGCACCGCGACAGCGATCCGTTCGGTGGTGGAACCTGCCGGGAGCGCTGCTCCGCCGTTCGCATCGAAGCGCAGCTTGGGGCCGCGCGCGCCGAGCCGGATCACGTCACCGTCCGCGAGCCGCTGCTCGCCGCGCACGCGAGTGTCGTTCACGTAAACGCCGTTCGTGCTGTTCGCGTCGCGAACGATCGCGACCCCGTTGTCGAGCCGGACCTCTGCGTGGCGGGCCGAGACTTCCGTGTCGGACGTCGGATCGAAGCGGACGTCGCAGAGCGGATCGCGGCCGAGTGCGACACGCGCCGAACCGAGGGCGCGCGTCTGGCCAGCGAGCGTCCCCGTGAGGATGGACAACCTTGGCGTCACGGACCGAACGTCAGGCTGTCGCGGAAGACCCAGGCCGCCGCGGCGAGCGCGGCGATGATGAGGAGGATTGCGAGGCTGCGGCGCTGCTGCTTGATCGTCGCCGCCTCACCCGTGGTGGGGCGCCGGACGGCGGCGCGTTCGCCGCTGGTGAACATGCCCTGATTCGACGGCGGCGTTCCCGAATGGCGGCGGAACGGCTCCATCGGAATCGTTGGTGTCGCATCGCCGGGGTTTCCGAAGACCTGGTGGCCGACGGCGTCGCCGGCGGACACGCTCGACAGCGCCTCGCCCTCGAAGCGCGCGATGACGACGGTGATGTTGTCCGGACCACCGTTGTTGTTCGCCCGATCGATGAGGCGCTTGCACGCCATTTTGAGGTCTTTTTCCTCGGTCACGACTCGGGCGATCTCGTCGGGCCGGACAAGTCCCGACAGTCCGTCGCTGCAGAGAACGAGCGTGTCGCCCTTCCGGACCTGCTGATGGGTGATCTCGGTGCGAATCGACGGCTCGGGTCCGAGCGCCTGGAGAATGATGTTCCGGCGCTCGCTCTGCTCGGCCTCCTCCTCGGTGATCTCACCGGCGTCGATGAGCCGCTGCATCAACGACTGATCCTTCGTGATCTGGCGCGCCTTTCCGTCGCGAACCAGGTAGGCCCGGGAGTCGCCAACCTGCGCGACGTAGAGCGTGTCGCCGAGGAGGCCGGCAATCGTCGCGGTTGTCCCCATGCCGCGATACTCCGGCTGCTCGGCGGCCATCTTGTGGATCCGCGCATTCGCGACGTCGGTCGCGACCTTCAGCGCGGCGGCGAAGGTCTCCGGGTCGGTCCGGGCGCCGGCTACCCAGCGCGTGCGAAGTTCGTCGAGCACCGTCTCGACAGCCATCGCGCTGGCGATCTCGCCGGCGGCAGCGCCGCCCATCCCGTCGGCGACCATGAAGAGCGTGCCATGGTTGGTGGCGACATGGCGCTCGAGCCGGTCGTCGAGCGACGAGTGCCCGGTCGCGAGCTCGGCGACGAGGAACGCGTCCTCATTGTGCTCGCGGGTGCGACCGACGTCGGTGCGCGCAAAGACGTTGACGATCACGCCGCCGTTAGGCGATCGGGGGGCGGTCATGCTGAAAGGTCAGGAGGAATAGGGCGCGGAACGGTCACGTATCTGAACAGAGGGAGAGGCCCGAAACGACGGATTCGCGGACGATGGAGTTTCCGCGACTCCCGATTTTTCTCAATGTGCTGCAGCTGCGCTTCGTGTCACCCTGCATTACGTAGGCATCCGACTGGTGCATCAGGACCTGGGCGCTGTCGTCGCCCTTCCTCAACCGGGGAAGGATGGCCTCGGCCCGGCGGATCGCTTCCGCGGTCGTCCGGTCGACCAGACTCAGATCCCTGATTGCAGCAATCTCGGTCTTGATCGCCTCCGGCGACAGGGCGTTCTCGGCCGATGGGCCCCCGCCCGGGCCGCGGGTGGCCCCTCGAGGCGCGACCGGTACGACCCGAATTGCCTCCGAGTCCGACCGTTCAGCGGTCATCGTAGCGTTAGGCGCGGGCGCGTCAGGCAACGGGCGGTTGCCCGCGGTTGCCCCGGCGTTCCCCCTCATGACCCCAAAGGCGACGATCGCGCCCACAACCACCGTCGCCGCGCCGACGGCGAGCGGGGCGCGCGAAGTGCGCCGCACCGCCGAGGTCCCGCCTCCGGTCGTGCCGGTGATCATCGTCGGCGCGGGGGCGACCTTCGTCGGGGGCACCGACGCGGCGGCAAGCAGACTTGTC
>JANMAM010000091.1:0-73641 GCA_031359795.1 Gemmatimonadaceae bacterium
GTCTCTTCGGCGCGCCTGACGGCTTCCACCCATAACCGCCACTCGAGCGGCGGCGTGTCGCTCGCGATCGCGCGCTCCACGGCGCGCACGTTCTCGGCCGCGATGAGCTGCGCCGGATCGGCGCCGGTGAACTCGTTGCGATTGACGCGCGCGGCAAGTTCCATCGCCTCGAGTCTCGGTACGCCCCCGACCACGATGTACGGCGACTTGCTCACCGGCGCGCGCCGCTGCTCGAGCAGCATCGGAATTCCAAAGCGGTCACCCGAGAACGCCGCGAACCCGGTCGCGCCCTCCGCGAGATAGCGCGTCCGCTCGGCGCCCAGGTCGAGCACCGGATAGAAGTCGCTGTTCGCGCCAGTTCCCCTCTGCACAAGTGGCGCGAGCGTCGACGCCCCGACGACCCGGAGCGCGTCGAGCATCTCGGGTGTCAGTGGCAGGACGCGCTTGAGGTCATTCGCTACCCCGGGCAGCTCCAGTACCGACCAGTCCGGGCGTGGCAGCGTCGCTTCGTTCGTCGCGACGATCAGCACGTCGTGATTGCTCACGAAATACATCGCGTAGTCGGGAAAATTCTCCGCGACCGCGCGGACGACGCTCAACACCAGGGCGTCGTTGATCTCCGACAGGTGCACCCACTGCGCGAAAACACCGCGCGGCGCCATGAAGCGCTTGACGTGGGCGTAGAACTCTGTGGTGAAGAGACCGGAGACACCGGCGACCCAGGGGTTCGATGGCTCGGAGATGATCAGGTCGTAGCGCTCGCCCTGTGAGGCGAAGTACGACCGGGCGTCGTCGATCGCGAACGATGAACGCGGATCGTCGAAGACCCGCGCGTTCGCCGGGTAGAAGCTGCGCGACGCGCGGATCATCTCGGGCTCGATCTCGATCGTCACCACGCGAGTCAGGCGCGGATCGCCGAGCAGCGCGTGCGACGACATTCCCGACCCCTGGCCGATGACCGTGGCGACGCGCGCCTGCGGTACGTGGGCCAGCGCGACGAGTGGCACGAGCACCTGCGTCGAGGCGTCGTGGGTGAATCGTGTCGGGACGCCGGGCGCGACGAACCACTCCGGCCCGAGCGACGCGTCGGGCTTCCCATTGGTAGCGAGCGACAAGCCGTTGCTCGCCGGGATGCGGCGCACGCTCACCGATGCGGTGCGCCCGTCGGTGTAGAACGCGATGTTGCTGGTCCGCTTCGTGGGCACGTTGCCGTAGCGGAATACACCACTCGCGAGCGTGTCGCGATCGAAGCGGGTGGCGCCGGCGACGACCAGCACGATCGCGGCCGCGGCCAGAGCCGGGGCCACGCGGCGCAATGATGTCCTCGCCGGCTGCCGGCCTAAGCCGTACGACAGGAGCCAGATGCCGAGACCGATGTCGATCGCGGCGCCGGCGACGATCATCAGCTTGAGCCCGATCAGGGGGAGCAGCACGAGCGCGGCGACTGCGACACCGATGATCGAGCCTAACGTGTTGACGCCATAGACCCGGCCGAGCGCGCGCTCACCGTTCGCGCCGCGCATCAGCAGCCGCGTGATGAGCGGGAGCGTCATCCCCGCGCAGATGGTCGCGGGGAGCATCACCGCCAGGCAGATCGCGTAGCGCGCAGCGCTGAACGCCACATATCCGGACGGAGTGCGCGTGAACGCGGCCATGAAGTCGGCCATCCACGAGAACGACCGCATGTACACGGGCAGCGTCAGTGCGGCGAGCAGTCCCATCGCGATCTGGACTCGCGCGAGCCTCGTCAGGGCTCTCGCGTCGCCGCTCGTCCGCTGCCTGACGATGAACGCGCCGATCGCCAGCCCGAGTATGAAGCCGGAGAGCATGAGCTCGAACGAATGCGTCGCCGCGCCGAGGACGAGTGACAGCATCCGGATCCAACCGATCTCGTAGATGAACGACGAGACCGCGGTGCCGAAGCTCACCGCGAGCAGGAGTCGATAGAGCGCCGGCGTCATGTCGCCGCCCTCGCTTGCGACAACTTTTTCTCGCGCCGCCACGGGAACGCCGGGCCCGGACTCGGCCCGCGCGCCGTGCATCCGCTTTGCCGCGAGATAGACCGCGCCGCCGACGGCGATGTTCGCGATCCCCGCTGCGAGCAGTGTCCCGGGAAGGCCCACCGCCTGGATCAGCACGAAGCCGGCGAGCAGTACGCCCGCCGCCGCGCCGAGCGAGTTGGCGAAGTAGAGCAGGGCAATCGTCCCGCCGGAATTCGCGGGCGAATGCCGTATCACTCCCGCCGTCATGAGCGGGAACGTCGCACCGAGCAGTATCGACTGCGGCAGGATGAGCAGCGCGGCGAGCGCCCACTTCACTATGACGTGCGCGCCGCCGGGTCCAAGTGCGGGAAAGATCGAGCTATAGGCAACGTGCGTGGTCCAGACGAAGACATCGTGGAACACGATGCCGATCAGGCCGATCGCGATCTCGATCAGCGCATACCAGCGCAGCGGGTCCCGCACCCTTTCCGCGCGCTGGCCGATCGCGAGCGCGCCGGCCGACATTCCGCCAAGGAAGATGACGAGGACGAGCACCTGCGCATACGCGCTGTGTCCGACGAACAGTCCGAGGTACCGGGTCCAGATGGACTCGTAAACCAGTCCCGCTCCCCCGGAGAGCACGAAGACGAGGCAGAGAAATAGTCTCATGTGTACTTGCGACGAATATTCGGCCGCTCGGTCACGCGCGCCCGGGTCGGAACCGAATGGGATGCACCGCGCATTCAGCCCGCATGGACACCGTCTTCGGGCCTCCCGCGCTGCTGTCCGTCGCCTGGATCGTCGCGGCGCTGCAGCTGATCACGCTCGCGGTCGTTGTCGCCCGCCTTCTTCCCGGGCGCCATCGGGCCCCCCCCGTTCCACCGGGCGAAGCGGCCGGCGATGGCGCGGCTGGACGAGTCTCCGTCGTCGTCCCCGTGCGCAACGAAGGAGCCCGAATAGGGCCGTGCATCAATGGAATCCTCGCGCAGGATCGGACGATGCGAGAGGCGATCTTCGTCGACGGGCATTCGACTGACAGCACGGTGGCGCGCATCGACGAGGCGGGGGCCCGCGATGCGCGCGTTCGCTGGATCGCCGAACCACCGCGACCGCGCGGCGCGGTCGGGCGTCCGTGGGCGATCAGCGCGGGTTGCCGCGCGGCGAGCGGCGAGTGGACGCTCGTCGTCGATGCCGATGTCGCACCGGAGCGCGGGATGGTCGCGGGCGCACTGGCCGCGGCCGAAGCGCACGCGCTCGATGCGGTGTCATTCTCGCCGCGGATCATCGCCCCGTCGGCGGGCGCACGCTTTCTTCAGCCGGCGTTCGTCACGACGCTGGTCTACCGCTTTGGTGTGGGCGGTGCGGCGCGCGATGGTGCCGATCGGGTGATCGCGAACGGGCAGTGCCTGCTGATGCGCGCGGCGGTTCTCGAGCGGCATGGCGGGTACGAAGTCGCCGCGAGCTCATTCTGCGACGACATCACCATCGTCAGGCACCTCGCCGCGAAGGGCGCACGCGTCGGATTTCTCGACGGCACGCGCTTGTTCGACGTGCTGATGTATCCGGACGCATCCACGACGTGGCGCGGTTGGCCAAGCTCGCTCAACATGCGCGACGCGACGCGCACGGCGTGGCGCTGGCTCGACAGCCTGCTGCTGCTGCTCGCGCAGGCGCTCCCGGTTCCACTGCTCGCGGGCGCGTCGATCGCTGCCGCCACCGCCGGCGGTCATGCCGCACTCACCGCGCTCATCGCGGTGAACGCGGCGCTGGTTGTCATGCGTGCGTTGTTGCTGATCGCGCTCGCTCCCTCATTTGCGCGGCGCGGTGCGCCCTTCTGGCTGTCGCCGCTCGCCGACCTGCCGGCCGCGCTCCGCGTCATCCAGATGACGCTCCGCCGCCCGAGAGAGTGGCGCGGAATGGCGCGCTGAGCGTCGTCGCACGTCCCCGTTCGGCTCGGCAAAACGCCGAATATCGGGCGATGGCGGGAAAAAATATGCGCTCTTGACAACTCAAATTCGCGGTCGTAATAGAGTGTGTCCGCCGGCACACCCACTGTGCTGGTCGTTTCGGGCTGCCCGGTCCGAGTTTGGAAGGTCCATGTGGCTCCCCCCGCCATGGAGGGTCTTACGCGGCTATTTCGTCCGTTCGCCGTACTGATGCTCGCCCTCCTCGTGTCCGTCCCCCCGGCAGGTCTGTTCGGGCAGACTGACACGTCCCGCCGCGCCGGCACCGCCGCGCCCGTCTACCTCGTCATTCGCACCGATGACGCCGGGATGAGCCACAGCGTGAACCGAGGCCTCGAGCGACTGATCGAGAGCGGACTTCCCGTGTCGGTGTCGGTCATGTTCTCCACGCCCTGGTGGCAGGAGACGGTCGAGCTGCTCAAGCGCTACCCCGACGTGGCCGTCGGCGTGCACCTGACACTCAACTCCGAGTGGAAGAACTACCAGTGGGGACCGGTACTCGGCCGGAGCGCGGTGCCGACGCTGGTCGACTCGAACGGATACTTCTTCTCGACCTCCGAGGCCGTGCACAGGAAGGCGAGCCGTCGTGAAATCGAGAAGGAGCTCCGTGCGCAGCTCGAGCGCGCGCGCCGGTCGGGACTGAAGATCGACTATGTGGACTACCACATGGGTACGATGTCCCGGTATCCCGAGTACCGTGAGCTCGCCGAGCGCCTCGCGAAGGAATACGGCCTCGGCATGTCGCAGTACTTCGGCGAGACCGAGTACGACCCGCAGTACGCGGCCGCACCGCACGCCAAGCCGGATAGCCTCGTCGCGATGATCCATCGTCTCGACACACCCATCAACCTCCTCGTGACGCACGTCGGAATCGACGATGCGGAGCTGGGCGCACTGCTCGACATGAACAGTGACGGCGGACTTCCCGAGATGAGCAGGAATCGTCAGGGAGAGCTCGATGCCCTCACGTCAGTGCGGTTCCGCGAGGCCCTCCAGGCCCGCAACGTTAGGCTAGTCACGTATCGCCAGCTGATCGAGATGCAGGGCCTGAAGTCCATGCGACGACCCGCCGGAGGATAACAACGCATGTGTATCACCCAGAGGAGAGCCATGAAAAAGGAGCTGTCGGGTAGGAATTCGTTCTGGAATCGCACCGCGCATCGCGCGATAGCGGTCGGCGCCAGCCTGCTGTTGATGTTGACAGCGGGCAGGTCGGCGCAGGCCCAGGACGAACGCATCATCGTTTCCGGTACCGTGAAATCCGCTGAAGGCGGGCCGCTCTCGGGCGTAACGGTCACCGTGGTCGGGACGGATCTCCGTGCCGTGACTGGCCTGAACGGGAGATACGTCGTCAACAACGCTCCAGCGGCAGGGATGCTCGCCTTCTCGATCGTCGGCCGGTCGCCGGTGCAGACGCCGATCTCGGCGCGTACGACGATCGACGTCACGATGGACCGCGTCGCATACCTCGAGTCGGTGGTGACCACCGGCTACACCGAGCAGCGTCGCGGCGACATTACCGGTGCCGTCGGCAGCGTGCCGATCGAGACGATCAATCGCGAAACCTCGGCGAGCGTGCTCCAGAAGCTCGCCGCGGCGACTCCCGGTGTGACGGTGAACTCGAGCGGTTCACCGGGCGGGCGAAGCACGGTTCGCATCCGGGGCATCAGCTCGTTCCAGAACAACGATCCCCTCTACATCGTCGATGGCGTGCCGATGGAGGAGACGTACATGAACTGGCTCAACCCGGAAGACATCACGTCGATGCAGGTGCTGAAGGATGCATCGGCGGCATCGATTTACGGGTCGCGCGCGAGCAACGGCGTCATCCTCATCGAAACGACGAAGAAGGGGCTCGTCGGACCCCCGCGCTCGACGTTCCGGGTCCGCTACGGAATGTCCCAGCCAACTCGCGGCTACGATGACTTCCTCATCCTGAACTCACTCGACTACTTCAAGGTCGTCCGGGCGAGCTTCCAGAACGCGGGGCAGCCGACGCCGATCAACATCTACGGCGATTCGCTCAACCCGTCGGTTCCGAAGTACATCTACCCGAACAACTGTGGCACGACCGGCGTTTGTAATAGCCTGGATCCGAGCACCTACTCGTATCCGAACAACCTGATCATGCCGGGCAGCAACGGCACGAACTGGTGGAAGGCCGTGTTCGGAACGGGCAAGATCACGGACGCGAACCTGCAGGTGTCGGGCGGCGGCCCGGACAACACGTACGGCATCTCGTTCGGGTTGTTCGACCAGGCAGGTACGGCGCGCTACAACGAGTTCAAGCGAGGCACCGTCCGCGCGAACACCGAGTTCCGTCGCAACAAGCTCACGTTCGGCGAAAACCTGGCGATCGGCGTCGAGCGTGCCTACGGCGGCCTCGGAGATGATGGCATTGGAGAAGCGGGCATCCTCGGCAAGAACATCCTGATGCAGCCGGTCGTTCCGGTGCGCGACATCGCCGGAAACTTCGCGTCGGGCAAGGCCAACACGTTAGGCAACAACACCAACCCGCTCAAGCTTGCCTTCGACGGACGCAACAACATCTCCAAGAACAACCGCGTCTTCGGAAACGTATTCGCCGGATACGCGGTGCTCCCGTCGCTGCGCCTGCGGTCGAGCATCGGGTTCAGCGTCTACCAGGGGTCCTACCAGGGCTTCAGCGGGCCGACATTCGAGAACTCCGAGGCGACGACGGGCAACTCGATCAGCGAGAACCAGTCGAACTCGAATGACTGGACCTGGAGCAACACGGCGACCTACGCGGTCACCTACGGCCTGAGCACCCTCAACCTGCTCGCCGGCCAGGAAGCCAACGCGGGAACCTACCGCCGCATCGACGGGTCGCTGGCCAACCTGCTGAATACCGGCGTTGTATCGCGGTTCATCCAGGACGGACTTGGCGACGCGGACACCAAGAACGTGAGCAGCTCGGGAAACCGGTACGCACTGCTGTCGATCTTCGGCAAGGCGGACTACAACTTCGGCGACCGCTACATCGTCAGCGGCACCGTCAGGCGCGACGGATCGTCGCGGCTCGGACCAGCGAATCGGTACGGAACGTTTCCCGCCTTCGGGCTTGGCTGGCACATCAGCAACGAGTCGTTCCTCCAGGACAACAAGTGGGTGTCCGACGCGATGATCCGCTACGGAGCGGGCGTCACCGGAAACCAGCAGATCACTCCCGGCCGCATCGTGTCCCAGTACAACGGCAACCGCGGTGCGACGTTCTACGACATCGGCGGTTCCAACACGACGATCCTTGCCGGCTATCGCCAGACGTCGCTCGGCAACGCGAACCTGAAGTGGGAAGAGGACAAGTCCCAGAACATCGGTACCGACCTCTCGCTCTGGAACGACAACGTGAGCGTCGTCTTCGACCTCTACCGACGCACGACCGACAACCTGCTGTTCGACCCGCGGCTTCCTGCGGCAGCTGGGCAGGTCGATCCCCCGATCGTCAACATCGGCAGCATGGAGAACAAGGGGTTCGACATGTCGGTCGGGCACCGCGGTTCGTGGTGGGACGCTACCCTGAACGGTAGCCACTACACGAACAAGGTCACCGCGATTACCTCGGACAACGACTTCTTCTACGGTCCGGTCGGGCTTCGGTTCAGCCCGCACCCAGTCATCAACAAGGTCGGCAGCCCGATAGGATCATTCTACGGCTACGTCGCCCAGGGATTGTTCCGGGACGCGGCGGACGTCGCGGCCCATGCGACGCAGGATGGTGCGAAGCCGGGCCGCATGAAGTTCAAGGACGTGAACAAGGACGGCCGCATCACCGACGCGGACCAGACGACCATCGGGAGCCCGCACCCGAAGTTCACGGGAGGCCTCGACATGAACGCGCGCTGGCACTCGTTCGACATCGGCGCAACAATCTTCGGGTCGTACGGGAACAAGATCCTCGACGCGCAGAAGCAGTTCTACATCTTCCGCAACTTCTCGACAAACGTCCGCAAGGACCTGCTCGCGAACTCGTGGACGCCGACCAATCTCAACGCGAAATATCCGCGCGTGGACGTCAGTGACACGTACAGCTCGCAGGTCAGCAGCTTCTATGTCGAGGATGGATCGTACACCCGGCTGCGCAGCATGGTATTAGGCTACACCGTGTCCAGCGACACGCCGTACCTCGGTCGGTCGCTGTCCGGCACGCGGCTCTATCTGCAGGGCGACAACCTGTTCACGATCACCGGCTATGATGGTCTCGACCCGGCCCTTCCGGCGGGCAATGCCACAGGCGCCGCTGGCGACATCCGCGATCAGTATCGCGGTATCGACCAGGGCGCATATCCGAGCAATCGGGTGTTCAGCATCGGTGTGTCCACCACCTTCTAGGCTACGCACCCATTCTTCGAGGAAGCAAAGACGATGAAAATCGGATTGAATTACCGAGTACTGAAGGGGACGGCGCTGGCGATCGTGGCGGGAGCCGTGCTCTATGGCTGCAACGATTTCCTGACGAAAGCGGCCACCCCGCAGGGTACACTGGACCAGGGCACGCTGATGACAGCAGCGGGCGTCGAAGGGTCGCTGATCGCAACATACCGGCAGCTCGACTGCACCAACATCAACGGGGCCTGGGGCTGTGCCGTCAGCAACTGGGTCTTCGGAAGCGTCACCAGCGATGACGCCTACGAAGGATCTGAAGCGAATGACCAGCCGCCGGTCGAGTCGCTCGAGCTCTATCAGTGGGCAGGGGCCGACGTCAGCGACTACCTGAACCAGAAGTGGGTGGCTGTCTACGAGGGCATCAGCCGCGCGAATGCGACAATTCGCCTGCTGCACACGGTGGCTGCAACGGGCGCAATTGCCCCAACAGTCGCGAACCAGATCGAAGGCGAGGCAATCTTCCTCCGCGCGCATTACCATTTCGAGGCGTGGCGATTCTGGGGGAACATTCCCTACTACCGCGACACGGATACTGATTTCAAGAAGGCCAACGCGCCGAGCGCGCTGGTGGTCACCGAGCTGCTGAAGGATCTCGACTCGGCGATCAAGCTGCTTCCGGCGGCACCGCGCAATGGCCAGGTGGGGCGCGCGACGTCCTGGACGGCGAAGGCGTACAAGGCGCGGGTTCAGGTGTACGCCGGGCAATACGCGGCTGCACTTACGACGCTGCGCGACATCCGCACGAACGGCCCGTACAGGCTCGAGCAGAGCTTCGACCGTGTGTATACTGGATTCGCCGCATTCGAGAACGGCAAGGAGACCATCTTTGCCTACCAGGCCTCGGCGAACGACGGTGAGGCTAACGGCGCGAACTCGAACTTCGGCGACCGGTTGAATTTCCCGCACGGCGGAAGTCCATTCGGCTGCTGCGGGTTCCACCAGCCATCGCAGAACCTTGTGAACTTCTACAAGGTCGATGCGGCGGGTCTCCCCCTGGCGCTTTCGGCCCCAGGCACCTGGAACGCAGAGAACCGGACCATGAGCGTGGGTAACGCTGCGGGAACCGCGTTCGATCCGCGCCTCGACTGGACGGTTGGTCGTGACAGCGTGCCGTTCAAGGATTGGGGAGTCCACCTGCCGGTTTGGATCCGCCAGATATCGCATGGTGGCCCGTACAGCGCCAAGAAGAACGTCCACGAACAGGCCAGCGGCGCGCAGAGCACGGTGGGCTGGGTGCCGACGCAGACCAACTCTGACAACGTGCACATCTACCGCTACGCTGACCTCCTGCTGATGCTTGCAGAGGCGGAGGTGGAGGCGGGAACGTTGGCCAACGCACAAGCGATCGTCGACACGGTTCGGATGCGCGCCGGAAAGACGGCGCAGGGTTGCGGCTTCAACGCGACGAACAAGGTCGAGGTGACCTGGCCGCAGTGCGCAGCCGACACACGGATCGCCGTACCGATCAACGATCCGAAGATCACCTGGGCGACGTACCGCGTGGGGCTCTACGCGACACAGGGTCCGTGGCTGAACCAGACCGTGGCGAGAGAAGCCGTTCGTACCGAGCGGCGTCTGGAGCTGGCGATGGAAGGCCAGCGGTTCTTCGACCTGCGCCGGTACGGAAACCCGTACGCCGCGGCAACGCTCAACGGATACTACAACGGTGTTGGTGGAGGCAACGAGAAGGGTCGCCGCCCGCAGTTTGTCGGGGTGGCGCCGTTCACCGCGCGCCACCAGCTCTATCCGATCCCAAGCCTGCAGATTTCGCTGAGCCGGGTGGGAGGAGCAGATCGACTCGTGCAGAACCCGGGCTGGTAACCGCCGGGCCTAACGTTTCCTGATCGAGAAGGACTGCAGGGAATCACCGGCGTTGGCGATGATGATGCCAACGCCGGTGATCGTTTTAAGCACCGCGATTCCCGTGGCGTTGCCTGGCGCGAGGAAGCCACTTTCCCGCGGCGGCACCGGAACAAGGTGGCCGCGGCCGTCGCCACGCAACCAGAGGCCGCTGCCGCCGTCGGCCGGTGCGGTGTTCGGCTCGACGTCGTAAAGGTTGCCTGCGACGATCAGGTCGATGTTGCCGTCGCCATCCACATCTTCGGCCACGACGGCCCGGATCGGCGCTACCTGCGCGGCGTTGGGCAGCGCCGTCAGGCCAAACGTTCCCTTGCCCTGGTTGTGCAGGTAGACGCTGGCGAAGGTATCCGCCTGAAGGTGGAGCGCAGCCTGCCGCTGGGCCGGCGTCAGCATCTGCTCGACGGTTGCATCCGCGAACGAAGCGTAGGTCGGGAACTTCAACGCGAGGGGGTAGACCTCGCGCCCGAGCGACGCCATCCCGGCGAGCGGCCGCTCGATACCGCCGATCTCCTGTGTGAGCATCACGTCGGTCTTCCGGCTGCCGCTGAAGTCTCCGGCGTAGACGCCAAATCGTGCGCCTCGTGACGTCGTGTAGCTGTAGTTCAGGCCGAGGTTGCCGGCGATGAGATCGGGACGCCCATCACGATCGATGTCCGACGCCGTTAGGCTGTACCACCAGCCGCGGGTGGGGGGCAGCCCCGTTGCGCCGGTGACGTCGTCGAATTTTCCGCCGCTGTTCCGATAGAACTGGATTGGCATCCACTCGCCGACGGTGACGAGATCCAGCTTCGCGTCGCCGTCGAAATCGATCCAGGCTGCGTCGGTGATCATTCCGCCCGGAGTCACGAGCGCTGGCGCGACCTGCGCGGTGACGTCGGTGAAGTGCCCGCCATCGTTGCGCAACACGTAGCTCCGGGTCGGAAATGGGTAGCTGCGCGGCGTGAGACGCCCACCGACGAACAGATCGAGTCGCCCATCGCCGTTGTAGTCACCGGCCTTCACGGTGGCCGTGCTGGTGAGCATCGCTGGAAGTGCCGCACTGTCGCGCGTGAACCTGCCGCCGCCGGTATTGATGTAGAGCCGGTCCTGGAGCTGCGGCGAATCGGCTGCGAGCTGATAGCCGCCGCTGGCCACGTACAGGTCAGGGCGCCCATCGCCATTGGCATCGAAGAAGATCGCGCCCCAGTCGTCATACGACGCGTCGGTTGTCCAGGTCGGCCCGTTCGAGTTCGCCGCAAAGGTTCCGTCTTTTTGCTGGCGCAGGAGCGTGCCCGGTGCGTTCGACACCCCGCCGATGTAGATGTCCTCGAGGCCATCGCCATCGACGTCGGCGACGGCGAGCGGCGGACCGTGGCTCGAGATTGCGTACGGCAACAGCGCCTGCACGCCGTAGTCCGGCATCGCCACCCGGGGCTGCTCGAAGCGGAGCGTTCCGCGCGTAGCGAGCGGTTGGAACGCCTGCGAGCCCGACTCGCGCGAATCGGGGTGCACCGCGTTTTTCTGCGACGTCGCATCCGACTGCTTCAGCACCACCATCCGGTCGGCGGCAACAGCCGTCAGCAACTGATAGCGCCCGTCGGGCCAGAACACTTCGATGCTGTCGGCTCGCGTCAGGCTGCCGAGCCCGAAGTGCAGGCGATCGTCAACCGTCGACATGAAGCCGCGGTATGGCGATTGGTACAGGAACTGTTTCTGCCCGCCCCCTGAGAGGACGACGGTCGCGCCGATCCCTCGCCGATTCGGGGACGCGCCGTCGAGGCGTATGCTCAAGTAGTGATGCGCGCTATCGCGCGCCTGAACGTTGCGGTAGACGAACGCGGGCGCGTCGATGTTGTTCACGACGAGGTCCAGTGCGCCGTCGTTGTCGAGATCCGCATACGCTGCCCCATACGAAAAGCTCGGCTGATCCATCCCCCATGCCTTCGTCTCGTCAGTGAAGGTGAGGTCGCCGCTGTTCCGGAAGATGAAGTTCGGCACGTTCCACGCTGGCAGGCGCTGGAGCAGGTCGAGCTTCGCCCGCTTCGACGCCGCCACGCCGCCGCGCCCACCGATCGCCTGCACGGCGGCGACGTAATCCAGGTCGTTCACCGCCTTGGGATACCCATTGCCGATGAAGATGTCCTTGTTGCCGTCGTTGTCGAAGTCGGCGAAGAGAGGGCTCCAGCTCCAATCCGTTCTCGAGACACCAGCGAGGCGGCTGATCTCACTGAACACGACCTCACCGTCAGGCGTGGCGCCGTTGCTCAGCTGGAGGGAGTTCACAGTGTAGTCCTCGCGGAGCCCCCGGCTCCGGGACTCGATGCGGCCGCCGTATGTCGAGTACCCGCTCGTGCGCTTCTGCTGAGCGAGAGCGACTGGCAGCATGTCTACCTGCATGATGTCCGGCCAGCCATCGTTGTTGAAGTCCGCGACGTCAACGCCCATTCCGGCGACGCTTGCGTGCTTCAGCCAGCGACCGGCCTTGTTGGTGAACGTGCCGTCTCCGTTGTTGACGTAGATGACGTCGTTGGGCGCGGCGTCGTTCGAGACATAGATGTCCGGCCGGCTGTCGCCGTTCAGGTCGGCAACGGCGACGCCAAGTCCGTATCCCGCGTCGCGAAGTATTCCCGCCTTCTCCGAGACGTTGGTAAAGTTGCCGTGGCAGCTGTTCCGATAGAGCTCGTTGTAGCTCCCCGGTGTCCTTCCGCGCATCCCGCCAGGATGTCCGGTCGCATCGCCGCGATTGAAATCGGCCGGCGAGTTCTCGAGCAGAAACAGGTCGAGGCATCCATCGCCGTCGTAGTCGAGAAAAGCGGCGTGTGTCGTGAAGCCGGTGTCGGCAACGCCGTACCGCGCGCCTTCCTCCGTGAACGTGCGATCGCCCCTGTTGATGAAGAGGAGGTTCGCCCGCTGTGCACCCGTCGTCCACTCCGGCCCGGACACGGACACATAGATGTCGAGGTAGCCGTCGTCGTTGATGTCCACCATCGAGACACCGGTCGCCCAGCGATTGGTGCCGACGCCTGCGGCTGTCGTGATGTCCTCGAATTGCATCTTCCCCTTGTTCCGGTAGAGGCGACTCGAGACCATATTGCCCGCGAAGAAGATGTCGGCGAGGCCGTCGTTGTCGATGTCACCGACGCCCACGCCGGCGCCGTTGTAGACGTACACGTCACGCTGCACCTGCAGCGAATCGTTCGTGGTGATGGTGTTGGCGAAGGTCACGCCCGTTTCCTTCCCGCTGAGCAGCGCGAATCCCCGGGCTCCGCTCGCGTCGCCGCATCCAGCTGCTCCGAGCAATGCGGTTCCGAGCGCGACCAGCGCCGCGCGGCGGAGAGGAGTGAACGTCGCCATTATTGAAATTGCGGTCGGGGGGAGGAAGAAGCCCCACGATACACCGCGCGCCAACAAGAGGTCAACGACGCGGGCGTCGGAGGGCGGGGTTTCGACACAGCGATGCGGAGGCGGTTCGAGACCGATGGCGTTTCGACACAGCGATGCGGAGGCGGTTCGAAACTGATGGTGTTTCGAAACGACCCAGCCACGCGGGCATGGCCGCACAACGGCGCGGTCGGTTGCCGCATGGCACGGTCGTTTCGAGCGACCTTCCGTTTCGAGCCACCACCCACCGCTTCTTCGAAATACCGTTCATTTCGAGCCACCACCCACCGCTTCTTCGAAATCCCGTTCATTTCGAGCCGCCACCTATCGCCGTTTCGAAGTTCCGAAACCCCACAGCCGCTCCCCCTCCCCCCGCTCCAAGCGTATTTTCACGTCATGACTCACCATAGTTACGTCTCGCGCGTCATCAATCTGATCCCGGACGAGTCGCAGCGGCTCTGGTCGATCGATGCATCGGAAGCGCGCCGCCGGCTGCTTGCCGGTGACGCCGGCGCAGTGCTCGACATCGATGGTTCGTTCGCGATCGTTGCTCCCGACGGAGAACGTGTCGTGCTCGCGCGCAGCCTCGACCGGCCGATGCGATACTTTCTCGCGAAAGCGACCGCGGGTCCGGTCCTGATCGTCGCCGAACGCATCGACGAGATCGCGGCGGAACTCGCGCGGCGTGGATGGTCGGGGCAGTTCCATCCGAGCTACACGCGGATGGTTCCGGCGCACCATCTGACGACGCTGCGGCTGATCGGATGTCCGGACCCGAACCCGATTCACACCCGCTTCTTCGACCCGCCGCGCGGCACGCTCGTGCCCGATCTCGACGTCATCGGCCGCTACTACATCGAGGCGATGTACGGCGAGCTTCAGCGGTGGCTTCGCGTCCAGGATCCCGCGGCGCCGATCGGCGTTCCGTTTTCAGGTGGCATCGACAGCGGCGCGGTGCTGCTCTGCCTCTACAAGCTCCTTCTCAATGAGGGCCAATCGCCCTCGCGACTGAAAGCGTTCACGCTCTCGATCGACGGGCAGGGCGACGATGCGCGGCAGGCCGCTGATTTCCTCGCCCGTACCAATCTCGAGATGCTCGGCGAGATCGTCGACGTGCCATCGAGCGCCCTCGACTCGGCGCGCGCGGTCGCGGTCATCGAGGACTACAAGCCGCTCGACGTCGAATGCGCCGCCGTCAACCTCGCATTGCTCGCGTGCATTCGCGATCGATATCCCGAGTGGCGCCTGCTCGTCGACGGCGATGGCGGCGACGAAAACCTCAAGGACTATCCAATCGAGGAAAACGCCGAGCTGACCATCCGGAGCGTCGTCAACAACCGCATGCTGTACCAGGAAGGATGGGGCGTCGAGTCCATCAAGCATTCGCTCACGTACTCCGGTGGTTACAGCCGCGCATGCGTGCGCGGCTACGCCTGCGCGAAGGAGTACGGCTTCACCGATTTCAGCCCCTACACCCGCCCCTCCGTCATTGCGGTCGCCGAGGCGGTGCCGTTCGCAGGGTTGACCGAGGGTTCGCACGAGAAGCTGTACGCGCTCAAGGGAGAGATCGTCTCGCGTGGCGTGCGCTCGGTGCTCGGAATCGAGATGCCTGTGTTCGCGAAGCGGCGCTTCCAGCACGGGTCGGCCGCAGCGGCGGAAACGGCGCGACTCTTCCCGCAGGACGAAGCGCTCTACCGCCGCCATTTCCAGACGCTGCACGCAGCGAACGCGTGACGTCGCCGGCCGTCGATCTTCGCATTCGCGGCCTGCGCCCAGCGAAGCCGCAGGTCGATCCATGGTCGGCGCACGGCGCGCTGCTCGAGGAGGAGCGTCGGCCAGGGGGAACGATCGAGCGGGCGCTGACAGTTTTTCTCGCGGGCGCTGAATGTCCGTTCTCGTGTTCGTTCTGCGATCTCTGGCGGTACACCATCGATGGGCCGACGCCGCCCGGGGCGCTGACCGCGCAGTTGCGAAAAGTGCTCGCGACCCACGCGACCCCGAAGCCTGATCGGCTCAAGCTGTACAACGCGAGCAATTTCTTCGATCCACGGGCGGTGCCGTCTCAAGATTTGCCGGAGATTGCGCGAATGGCGGCGCAGTTCGACGCGGTCACGGTCGAGTCGCATGTGAACACCATCGGCGAGCGGGCGATCGCGTTCGCTCGGCAATTAGGGCGGCGCCTCGAAGTCGCGGTCGGACTCGAGACAATTCATCCCCTGGCCTCGGCGCAGCTCAACAAACGGCTGGATCTCGCGCGATTCGATGCGGCGGCAGAACTCCTCGCGGACAACGGAATGGACCTTCGCGTTTTCGTGCTCCTCGGGGCGCCGCACGTCCCAGCGAACGAGTCGGTCGACTGGACGGTCCGCACCGTCGAGTACGCGGTCGCGCGCGGGGCGGCGGTCGTTTCGATCATCCCGGTGCGCGGCGGGAATGGCGAGATGGAGCGCCTCGCCGCGTCAGGCGAGTTCACACCGCCGACACTCGAGCAACTCGAGCTCGCGCTCGATCGCTGTATGCAGTTCACGACCGCGGTGGTCACCGCGGACACCTGGGATCTTGGGCGATTGGCCTCGTGTGCACACTGTCGCCCCGATCGCACGGCGCGGCTCGAGCGGCTGAACGTGACCGGACGCGCCGAGCCGCGGGTGTCGTGCGCGATGTGTGCCGCCGCGTGAAGGAGCAGTGCGAGGTCGCCATCGTCGGCAGTGGTTTTGCCGGATCGCTGCTCGCAAGGATTCTCGCGGTCCAGGGCTATGACGTCGTGCTGCTCGAGCGCGGCACGCATCCGCGCTTCGCGATCGGCGAATCGTCGACGCCACTGGCGAACCTGTCGCTCGAGCGCATCGGCGTCCGGTACGGCCTGCCCGACTGCTACCAGCTCGCGACGCACGGACGATGGCTCGCGCACTTCCCGCAGCTCCGCCGCGGCTTGAAGCGCGGGTTCACGTACTACCGCCACCATCCGCACGAGGAATTCGCCAACCGCGGTCTCGGTTCAGAGCGGCTGCTGGTCGCGGCCAGTCCCGACGACTCGTTGTCGGACACCCACTGGCTCCGCGCGGACGTCGACCACCATTTCGTGCGGGAGGCAGTCGCGGCCGGGGTGGAATACCGCGATCGCGCGGAGCTCACCGGCGCCGAGTTCGCGAGCGATCACGCCCGGCTGACCGGCCGCCGGCACGGCGCCGCATTCGAGCTCAGGGCGGGTTTCGTCATCGATGCATCCGGGCCTAACGGTTTCCTCGCGCGGCAGCTCGCGATCCCGTCCGGACTCGACGAGACACAGACCCGGGCGGGAATCGTGTTCAGCCATTTCGACCGTGTGAAGCTGATGCCGGACGTCGTGCCGGGTCTTCCCGACGGCCCGTACCCCGACGATTGGAGCGCGGTGCACCACCTCATCGACGAAGGGTGGATGTACTCACTGCGCTTCGACGACGGGGTGACGAGCGCGGGGTTCCTGCTCACCCCCCGCGGCGCCGCGTCGCTGAATGCAGCCACGACCGAGCCGTCGGTGCTCTGGGACTCGCTGCTCGCGCGCTACCCGACCATCGCGGCCGCGTTCACCGGCGCGGCGCCGCTGATGCCGATCGCGTTCCACCCGAGGGTTCAGCATCGCCTCACGCGCGCCGCTGGCGAGCGCTGGGCGATGCTGCCACATGCGTTCGCGTTCATCGATCCGCTGTTCTCGACAGGGATGTCGTGGAGCCTGCGCGCCGTCGAGCGAATCGCGCTCGCGTTCGAAGCCGCCGGCCCTGCTGTTCGAGTGCCTGACGCTGACACTCTCGCCCGCTACGACCGCCTGCTGTCCGCGGAAGCCGACCAGATCGACATGCTCGTCGCAGGCGCCTACGAGGCGATGTCGCACTTCGACCTGTTCGCGGCGCACGCAATGCTCTACTTCGGAACGGTGTCGTTCGCCGAGATCAGCCAGCGCATTGTCGCTCAGGAATCGCCGGCGTGGAACGGTTTTCTCGGGGTCGGTGATCCGGTACTCGAGCCGCTGCCGCGCGAGGCACTTCGGCGGCTGCGCGCGATCACGAACTCCTCCGGCGATGCCGGCACCGCCGAAGCGCGCCACGACTTTGCGCGCTGGATCGCCGGCGCGATTGCGCCCCGCAACGTCGCCGGGCTCGCCGATCCGATGCGCTGCAACCTGTATCCGGTGGACCTCGACGTGCTGATCGAGCGGCATGCGTTGCTCGGCTTGTCCCGCGACCAGCTGCTCGACGCGCTTCCCGCCATCCGAGGGATGGCGCCCGAACCGCCCTTGGGGGCGCATTTTTCGCGACCGGTACGAGCGCGCCCTGATTCGGGGGGGGAGGCGCTTGCCCTGGCAGGCGAGTCCGCCCCTTCAGGTCCTTGAGCAACCCCTGTCCCGGCAACCATATTCGCCGGGCAGCGGGACCGCCTGCACCGCCAAGGCAACCCGGCGCTGGCGTCATACCAAACGATAGTGAGGACGTGATGCAGAAGCCTGAGTACGATGCGATCGTCGTCGGCTCCGGAATTTCCGGAGGTTGGGCGGCGAAGGAGCTCACCGAGAATGGCCTGCGCGTGCTGCTCCTCGAGCGGGGTCGCAACGTCGAGCATGTCAAGGACTACGTCAACGCGACGAAGGGTCCGTGGGAGTACGCGCACCGCGGCGGCCGGACGCGCTCGATGGAGGAGATGTACCCGGTCCTCAAGCGCGACTATCCACTGAACGAGAAGAACCTCGCGTTCTGGGCGTCGGACAAGGATTCGCCGTACACCGAGGTCAAGCGCTTTGACTGGTATCGCGGCTATCAGGTTGGCGGCCGCTCGCTGATGTGGGGACGTCAGAGCTACCGCTGGAGCGACCTCGATTTCGAGGCCAACGAGCGCGAGGGCGTCGCCATCGACTGGCCGATTCGATACAAGGACATCGCGCCCTGGTACGACAAGGTCGAGAAGCACGCGGGCGTGAACGGTTCGCACGAAGGACTCCCGCAGTTGCCCGACGGGCAGTTTCAGCCGCCGATGAAGTTGAACTGCGGCGAAGAGCTGGTCGCCGGCCGGCTGTCGAAGAAGTTCGACGGCAGGCGCCGCATCATCCCGGGCCGGAGCGCGAACCTCACCCAGGCGCTGACCGGACGCTCGGCCTGCCAGTACCGGAATGCCTGCTGGCTGGGCTGTCCCTACGGCGCGTACTTCAGCACGCAGTCCTCCACGCTGCCCGCCGCCGCAAAGACAGGGCGCCTGACGCTCAAGCCATTCGCGATCGTCAGCGAGGTGCTGTACGACAAGGACAGGAAGCGCGCGACCGGGGTGCGTGTCGTCGACGCGGTGACCGAGCAGACGGTCGACTACCAGGCGCCGATCATCTTCCTCTGTGCATCGACGATCAATTCGGCGTGGCTGCTGATGCGCTCGGCGACCGACGTCTGGCCGGGTGGGCTGGGCAGCAGCTCCGGCGAGCTCGGACACAACCTGATGGACCACCACTTCCGGGTCGGCGCCGAAGGGCGGCTCGAGGGGCTGGAGGACAAGTACTACTACGGCCGGAAGCCTAACGGTTTCTACATCCCGCGCTACCGGAACCTGTCCGGCGACAAGCGGAACTACCTGCGCGGCTTCGGCTACCAGGGCGGCGCGTCGCGTGACGGATGGTCGCGGGCGGTCGCGGAGATGGGAGTCGGGGCGGAGTTCAAGGACAAGATGTCGATGCCCGGTGACTGGGGAATCGGCGCCACGGCCTTCGGCGAGATGATGCCGAACCACGCCAACATGGTTTCCCTCGATCCGGCCAAGAAGGACAAGTGGGGGCTGCCGGTGGTGAAGATTGACTGCGCGACGGGCGAGAACGAGCGCCTCATGCGCTACGACATGGCCACCGACATGGCCGAGACGCTGGAGCAGAGTGGCGTGAAGGACGTGAAGATCTACGACGGCGGCTACTTCCCGGGGATGGGCATTCACGAGATGGGCACGGCCCGGATGGGTCGCGACCCGAAGACCTCGGTGCTCAACTCGCACAACCAGGTCTGGGACGCGCCTAACGTTTTCGTCACCGACGGATCGTGCATGACGTCGGCATCGTGCGTGAATCCGTCGCTCACCTACATGGCGCTGACGGCCCGCGCGGCGGCCTTCGCCGTCGATGAGCTGAAGAAGCAGAACCTGTGACCGGAGAACCTTCGATGATTCCTGACGACACGATCACGGAGCGCGAGCTGATCACCCGCCGCGAGGCCGTTCTCCGCGTCACCGCACTCCTCGGCGGCGTCGCGATCCTGGGAGGGAGCTCATTCATCAGCGGATGCCGCGCCGAAAACCGCGGGGCGGATGGTGAGCTTTCGACCGACGACATTGCGTTCCTCGACGAGGTCGCCGAGACGATCCTTCCCGAAACGAGCACTCCGGGGGCGAAGGCGGCGAAGACGGGGGCGTTCATGGCGCTGATGGTGCGCGACAGCTACTCCCCGGAAGAGCAGAAGATCTTCCGGTCGGGCTTCGCGAAGATCGATGACGCGACGAAAAAGGCGCACAACGTGACGTTCATGAAAGCGACGCCGCAGCAGCGCCTGGCTGTGCTGACCGAGCTGGATCGCGAACAGCAGGCGTATACCAAGCCGATCGACGAGGATCAGCGCAAACGCTCGCTCGAGTGGTTGAGCGACCAGGGAAAGGGAGGAGCGCCGGGCACGGACAAGGGCGCAGCGACGACGGCGACCGAGAACCCGCCGCGGCACTACTTCCGGATGATGAAGGAGCTCGCTCTCCTCGGGTATTTCACCTCCGAGGTCGGGATGACGAAGGCACTCCGGTACGTCGAATCACCAGGCCGTTATGACCCGTGCGTCCCGTTCACCGCCGGCGAGAGGCTCTGGGCGGAACATGCTTGACATCAAATCCGGGGAGGCCGCGGGGTCGTTAGGCGGGGGGTAGAGGCGGGTACCCGGTTGCGAGCACGGCGAGACAATCTCACCCGCTTGCCCCATAGCAGTTCTACCCGGTGAGAAGGAGCACCCCGGCTGTTCTCCCCTGTGCCCCCTGTGGTTCAAATACTCAAGCAACAGCAATTAACCACAGAGGGCACAGGGGGCACCGGGTACCTGTACGAAGCCGCTACGCCGCCAGCCGCTAGCGCTGCCGCCGCAGGTCGATCCACTTGGCGACCGGGCCGACCAGTGCCAGTGCCATCAGCGGTGGCGCCGCGTTGAACGCGGTCGGGAACGGCCAGCCCTGGTCGGATCCCAACCGTATCAGCATCTCCGCCACCGCGATCGTCACAGCCACCGCGATCTGGCGCTGGCGCCCGCGGACGACGGTTCGCGGATCGGTGATCATGAAGAAAAGGAACAACTGATACATCGGCCCGGTTATCGGCGCGAGCTCGGGGAGGACGGCTTGCCCGAGTGCCGCTGCGCGAATCCCGTTCAGGACCAGGAAGCTGACGAGGTACGTGAGCGTGATGTGGAGGACGCCGACGCGCGCCGCGATGACAAGGCCGAACGCCCAGATGACGATGTTGGTGGTCAGGTCGTTGCCGAACTGGTGGCTAAGCACCGACACCCGCGACGGGGCGGCGAGCAGCAGCGCGCAGATCGCGAAGTTGGTCGGGTTCCAGAGATGGTTGCCGCGATACTGCACGACATACTTGGACGAAATCGCGAGGAAGCCACCGAGCACGAACGGCCACAGCGCGCCGCCCTGCGGCTTCGTCAACAGCGTCAGGCTGATGCCGCTGACGTACGCGCTGAGGAGGTTCGCGACCTTTCCGCGATCGAACCAGGAGAGTACCAGCTCGGTCGCAACGCACACGCCTAACGCGAGCGCCAGCCGGCTGTAGCCGCCGACCATGTGATAGCGGAGCTGTGCCACTACGAGTACGAGCGTGATGAGGAACGCGATCAGGTAGCGCGAATCAAGCGTACGCGCGCGCTGCCACGATCGCACCGCGATATTCTGGGCCACCAGAGGTGCGTGCATCGCGTCGCTCACCGGTCGGGCTCCTTGACGGTGACGATCCGATCTATCTCCGGGCGCGCCAGGATCTGCTTCGCGCCCGACGGCCAGTGAATGACGACGCGATCCACCCACTCGCGTTGCCCAAGACCAAAGTGCGGGCGCCGGTCGTTCTGGCTGGCGAAGCCGGATCCCCCGTCCACCACTCGGCGCTGCCTCAGGTCACCCGACTCGATCACGACTTCTGCGCCGATCGCGCTTCGGTTGCTGCGCGTGCCGATGAGATGGAACGCAATCCAGTGGTTGGCGCTGTCGGGAGCGTCGCGATAGAGCACCGCCGGCTGATTCTGGTTCGCCACGATCACGTCGACTGCCCCCCGATTCGTCAGGTCCGCGAGTGCGACGGCGCGGCCGTCGTAGAGGTCCGTCACGCCAACCCTGGCCGCGACATCGACCCAGCCGGCAGCACCGCGGTTGATGTAGACTCGCGAGCGCTCGTAGCCTGAAAGGCTCGCGTTCCCGAATGGCGGCCACCGCGCGGCATCCTCGAAGAACTGGCCATTCGCCCCGGCAACCTTTGACATCGCGTACCAGTAGCTCTTGTCCTTGTCGGCCGAGATGAAACCATTGGCCACGAACAGCTCGTTCGCACCGTCGTTGTTGAGATCACCGAACTGCGCGCCCCATGCCCAGCCCGCGTCGGCAATCGGACCCTCGGCGACGTTCCGGAACCGGCCGCCCTCGTTCATCTGGTTCAGGCGAAGATTGTTGTTCTGGAAGAGGTACCCCCGCTCCGAGATGTTCGTGACGAACGCATCGAGGCGTCCGCGATTGAAGGCGTCGCCTAACGTGACGGACATCCCGCTCTTCGATTCGCTCTCGAGCCCCGCCGCCGTCAGGACGAACCGCTTGCCCTGGTCGTTGAGGTACAGCTCCTCGGGGCCGTAGTCGTTGGCGAGGTAGATGTCCGGCCACCCATCGCCATTGAAGTCCGCCGACGCGGCAGCCAGCGCCCAGCGGGTGCTCCCGACGCCAAGCTTGTCGGTCACGTCGGCAAACCTGCCGCCGCCCAGATTGCGGAAGAGCAGGTTCTTCCCGCCGTTGCTGGCGAACTCGAAGCTGTCGTGCATGATCCGCGTCGACGTGAGATGCCAGAGATCGATGTCCCGGAAATACGCGGTGACATAGAGATCGAGCAGCCCGTCGCGGTCGTAGTCGAGCCAGATTGCGCTGTTGCTGTTCATCCACCGGCGCAGGCCGGCTTGTGCAGTGATGTCCTCGAAGCGGTGGCCGTCGACATTCCGGAAGAGCGCCAGCGTGCCATAACGGTAGACCAGCACGTCCTCGCGCCCGTCGTTGTCGATGTCCCCCCACACCGCGCCCATCGAGACGCCGTCGCCGGGGCGATTGAGGTCGGCCAGTCCCGCGCTCACCGCGACGTCTGCGAACGTGCCGTCACCGCGGTTGCGGTACAGCGCGTTAGGCGCGCCGAAGCGGCTGTTCGTGAAGTAGAGGTCGGGCCAGCCGTCGCTGTCGAAATCGGTGACCGAGACCGAGGCGCCGAGTGCGGCAACGTGCGGCTCGACCCCCGAGATCTTCGGGTCGAAGGTCGGACGCTGATGGACGAAGCGAATGCCGGCTTCCGCGGTCGCGTCACGAAGCGTGAAGCCGGGGCGGCCAGCGTCCGCCGCCGAGCCCGTTGGCCCGCGATCGTAACGCATCGCGAGCAGGAGCGCGGCGAGGAACGGAACGGCGATGATGAGGCGCCGGGCAACGGGGCGGGGACGATGCAGCACGAAGAGATAATAACGTCCGCGAATCAGCGCGGCGATACCTCGTGCTTCAGGATCCGCGTGCCGAACTCGCGGAGGTACTTCCGGTGAGCGTCGTCGGTGGGATAGGCCTCGCCGGGCCGATACGGGTAGGCCTGCACACCATGGAAGGGGAGGGGTCCGACCGTCGTCCCGAACGCCGTATTGAGGTCCGAGTCCTTGATCCAGCCGTCCGTGTAGAGCAGGAAGTCCCGTTTCCACCCGGACGGCAGGGTACTCGCTGACGTCGCGTCGAACTGAATGGTCGTCTCGTCGCCCGGTGCCATGATGACGTACATGTCATCCGGATTCCTCAGCAGTTGCGTCACATCCCCGAAGCGCGTGAACGCTCCCTCGATGGGCCGCCACGGCGATTCCTTCTGGACATCGTCGTACGCGAACCAGTACGGACCGTAGCGCCCGCCCTTGCGGTACATGCGCGAGAACCCGCGCGAATGCAGGTCGGCCGACAGCGGCGCAAGCGTCGTGACCTTCGCCGGGCCCGCGGCGAGATCGCGCGCGACGAATGCCTCGTCCCAGTAGATCTGCATGTTCGTGCGAATGCGCACATGGTGGTCGGCCGTGAGGAAGAGCTTGGCGAGATCGAGCACCATCGTCTTGTCCTTCCCCGAGGGGAACCCGATGTTCGGGTTCACCACCCGCCACTTGCCGCGCGCGTCGCGGACCTCGAGCGAGGGTGGCGCGAGCCTGATTGCGGACTGCTGGCCGAGTGCGACGTTGATGCTCGCGTCGGTGGGATAGATCCAGCCGCGCAGGAAGAGATAGGTATCCGGCGCCCCCGCGCCTTCTCCCAGGTCGAGGACGAGATCGTGCGACTCGACAACACCCTGGTACTGCGTGGGGATGAGGTTCGAGACATAGACATCGTCGCTCGCGCGGAGCGCCGGCAGGACATTGTCGCCTCGCTCGTCGACCGCCGAGAGCGGAACCGTGCGCCGCGAGACCTGGAACAGGCGGAGCTTGACCGGCCCGGGCGGGACGAAGCGCTCGTCGACGAAGACATCGACCGAGTCCGGCCGGTCGACTGCGATCAGCTTGACCTCGTCGGCGTAGGCGGTCTCCCACAGCTCCTCGGTGAGCTGGAGGAGGTAGCGGCCATCGCGCGGCTTGAGCGCGTCGCCGGGGATGCGCAGGTATTCCTGGGACGCACCCGCCGGCGCGAAGGCGCTCGTGCTGCCCATCAGCCCGAGGGGCATGCCTAACGCGCTACGCCACATCGCGTCGGTCACGAAGCGGAAGCGCGTGCCATCCCACGTGTACGCGAACGCGCACGATCCCTTGAGCATCTCGCGCTCGACGACATCCTGGTCGGAGCCCGGGAAGAACACGGTCTGCGGCACGCCGTTAGGCCACTCGATCCGGAGGACGTCGGCCTTGAGGTGCGGTCCGAGCCCGAAGTGCGTCCGGCGTCCACTGGCGACGCGGGTCTGATAGAGCTCGCCGGCGCGCACCTCGAGGCGCGCCCCGATGCCGAAGGCATTGTTCTTCCCGCTCCCGGTGCGAAGCCCCTTGAGCTCGACGTTCATCGCGAGGTTGCTGTTGCCGAACTCGTTCCGGAGCAGCCGCGGCGCGCCGGCGGCGTCGATGAGGAAGAGGTCCTCGTCCCCGTCGTCATCCACGTCGGTGATCGCGACCGCGGACGACCCCTCGTTGCGGAGTGGGGCGGGAATGACACTCGACCGGTCGAGGAACTTGCCTGTCCCGTCGTTGCGCAGGAGGAAGAGCGCACCGGAACCCTTCGTGCCGCCAGCAGCCTTGCCGCCGACGAGCAGGTCGAGCCATCCGTCGTTGTCGTAGTCGACGAACGACGCGCTGGTCGCCCTGCGCGACCGGAGCGGCTGGAGCGCGCCATTCGACCGCGCATCGCGACGGAAGGTGCCGTTGCCACCATTCCGCCAGAGCACCGATTCGCCCGCCGAACCCGCAACGAACAGATCGAGGAAGCCGTCGTTGTCGTAGTCGCCCGCCGCGACCGCGGAGCCAGTGTTACCGGCAAGTCCGCTCGCCGCGGTGATGTCGCTGAAGCGTTGCGCCCCGCCGTTATGGAACAGCGCGTCGCCCGGCCCGCCGGTGAAGAACAGGTCGGTCCGCCCGTCGCCATCGAGGTCGCCGAACGCGGCGTCACTGGTCGCGCCACCGGCGAGACCGAAGCTCGACGTCGCCTCGCTGAACGTTCCGTCGAGGTTGTTGCGATAGACCGTACGTGGCCCGCTCCCGGTGAGCAGGAGATCGAGGTCCCCGTCGTGATCGAGATCGGCGAAGACCGCCTTCTGCGCGCCATTCAACGTCGCGACGCCGGCCTTCGCCGTCACGTCGGCGAATGTCGCAGCGCCGTTGCCCGCGTTGCGCAGGAGATGGCCTTGCCCTTCGGCCCCGATCACGAACAGGTCGAGCCACCCATCGTTGTCGTAGTCGGCGAAGGTGGCGAACGCCGCCCCGCGCGGAAGCACGATTTGCGAGCGCTCGGTTGCATCGCGTACGAATCCGCCCTGGACGAGGTAGAGATGCGCGACCGATTTCTGCGCCGACGCTACCCACGTCGACACGAAGAGGTCGTCGGTCCCGTCGCCATCGATGTCCCCGATCGCCAGCCCGGTCGGCGGGTTTGCGTTGCCGGCACCGCCGCTCGCAGCGCCCGTCTCCGTCCCCGCGAGCCCGGCATCGGTCGTCGCGTCGATGAACTTCGCCCGGTCTGTCGTCGCCAGTTCCCGCACGCCGGTGAGCGAGATGAACGACTGCGGCGCGAACGCGAGCACGGGGCGCCCCGGAATCGGTCCCTCGATCCACCGCACCTCCTCCAGCGAGGCCTGGTACGGTGCCGTCACCTCGACGAGGGACGCAAAGCGACTCGCTGCCACTCTCGCCTCGGCGGAGTTCCCCGCGCGAAGGAGCTGGATCGCGCTGTCGAGCGACGCTCGCGTCTCCTGCGGCAGCTCGGGTGGGATCCGGCGGACTTCCTCGAGGTGCCTAACGGCACTGTCCGCCGCACCCCGCCGCACCAGGGCGCCAATCAGCTTCATGCGTACCGCGAGATTCGCCGGCGCGACCTCGAGTGCGTCGCGCAGCCGTTCCTCGTAGCGCCGTGCGGCGCCACTGTCCGGCTGCAACGCCTCGAGCTCGGCCATCGCGTACGCCGCGTGCGCATCTCCCGGCGCCTCACGACGCACTCGCTCGAGGGTGGTGCGCGCCTTGTCGTTGCGTCCACTGAGCGAGTAGAGCCTCGCGAGCATGAGGTCCACCTCCGTGCTCTTCGGATCCAGCTTGTGCGCCCGCTCGAGTTGTTTCTCCGCGTCGGCCAACCGCCCCGCCTGCAGGTACGTCAGCCCAAGGTTTGCGTAGCCGAGCGGATCGTCCGGCGCGAGGGCGATGAGCTTCTTGAACTCCGCCTCCGCTTCGGGCAGCTGATTCCGCTGGAGGTAGCTGAGCCCGAGGATGCGCGTCGTATAAAGCTCCTCCACCGACGCCGGTTTGGCTTTGCAGGCGGCGAGTCCAACAGCCAGCGCGATCAGGATGGCGCGGGGGCGGGGCAGTGGCAGGTTCATTTCTCGCGGGTGCTGATCCGTGTTCCATCGGCCTGCAACCAAGCTACGTCGAGATACGCCAAACTTCGATGCTTCAGTTTTGGTCGACCGTCCTGGAATCTCGACCGAGCATCAGTCATTTCGCGCATCGTGGATCGCGCATCCCCCACCAGTGAATGGTTCAGCGCGACTCGGCCCCACCACCGCCTAACGCGATGTACAGAAATACCAGATTCCCCGTCTGCTCCCGCCGCAGCTGGAGCAGCGCCTGTTCGGCGGCGAAGAGGTTGCGCTCCGCGTCGAGCACTTCGATGTAGCCGACCACGCCTTCACGGTAGCGCGTCGCGGCGAGGGCGGCGATCCGGCGCTGCGCGACGGTCCCGCGCTCCTGCGCGGCGAGCTGCTCGGCGAGAAAGCGCCGGCCGGCCAGGGCATTCGAGACTTCCTGAAATGCCACCTGAATCGTCTGCTCGTACTGAGCGATCGCGACGTTCTCGCGGGCGTGCGCGACGGTCGAGTTCCCGCGCAGGCGGCCGCGGTTGAAGATCGGGAGCGAGATCGAGGGGCCAAAGCTCCAGGTGAGACCCTGGCTGCCGACGAGGGTGTTCAGTTCAGTCGAAGCGTAGCCGAGGTTTCCCGTCAGTGCGATCGATGGGAAAAACGCGGCGCGCGCCGCGCCGACGTTCGCTTCGGCGGCGCGGAGCCGCTCCTCGGAGGCGATGACGTCCGGGCGGGCGAGCAGCAGCTCCGAGGGGAGGCCCGCGGCGAGCATGACCGGGTTCACCTGCTCGGCGAGCGGGAGCGAGGGGGGCAGGGGATCGGGCACCGGACCACCGACGAGGACGAAGAGTCGATTGTTCTGCTCTGCCTCGAACAGGTGCAGCGCGGCCAGCGTCGCCTCTGCCTGGGTGAGGAGCGTCTCGGCCTGGTGATAGTCGAGCGCCGATGTCAGCCCCGCGTCGAGCCGCACCTTGGCGATGCGCACTCCTTCGCGCCGGCTCTTCACCGCCGACTCGGCGACGCGGATTTCTTCCGCGGCTTCGACGGTGGCGAGGTAGGTCGCCGCGACGTCCTGAATCAGCGAGAGGCGGAAGGCGCGCTGCGCCTCCACGGTTGCGAGGTACTGCGATCTCGCCGCCTCCGAGAGGTTGCGCACCCGGCCCCAGAAATCGAGCTCGAAGGCGGGGACGCCGACGCCGACCGAATAACGGTTCGCCGTCACCGACGTCGCGTCAGGCACCCCCGTCGCGAGTGCGCTCGTGCGGGTTCGCGCGGCGCCGGCGTTCGCGCCGATGGAGGGCAGGCGATCGGCGCGCTGGATGCGATAGAAGCCGCGGGCTTCTTCTATCTGCGCAACCGCGATGGTGAGATCGCGGTTATGCACAAGCGCCGCTCCGATGAGCGCGTTGAGCCGCGGATCGCGGAAGAATTCACGCCAGCCGATATCCGTCGCGCGGACGCCGCCGGCCGCGTCGCCTTCCGACCCGGCCATGAATACGGGCGGAGTCGGGAGCACGGGCCGGACGTGCCGCGGCGCGAGCCGGCAGCCTCCGGCGACGAGCACCACCAGCCCGATGCTGAGAATGCCTGACTTACGCATGCGTCGTCGTCGCCGAGACGTGATGCGATTTTTCCTCAGGCGAGGGCGGACGCTTGCGACTCACCCAGCGGCGCACCGACAGGTAGAACACCGGGATGAAGAAGATCCCGAACAGCGTTGCCGCGACCATCCCGCCGGCGACGCCAGTGCCAACGGCGATCCGGCTCGCCGCGCCCGCTCCGCTCGCGACCAGCAGCGGCACCATGCCGAGGATGAACGCGAGCGACGTCATGATGATCGGGCGGAGCCGAAGCTTCACCGCGTTCATCGTGGCTTCGATGGTGCCCTTGCCGTGTGCCTCTTCCTCGATCGCGAATTCAATGATCAGGATCGCATTCTTCGCGCTGAGCCCGATGATCGTGATCAGTCCGACGTTGAAGTAGACGTCGGCGGAGAGTCCGCGCAGCATCGTCAGCAGAACGGAGCCGAGCACGCCTAACGGCACGACCAGCAGCACCGCGAGCGGTACCGCCCAGCTCTCGTAGAGCGCCGCCAGGAGCAGGAAGACGACGATGAGCGACGCGCCGAGCAGCACGACGATCTGTCCCGACGACTGTTTCTCCTCGTACGAGAGGCCCGTCCAGTCGAAGCCGAATCCCGCGGGGAGCGAGGTGGCGAGCCGCTCCATTTCCTTCATCGCCTCGCCGGTGGACCGCCCCGGCGCGGCCATCCCCGAGATCGTCATCGCGGGGTAGCCGTTGTAGCGCGAGATCTGGGGCGGGCCGGCCGTCCAGGCGACGGTCGTGAAGGCGCCGAACGGCACCATCTCGCCGGCCGCGTTTCGCACCTTCAGCGCGAGCACATCGTCGGGTGACATCCGGAATGGCGCGTCGGCGGCGAGCAGGACCCGAAGGATGCGTCCATCGCGGCTGAAATCGTTGGCGTAGGCACTGCCGAAGGCGATCGCCAGCGTCGAGTTGACACTGCTGATCGACAGGCCTAACGCTCGCGCCTTGATCCGGTCGATCTGGACGCGGAGCTGTGGCGCGTCTTCCTGGCCCTCGGGGCGCACGCCGACGAGCAACCGGCTCTGGCTGGCGGCGCCGAGCAGCTGGTTGCGCGCTGCCCGCAGCTCCTCGAGCGTATGTCCCCCGCGATCCTCGAGCACAAACGTGAATCCGCTGGCCACGCCGAGCCCCTGGATCGATGGCGGATTCAGCGTGAAGACCATCGCCTCCTTGACCCGCATCAGCGTGCCGAGCGCCTTGTTGACGAGCGTACCCGCGCTGTTCTCCGCGCCCTTCCGCTCGTCCCAGGGAATGAGGCTGATGAATGCCATCGCGTTCGCCTGGCCCTGGCCAAAGAAGCTGAACCCGCGCACGAAGATCACGCTCCTCACCTGCGGCTGCGCCTTGTAGAACGCTTTCACCTGTTCGATGGCGACGTTGGTCCGCTCGGTGGTCGCACCCGGTGGCGCCTGCACGACCGTGAACACGCTGCCCTGATCCTCGGCCGGCAGGAAGCTTCCCGGCAGCCGCCTGAACAGCAGCAGCGTGATTGCGACCAGCGCCCCGAAAATGACGAGGTAGCGGAGCGGACGACCGAGGATTCGTCCAACCGACGCCTGGTACCGATTCGTAGTCCGGCCGAACCAGCCATTGAAGCGCCCGAAGAAGCCGTCGACAACGTTGCTGAAACGATTGCCCGATTGCGTTCCGGGGGCCGCGTACGGCTTGAGAAGCGTCGCGCAGAGCGCGGGCGTCAACGTCAGCGCGAGCACCGCCGAGAAGGCGATCGAGATCGCGAGCGTCACCGAGAATTGGCGGTAGATGCCGCCGGTCGATCCGGGGAAGAACGCCATCGGCACGAAGACCGCGACGAGCACCAGCGTGATACCGACGATGGCCGAGGTGATTTGCGTCATCGCCTTCACCGTCGCCTCGTAGGGCGCGAGCCCTTCCTCGCTCATGATCCGCTCGACGTTCTCGATGACGACGATCGCGTCGTCGACGAGAATGCCGATTGCCATCACCATGCCGAACAATGTCAGCACGTTGATCGAAAAGCCGAGCAGCCAGAGTCCGAGACACGCCCCGAGCAGCGCGATCGGCACGACGATCGTCGGGATGAGCGTCGCTCGCCAGTTCTGGAGAAACAGGAACATGACGAGAAACACGAGTACCATCGCCTCGACCAATGTCTCGATCACCGATCGCACCGAGGCGCTCACGAAGGGGGTCGAGTCGAACGGTACGCTCCAGCCGATGTCCTGCGGAAACGTCGTTGACAGCTCGGCCATCCGCTGCTTCACAGCGTTCGCGACCGCGAGCGCGTTGGCGCCGGGGGTCAGCTGGACCGCCATGCCGGCTGCCGGCTGTCCGTCGAGCTCGACGTTCGAGAGATAGTTCTGCGCACCGATCTCGACGCGTGCGACATCGCCGAGGCGGATGATCGAGCCGTCGGGATTCGCGCGGAGGATGATGTTGGCGAACTGCTCGGGTGTCGTGAACCGGCTCTGAGTCAGGATCGCCGCATTGATCTCGCTGTTCCCGGCGAGCGGGCGGTCGCCTAACGATCCGCCGCTCGACTGGCTGTTCTGTTCCTGCACGGCCGCCAGCGCGTCTGACGGCGACAACCGGTAAGCCGCGAGCTTCGCCGGATCGAGCCAGACGCGCATCGCGTACTCGGAGGAGAACGAGCGCACGTCGCCGACACCGGGAACGCGGCGCAGCTCGTCGACCACCCGTGTCACGGCGAAGTTTCCCAGCTCGAGCGTCTGCAGCGAGCCGCTCTTCGAGGTGAGCGCGATGACCATCAGGAAGCCGGTGTTCGCCTTCAGCACCTGGACGCCCTGGCGGCGCACTTCCTCGGGGAGTCGCGTCTCGACGCGGCGCAGCCTGTTCTGCACGTCCATCTGCGCGACGTTGATGTCGGTGCCCGATCGGAACGTCACCGAGATCGACGCGGTCCCGTTCGACTGGCTCGACGAGGACATGTACTGGAAGCCCTCGACGCCGTTCAACTCCTGCTCGATCACCTGCGTGACGTTGGTGGCGAGCACGGAGGCGTCGGCGCCCGGGTACGCGGCGTTGATCGTCAGCGATGGTGGCGCAATCGTCGGGTATTGCTCGATCGGGAGCGCGCGCACGGCGATGATACCGGCGAAGACGATCGCGAGAGCAATCACCCACGAGAAGACGGGGCGATCGATGAAGAAGCGTGGCGTCATCCGTCGCCTAGCGTCGAGCCGTGTCGGCGATCGGGCTCGCCGGCGGGCTCGGGCTGGCGGTGGCTACCTTCACCGGCTGCCCAGGCTGCGCTTTCTGCAGGCCATCGACGACGATCCGTTCGCCGACCGTGAGGCCACTCTGAATCACCCATGACCCACCCTGCAGCGCACCCACCTTCACGGCGCGAACCTCGGCGATATCCTGTGCGCCGATGACAAGCACGGTCGCGCCCTGCGGCGTGACGGTGACCGCGCGCTGCGGAACGAGCAGCCCGTTCGCGCGCACGCCGGCCTCGATCTGCGCCCGTACGAACTGCCCCGGGAGCAGGCTCCGCTCCGGGTTCGGAAACTCGGCGCGCAACGCGGCGGTACCCGTCGCCTCGTCGATGCTCAGGTCGAAAAAGTCGAGATGTCCGGCATGTTTGTACGTGCTTCCGTCCTCGAGCACGAGGTTCACCGCGACGCGGCGCAACGCCGGCACCTTCACGGCGCCCGCGCTGATCTGGTTTCTGAGCGCGAGCACGTCGGAGCTCGACTGCGAGAAGTTGGCGTAGATCGGGTCGATCTGGTCGATCCTGGTCAGCAGCGTCGCCGCGCCGGCGCTGACGAGCGCGCCCTCGGTCACTTCCGCGCGGCCCGCGCGCCCGGAGATTGGCGCGGTGACCGTCGAGTAGCTGAGATTGAGTCGAGCGGCCGACGCTTGCGCCTGTGCCTGGGCGACGTCGGCCTCGGCGGTCCGCTGGCGGGCGACGGCGGCGTCGTACTCCTGCTGGCTGAGTGCGAGCTGCGCGACGAGTCCCTTGTAGCGCGTGACGTCCTGTGCCGCGTTCGCGGCGGTCGCCTCGGCGCGCGCGAGGGCGGCCTCGGCCGAGTTGAGCTGTGCCCGCATCTGGCGCGGATCGATCGCGAACAGCGGCTGACCGGCCTGGACATCGGTCCCCTCGGTGTAGACGCGGCGCTGGACGATGCCGTCGACGCGCGCGCGAACTTCCGCGGTGCGTATCGCCTGAAGACGTCCCGGCAGCTCGATGAGGTTGGACACCGGCTGCGCGGCGACGGTAATCACCTGGACTTCCGGCGGGGGCGGCTTTTGCGGCGCGGCCTGCTTGCACGCCGCGATGAGCAGGGCGCCGATCATCGGCCCGAGCAACGCGGCAGCACGGACCCGGAGGGCGCGCGGGCGGGTCGCGACGGCGGGTAATTGAAGGCTCACGGCCACCGGGGGAGCAATTTCGTCATGCGGGGAGGATGATTCTCGAGGAGCCGTGGGCAAGGAGCAGCGCGCATCGGCGCTCGGGTCTCACCCGCTGCCTTTTTGGGGGCGCAGCATTGGCTACTGACACTACTCCGAAGCGGCGCGGATCGTTGGCTCGCTCCGCTGGCCTCAACGCGTCGAGCCGGTGGCCCGGTTCCCGCGGGCGCAGATCCCCCGGCGCCGTCAGAGCTGCGTGGGAGGCTACCCCGTGCACCGCCCGCGCGGGCCGGCGCCGGTCACGTCAGGCCTAACGGTCGAAATAGATCTCGATCGTTCGCAGCACCAGCGCCTCGCAGAGCGCGGTCGCGTCGCCGCGATCGGTCATTCTGCGCGTTGCGCGGAGCACCAGCCGCTTCACCCGGATCACGACGTGCTCTGGCGGGCAACCCGCGGCGTGAAGGTGACCGACGTACTCGCGGATCGCGCGGTCGGCGGCGCCGTTACGCACGTCGTCCGCGACGCTGCGCATGAGCCTGACGACCAGCGCCTTCTCGAGCTCGCGCAGGTCGACGTCAGAGATGGGATCCGGCTTGTGCGGATCCGGACATTCAATGGCGGCCGGCATGGCCATAGCGGGGGGGCTACGGGGTGGGGGGATTCGGCGAATCAGGAAGATACCGCGATGCATCCTTGTCGACCACACCCTTGTCGGCCCCACCCTTGTTCCGCGACTCCTTCAACCAGCGCAGCCCCTCGTCCGCGCTGCGAAAGACCTGCGCATCCACGCCGCCGGTGTCGAGATCGACGTCGGCCATCCGCAGGACACCGAGGGCGGCGTCGCTGGAGCCGGCGAGCGCGATCCGGCGGCCAAACGCCGGTGCGTGATAGGTCAGGAACCCCACGATCGACGTCATGTCGGCAAAGGTGCGCGTCGCTATGGAGTCGGAGTGCGTGAGGTCGGCGAGCAGGCCGTGAACCGGGCGCGGCTCGGCGTCGTCGAGCGCGGCAGTGAGGGCGATGCGAACTTCGACCAGGAGATACTCACCGATCATTCGCAGGACGACGATCCCGTCGTCAAACTCGAACGTGACAGGCATGGGTGATGATGGCGGTCGACCAGGAGCTACGTGGTCGGTGGATAAAGCGCTGTGCCATCATCGGCCGTCCGGCTGCGCGATGTATAGTATGGTCGCGGACGGCGATTGTCACTAGTAGAATCGCTCACGCTCCGTGGGCGTTTGTGATATTTGGACAATTCGCCGAATCGATTCTGGTCAGCAAGGAGAATCCGCATGCGGTGGTCGGTCGTTCTGCTCGCCTTTGTCGTCGCGGCGTCGCCGGTCGCCGCCCAGGTCATCACAGCACCCGAGCCCCGGACGGTGTACCTCGACAGCACGGGCACGATTCGCTGGAAGGATTCGGGGAAGGAACTCGCCTTGTTCGGAGCGAACTACACGCTTCCCTCCGCGTCCGACTATCGCGCCGCCGGATATTTGGGTCTCGATCGGAAGAAGCTCATCGACGACGACATGGCCCACTTCGCCCGGATGGGGTGGGACGCACTCCGCATCTCCTTCTGGGGCGATTGGGAGAACAGCGACCGCGCAGGCAACCTGATCGCGAACGACCACCTCGACGCGATGGACTACCTGATCGCGCGAGCCCGTGAGCGGGGGATCTACACGCTCCTCTCGCCGATCACGACCTACCAGAGCACCTGGCCGGACGCGACCGACGACACCACGCCCCGCGGATTCGCGAACTTCTACAGGAAGTCGGAGCTCGGGACGAATGCCGCCGCGATTGCGGCGCAGGTCAACTACATCCAGCAGCTGCTGCGACACGTCAATCCGTACACGGGCATAGCGCTCAAGGACGACCCGTCGATTCTTTTCATCGAGATGATCAACGAGCCGGCGCATCACAGTTCCGACGTCGCGGGCTCGGTGAGGTACATCGACGCGCTCGCCAATGCGGTGCGCGCGACCGGCTCGAAGGCGATCCTGTTCCATAACGTGAGCCAGGACTTTGCGATCGCCGACGCGATCCGGAAGTCGTCGGTGCCGGGTGTGAGCTTCGGCTGGTATCCGACGGGGCTCAACGCCGGGCACGAGCTGCGGGGCAACTACCTGCGCACGGTCGATGACTACGAGCCGATGCGCGATCCGCGCATCGATCGGATGCCGCGGATCGTCTACGAGTTCGATTCGCCCGACCTGCGCACCGGCTACATGTATCCGGCGATGGTCCGGACGATGCGATCCGTCGGGACACAGCTCGCCGCGATGTTCGCCTACGACATGCTCGGCACCGCGTCGCGGAACCTCGGCTGGCAGACGCACTACCTCAACCTCGTCTACACGCCGCGGAAGGCGATGAGCGCGGTCATCGCCGCGGAGGCGATGCGGCGTGTTCCGCGCTGGGCCACGTTCGGGAGCTATCCGCGGAACGAGAGCTTCGGCGATTTTCACGTCAGCTTCGCGGAGAATTCGAGCGTGCTCGCGGCCGACGACGCCTACCTCAACGCGGGTGCGACGAAACGTGGCGCGCCGCGTCCCGACCGTCTCACCCGCGTTGCCGGATATGGCTCCTCACCGGTCGTCGTCTACGGCGGCGAAGGCACCTACTTCCTCGACCGCGTGGGGAGCGGGGTGTGGCGGCTCGAGGTCTATCCCGACGCGGTGCCGATACGCGACCCCTTCGAGCTCCCCCGCGCCGACAAGGTGGTGACGCGGGCGATCGCGCGAGGCTGGCCGATGCGAATCGTGCTGCCCGATCTCGGACCGTCGTTCAGCGTGCGTCGCATCGCCGGCAGCGCCGATGCCGCTACCGTTAGGGCGGCGGCGGGCGGGGAGTTCGTCGTGACCCCCGGCGTCTATGTCCTCGGTCGCGCCGGCGCAGTTGACGCGAAGACACTTCCGGCGACGATCGGAGCGATCCGGTTCGACGAATATCACGCACCGCCCGCCGACACCGTCGCTATCAGCGTCGTTCCCAGCGCCGCCGCGGAATACGTCACGGGCGGGCCGATCACGGTCTCGGCGCGCGTCGTGGACACCGTCGCTCCGGATTCGGTGGTCTTGTCGCTGCGCCGCAGCGATGGGCGCGTCGCTCGGCGCTACTCGATGCGCGCGACCTCGGGTTACGACTACGCGGTATCGCTGCCGGCTGACTCGGTCGGGGTCGGGCCTTTCGATTACACCATAACGGTCGTATCGCGCGGACACGCGGCGACCTTTCCAGGCGGCCTGCCCCAGCGGCCGTGGGAGTGGAATTACACGCCGGCCGATTCGTGGCATGCAGCGGTCGTCACGCCGAAAACAGCGGTGCGGCTGTTCACTGCCGCTGCCGACGTGAAGGCCCTCACCTTTTCGCGTATCGGCGACGGCTGGCGCGATGGGATCTATCAGGTGCTGACGTCAGCGGCGAACGGCGAACCGGTGTTCCACTTCGAGCTGCCGCGCTTCAATGGCCGGGGCCCCGACGATTACACCGCATCGCTGGTCGTCGCGGACCGGATCGCCGCGCGAGGCGCGAGCGCCGGGCAGGCCGCGGCGGTTGCTGTCCGGCTGCGCGCGACGACGCCCGGCGACCTTGTGCATCTCACGCTCGTCGAGGGGGACGGCACGAGTTGGAGTGCGACGGTGCGCGGCGACACCGCCTGGAGCGAGCGGCGCATTCCGCTCGCGCGCTTCGCGCCCGCCCGAAGCGCGATGCTGCCCGAGGGCTATCCGGGCGAATGGAACTACTGGGTGCGCGCCAGGGAGAGGGGCAGAACGCCAGGCGAGACGATCCAAACGGGCGAGCTCGAGCGCCTGCAGATGTCGTTGCGGCCAGGGGGGGCGGGCATTCCCCGCATCGAGATCGAGTGGGTGCGGCTGGTCTTCGACTGAGTGAAAACCCCTGAGTTGGCCCTCGATGGTGGCGCGCGGAACACCGGGCTGGTTGTTGCCGCCGCCACAGCGCATAATGAGAAGGCCCGGGCGAGTCGCGTCCCGGCCGCGGTGGTGTTGTCGTCGAGCGAGCGAGCGACTTTGATGGTGCAGGGCACGTCCCACGCTCTTGGAGGAACGATGTGGCGAAAAACATTCGTTAGCGTCCTCGCGTCGCTGATTGCGGGTAGCGCGGCGCTTGCGCAGACCGGGACGATCGCGGGCGTTGTTCTTTCATCCGACGGCGTCAGGCCGGTCGCGGGCGCCGCGATCTCGGTCGTGGGCACGACGCGCGGGGCAATGACCGGCGACGACGGTCGCTACACGATCGTCGTCGAGCCTGGGACCTATCAATTGCGCGTGAGGCGGATCGGGTTCGCGCCCGACTCGGCGACTGGCGTCGTCGTCGCGAGCGGCGCGACGACCAATCAGGACTTCCGGCTGAGCGTGACCGCGCAGGTGCTCAGCGAGGTGGTCGCGATCGGGTACGGCACCACGTCGGCCCGCGATCTCACCGGTGCGGTGTCGACGACGACCGCACGCGAGTTCAACACCGGCCGGGTGGTTGCCCCTGAAGAGCTGATTCGCGCGAAGATCCCCGGCGTGCAGGTGATCGACAATAACGAACCGGGCGGCGGCATCTCGATCCGCATCCGCGGCGGAACATCGACGGGCATCGGCAACGCGCCTAACGATCCGCTGTATGTGGTCGACGGCGTGCCACTGCAGGTTGGCGGGGGCGCGACCGCTGGGCGCAACCCGCTGAACTTCATCAATCCGCAGGACATCGAGAGCGTGACGGTGCTGAAGGACGCGTCGTCGACCGCGATCTACGGTTCGCGAGGCGCGAATGGCGTTGTCATCATCACGACGAAATCAGGTGCAACCGGTCCGAAGTTCAGCTACACCGGGACTGCGTCGACGTCGCGCGTTACCGGCGGTCCGGACCTCGTCAGCGCGTCGCAGTTCCGCGCCGCCGTGCAACAGTTCGCCCCCTTCCGCTCGGCCATGCTCGGCAACGCGAACACCAACTGGCTCGGTGCGATCGAACAGGACGCGAGCGGCATGGAACACAACCTC
Organism: Gemmatimonadaceae bacterium; assembly: GCA_031359795.1. Lineage (GTDB taxonomy): Bacteria > Gemmatimonadota > Gemmatimonadetes > Gemmatimonadales > Gemmatimonadaceae > JABFXC01. The sequence continues at coordinate 37,832 of JANMAM010000091.1, forward strand.
GCGCTCGCTGGCAATCGCGATGACATGCGGTACCGGCTCGGGATCGGCTACCTCGATCAGAGCGGAGTGTTGCTCGGATCGAACGTCGAGCGCGCGTCGCTTTCATTCAATTATTCCGACAAGATCCACAACGACCTGACGCTTCGCAGCAACCTGAAGGGATCGCGCACCAAGGATCGCTTCACGCCGGGCGGAGTGCTCGGCAACGCGATCGCGTACCCCTCCACGCAACCGATCCTCACCGATTCCGGCACGTACTACGAGTTTCGTGGAAACGCCGGACAGCCAATCACCGGTGTGCCGAGCAACCCACTCGCGATCCTCGCGCAACTGCAGGATGAAGGCACGACGCTGCGAAGCGTTGGCGACATCGAAGGCGAGTATGCGGTTCCGTTCATCAGCGGCCTGACGGCGACGGTGCGCGGTGGCTTCGACGTGAACCGGGCCGACCGGACGACGTTCACCCCGACGACGCTCTATTCGCAGCGTCTCGCCGCGACCCCCGGCAACATCTATCGCAACATCCCCGAGGAGCAGAAGACGGTCCTCGACGCATTCGCGAAGTATTCGCGGCAGTTCGCCATGCTCTCGAGCGAGTTCGACGTCACCGGCGGATATTCGACTGAGCGCTTCCGCGGCGACTATCCATCGATCAGCGTATCCGGACTGACGTCCGACCTGCTTGGGCTCTACGGGATTCCGTCGTCTACGGATCGGACGCCACTCTACAACGTCCAGGAATGGCGGCTGCGATCTGGTTTCGGCCGCGCGAACCTGTCGCTGCTCGACCGGTACCTGTTCACGGCGACGATGCGCGGTGATCGCTCCTCGAAATTCTCGCCCGGTCATCAGTACGGCGTCTTCCCGTCGGCTGCCTTTGCGTGGCGTGCCATCGACGAGCCGTTCGTGAAGGGCCGCACCCCGCTCTCCGACCTCAAGTTCCGGATCGCCTGGGGCAAGAATGGCAACCTCCCCTTCAACAACTACGCCGGATTCAAGGCGTATACGATTGGCTCGGTGACGGCGCAGCCGCAGATCGGCGGCGAGTTCGTCACGACGATTCGTCCGAGCCAGGTAGATCCGAACCTCACCTGGGAGACCACCACGTCGACCAACTTCGGCGTGGATTATGGCTTCCTCGGCGACCGGGTGACCGGCACGATCGACGTCTACACGAAGAAGACAACCGACCTGCTCTTCACCGTGCCAACGGCAGCTGGCGTCGCCCTTTCCGATCGCGTGCTCACCAACATCGGCAGCTTGCAGAACCGCGGATTCGAGTTCGCGATCGACGCCAAGCTGTTCGACGGGAGCGACAAGCGCTCATTCAGCTGGGACGCGAACTTCAACGCCTCGACCAACCGCAACAAGCTGTTGACGATCGGCCGGCCGGGAATCACGCAGATCCTGACCGGCGGCATCGCTGGCGGCGTCGGCACGAACATCCAGGTGCTCCAGCCAGGCGTTCCGATTCTGTCGTTCCTGGTCTTCCACCAGATCGGCGACACCTCCGGCGTCCCGATTTACGAGGACCGGGACAAGAACGGGATCATCAACTCGAACGATCTCCGTCCATTCCACAGCCCGGCACCGAAGTGGATCTTTGGCCACACGTCCAACATGTCGTGGCTTGGCTTCGATGCGAGCACGACGCTGCGTGCATACCGGGGCAACTACGTCTACAACAACGTCTCGTCGAACCTCGGCTACTACAACATTCTCACGCAGGGCAACGCCCCGACGAACCTGCACAGCTCCGTGCTGAAGACGGGCTTCAGGGCTCCGCAGTACCAGTCGGACTACTATGTCGAGGATGCGTCGTTCATCCGCATGGATAATCTCACGCTGGGGTACACCCTGGGACCGATTCGAGGAATGAATGCGTTCCGCGTCGTCGAGGGCGCACGTGTGTTCGGCACGATCCAGAACGTCTTTACGACAACGAAGTATACGGGCATCGATCCGACGGCCGGCTTGAATGGCATCGATAACAATCTGTACCCGCGGTCGCGCACATTCGTCGGCGGAATTTCGGTCGGATTCTGAGCCTCAGCGCACGCATGCCAGCGGGCGCTGTTTGCTCTTCCAACAGGCAACGAGAAGGGAGACACTCATGTTGAGATCAACCATCAGGCACGCGGCCGCGAGCGCGGTCGTGCTCGCGGTGATCGCCGGCTGCAGCGACATACCGCTGCAGCCGAAGAGCGACATCACGAGCGCGAACATCTTCAACGATCCGTCGTCGTACAAGTCGTTCCTCGCGAAGCTGTACGGCGGCCTCGTCGTCACCGGCCAGGTCGGACCGGATGGCAACCCCGACGTTCGCGGAATCGACGAGGGATTCTCGCAGTACGTCCGCGGCTACTGGCAGCTTCAGGAGCTGCCGACCGACGAAGCGATCATCGGGTGGGGCGACGTCGGCCTTCCCGAGATGAACTACCAGACCTGGTCGTCGTCCAATCCGTTCACGACCGCGATGTATGGACGTATCTATTACCAGATCGCGCTGGTGAACGAGTTCCTCCGGGAAACCAGCGACGCGAAGCTCGACAGCCGGGGCGTGAGCGCCGCGCTGAAGGCGCAGGTGCACCAGTATCGCGCCGAGGCGCGATTCCTCCGCGCATTGAGCTATTGGCACGCCGTCGACCTGTACGGCAACGTGCCGCTTACCGACGAGAACACCAGCGTCGCCAGCCTGCCGCGTCAGGCGCCGCGCCTCGAGGTGTTCAAGTTCGTCGAGACTGAGCTGAAGGCGATTCGGCCGGAGCTCCCGGCAAAGAGCGCCGGTGCCAACTACGCGCGGGCCAGCCAGGCGGCGGTGGACATGGTGCTCGCGCACCTGTATCTGAACGCGAAGGTCTACACCGGCACCGAGCGCTACGCCGATGCGCGCACGGCGGCAGAAGCCGTGATCGCGGCGGGGTTCACCCTGGACCCGAGCTACCGGCACCTGTTCCAGGCGGACAATCACACCTCGCCCGAACTGATCTTCACGATTCCGCAGGATGGAGTACGTACGCGGACGTGGGGCGGCCTCACGTTTCTCGTGCACGCGGCAATCGGCGGCAGCATCGACGCCGGCGCGTACGGAGTCAACGGCGGCTGGTGGGGGCTCCGACTTCGCTCGCCCGTCGCCGATCGCTACGCGGCCGAGCCGGCAGGTACCGATGCGCGTGCGGCGATCATGTACACGACGGGCCAGTCGCGCGTCGCCAGCAACGTCGGTGACTTCGCCACGGGCTATGCATACCCGAAATACAGCAACAAGACGTCGGCCGGCGTATCCGGCTCGAACGCGGACTTTCCGGACACCGATTTTCCGATGTTCCGTCTCGCTGATGCGTACCTGATCTACGCCGAAGCGGTTGCGCGCGGTGCCGGTGGCAGCGCGACGCTGGCGGTCAGCTACGTCAACATGCTCCGCCAGCGAGCGTACGGCAGCACGGCGGGTAACATCCTCCCGGCCGAACTCACGCCGCAGTTCGTCCTCGACGAGCGTAGCCGGGAGCTCGGGTGGGAAGCGTTCCGGCGGCAGGACCTCGTCCGCTTCGGGCAGTTTACCGAGGCGGGGATCTGGGAGTGGAAGGGCGGGGTCCAGGCGGGCAAGGTGACGGCGGCGTATCGCGACCTGTATCCGATTCCGGCGAACGAGCTCTCGGCCAACCCCAACGTCAAGCAGAACCCTGGCTACTAACCTGATTCCAATATCGGATGGGCGCGGCGATCGCGCCCATCCGGCACTCAAGCAACGCCGCGGAGCCCGCGCTGGGGCAGCGTTAGGCCTGGCGCTGCTCGCTGCCTGCGACGGCGGGTCGAACGCACCGCGCGGCTCGGTCGGCACCGATCCGCCGCCGGCGGTGCGGCCGACCCTTGCCCAGACCTACCGTCCGAGCGGGCACGCCGCCGCGGGCGACGCATTCGTGCATCTGTTCGACTGGAAGTGGACCGACATCGCGTCGGAGTGCGAGACGCGGCTCGGCCCCGCCGGATGGAAGGCGGTGCAGGTCTCGCCGCCGAACGAGCACAGCATCACGCCCAATTTCGACTGGAGCGAGCGGTACCAGCCGGTGAGCTACAGCATCGCGCGGAGCCGCTCGGGAACGGGGGCTGAGTTCACCGACATGGTGAACCGGTGCAAGGCCGTTGGCGTGGACATCTACGTCGACGCGGTCATCAACCACATGACCAACTTCCCGAGCCCGGGCACGGGGAGCAACGGGACGGCGTACACCAAGTACGAGTATCCGGGGCTCTACACCAGCGCGGACTTTCACACGCCCTGCAGGGTCAGCGACTACTCGAGCGCGCCTAACGTCCAGGATTGCGAGCTGTTCGGGCTCCCCGACCTGAACACCGCATCGGCAACCGTCAGGCAGAAGATCGCGGGGTACCTGATCGCGATGGCGCGACTCGGCGTCGCCGGGTTCCGGATCGACGCTGCCAAGCACATGCAGCAGGTCGACCTCGACGAGATCATCAAGCTCGTCAACACGACGATGACGGCCGAGAACAAGCCGATACCGTACTGGTTTCTCGAAGTCTCCAGCGGCGGCGGTGAGGCACTGCGGCCGAGCGACTACTTCGGGGAGGGTTACAGTTCGGGAGGGGCGGCCGACATCACCGAGTTCACCTATCGGGGCGTCGCCGACAAGTTCACGCAGCTCGGCGGGAGCCAGCACCTCTTCCAGCTCAATCCTAACGGTACGCCCGGGAACCAGTTCTCGCCGACCGCCTGGGGCATGATGCCGTCGGACAAGGCGGTGGTGTTCCTCCAGAACCACGACACCCAGCACGAGTGCGGATTGAGCTACCGCAACCCGCAGGTCTTCCGCCTCGCGAACGTCTGGATGCTGGCGCAACCGTACGGCTATCCCACGGTGCTGTCGAGCTTCGCATTCAACTGTCCGTCCGGTAACTCGATGGGCCCTCCGTCCGACGCGGCAGGATGGACCACCAACGTCGTCTGCGCGTCGCGCCTCGAGACCGCCACCGTCGGCCAGTGGGTGTGCGAGCATCGCGACAGCTACATCTCGAGCATGGTCGGCTTCCGGCGCGCAGTCGCCGGAACGAACCAGAACAACTGGTGGGACAACGGTGCCGATGCGATCGCGTTCTCGCGCGGAAGCAAGGGATTCATAGCGATCAATCGCGGGGGGGCAACGGTCACGGCGACTGTCGCGACCGGACTGCCCGCGGGCACATATTGCGACCTGCTCACCGGCGGCAAGAGCGGGCCGGCATGCGCCGGGACCGCGGTCACGATCGACGCCGCGGGCGCCCTCCAGCTGAACCTCGCCACCAACGCCGCGATCGCCATTCTCGTCGGCGCGCAGCTCTGAGCAGCCAACACCGCGGCACTCCCTCAACACTCACCAAAAACAACATGGTCGCCCGCAGAAATATCCGTTCTGCCTCAATCGCGTTAGGCCTCACCGTAGCCGTGAGTGTCGCTGCCGTGGCCGCGCCCGCCCAGGCACCACTTCGCCTCGCCTCGCCCAACGGCCAGAACGTGGTCTCGGTCGGCGTTCGCGACGGCGCGCTCTTCTACGCGGTCGACCACGGCGGCCGGGCGATCCTGTTCCCGTCGAGGCTCGGTTTCGCGTTCCGTGGCGCCCCGATGCTGCGCGACGGGCTGCGCATCACCGACACGACCCGGAGCAGCTACGACACGACCTGGACGCAGCCATGGGGTGAGGTCGCTCGAGTTCGCGACCAGCACAATCAGTTGCGCGTCACCGTCGCCGAGACAGCCGCTCCCGGACGCACCTTCAGCGTCGTCTTCCGCGCCTTCGATGATGGAGTGGGTTTTCGTTACGAGATCCCCGATCAGGCAGCGATCGGCAACTACGAGATCAGCGACGAGCTGACCGAGTTCACCTTTGCCGACGACGCGAAGGCGTGGTGGACCCCGTCGACGGTCTCGAAGCCGGACCGCTATGAGATGCTCTACTCGTCGTCGCCGATCAGCGTGCTCGATACGGTGAACACGCCGTTGACGCTCGAGTTCAACAACGGCCCGGCTGTGGTGATCCATGAGGCCGACCTCGTGGATTACCCGGGGATGAACCTCGCCGGCGGACCGGAACAGAATCGCACGCTTCGCTCGGCGCTCGCCCCCTGGGCGGACGGAGTCAAGGTGCGCGGTCACACGCCGCTCACCACCCCATGGCGCACGATTCAAATTGCCGATCGCGCGATCGATCTCGCACCATCGCTCCTCACGCTCAAGCTGAACCCGCCGAGCCGCATTGCGGATGTGAGCTGGATCAAGCCGATGAAGTACAACGGCATCTGGTGGGGGATGCACATCGGCACGATGACGTGGGGCGAGGGGCCGAAGCACGGTGCAAACACCGCCAACACCCGGCAGTACATCGACTTCGCCGCGGCCAATGGACTTGGCGGCGTGCTCGTCGAGGGCTGGAACGTCGGATGGAACGGAGACTGGATCAACGGCGGCGCCGGGTTCTCGTTTACCAAGGCGTATCCGGATTACGACCTGCCAGGGCTCGCGGCGTATGCGAAGTCAAAGGGCGTCACGCTCATCGGCCACAACGAGACGGCGATGGGCATTGCCAACTACGAGCGGCAGCTCGACAGCGCGTTCGCGCTCTACGAGAGGTTGGGCATTCGTGCGATCAAGGGCGGCTACGTCACCGACAAGACCTTCGAAGGGCACTCGCACACCGGACAGTTCATGGTGCGCCACTTCCGGAAGGTCGTCGAGACCGCGGCGAAGTATCACATCCAGGTCGATGAGCACGAGCCGATCAAGGATACCGGCGAGCGGCGGACGTGGCCGAACATGATGTCACGCGAGGCGGGACGCGGACAGGAGTACAACGCGTGGGGCGGTGACGGCGGCAACCCGCCGGAGCACGAGTCGATTCTGTTCTTCACGCGCATGATCGCCGGCCCGATGGACTTCACCCCGGGCATCTTCGATATCCTCATCAAGCGGCCGACCGGCACGCCACGGAAGCCGGAGGAATCGCGCCCCCGGACCACGCTCGCCAAGCAGCTCGCACTCTACGTCGTGCTCTACTCGCCGCTCCAGATGGCGGCCGACCTTCCCGAGAACTACGCCGGGCAGCCGGCGTTCAAGTTCATTCGCGATGTTGCCGTCGACTGGGATACCACCAGGGTACTCGACGGGAAGATCGGCGACTACGTCGCCGTCGCGCGCAAGACGAAGGGAAAGGACGAGTGGTTCGTCGGCGCGCTCACTGACGAGGACAAACGGACGCTCGATGTTTCGCTCTCATTCCTCCCCTTTGGCCGGCGGTACATCGCCGAGATCTATGCCGACGGGCCGACGGCGAGCTGGCGCGACAACCCGGAATCGGTCGCGATCTCGTCGCGGCCAGTGACGTCGGCGACGAGGCTGCGCATGGTGCTGGCGTCGGGCGGCGGGCAGGCGATCCGCATCCGGCCAGCGCGTTAGGCGGACGCCTCGACACCGCGCCTCGCGCGGTGTCGCGGCGTCGCCTAACGCCTTGCCGTCGTCGAGAGATCGAAGATGTATCCGCGCATCGGCGCGAGCGTCGCCACCGGCACGTATCGGCCAATCGTGCCATTCGCCGGCACCCGCAGCCGCGCCGCCGAGGGTCCGCCGAGCAGGCTGCGCGGCGTGAAGCTTCCAGCGGGGAGTGAACCCGGCAGCCCGGTGATCGTGACCCCGCGCAGCTGTGTCGCCCCCAGGTTCACGACCACCAGCACCGCGCGATTTCCTTCCCGTCGCAGGTACGCTGTCACCGCATCGTGACCCGTGGTCAACGGCACGAGCGTACCCGATGCCAGTGCCGGATGGCTGTCGCGCAGGTGAATCAACCGCCGGAAGTGATTCAACAGCGACGCCGGTTGCGACTCCTCCGCCTGCACGGTGACCGTCAGCGACTCCGGCCGGACTGCTTCCCACGGCTTTCCCGTCGTGAATCCCGCCCCCGACGCGCGCGTCCACTGCATCGGCGTTCGGATCTGTTCGTCCGGCTTCGGGCCCGTCATCCCGATCTCTTCGCCATAGTAGACGAACGGAATCCCGGGCATCGTCATCATCAGCACCGCCGCCATTTTCTGGCGCGCGACGTCGCCATTCAGCTCGGTCGCGGTCCGCGGCTGGTCGTGGTTCCGGAGGAATGGCGACCAGCGCCCGAATGGTGCGTCGCGCTGAAGTCGCAACACCGGTGTGAGCACACCCCTGGCTGAGCCGTTCCTGACTGCGCTGATGATGCTATCACCGACTTCGAACGCGAAGTACGCGTCGAGCTGGTCGGGATAGTAGCCGAGCATGTCCTTCGTGCTGTCGGAGACTTCGCCGATCGTGAACGATTCAGGTCTCACCGAGCGAACGTGTGCCGCAAACTCGCGGAGCTCGGCGTGCGTCCCCGGCGAGTGGCGGATCACCGTGCCCTCCTCGACCAGATAGGGCACGGCGTCGAGACGGAACCCATCGACACCCATCTCGGTGAGCCAGAACGTCGCGACCTTTTTCGCTTCTTCGCGAACGGGAGCGTGCGTGTAGTTCAGGTCGGGCATGCGACTGGAAAAGAATCCGTAGTACCACTCATCGCGCACCGGCGACTTGTGCCAGTTGCTGTAGCCCCACGGATTCAGCTCGGACGGCTTGGTCGGTGACCAGCGGAACCAGTTGCGATAGACTGACGCCGTGTCGCGAAGTGCCGCCACGAAGTTGGGATGCTCACTCGATGCATGGTTGAGCACCAGGTCCACCAGCACCTTGATGCCGCGCCTGTGAGCCTCGGCGACGAGCTGCTTGAAGTCCTGGGTTGTGCCGTAGTCGCGCTCGACGCGGTAATAGTCGGCGACGTCATAACCGTGGTAGCTCGGTGATTCCGCGACCGGCATCAACCAGATGCATCGCGCGCCGAGGTCTCTCGTCGAGGCCGGCTTGCCGTCGTTGATGTAGTCGAGCTTCGAGATCAGCCCGTTGATGTCGCCGATGCCGTCGCCATCGCTGTCCTTGAACGATCGCACGAACACCTCGTAGCACGTCGCCCCACGCGTCCACGACGCGAGCGCAGGCCCGCGCGCCGCCGGCGAGCCGCTCGCCGCGAAAGCGTCAGGCTGACGAATGCCGCGCGCGCTCTCGGCGAACAGCCACGTGTAAGCCGCCGGAAACTCCCTCCGCCAGAACCACTCGGAGTGCTTCCCATCCGCTGGCGCGTGCGCGACGACGGCGGTGCCGGCGGGATACCCGGCTCCGGTCAGCGTCTTGACCACCGCTTGCTGATCGCGGACCTGCTCTCCATCCCTGGTTTCCATCCCGCCCGCGACGAAGTAGATCCGCGGGTGTGGTTCCGACAACTTGGAATTCGCGGCATAGCTCAGGATCTGGGACCGCGCGATCCAGCAGGCGCACGAGAAGACACCGGCACGTCCGAACACATCCGGATACTTGAGTGCCGCATAGAGCGAGATCAGCCCGCCCATGCTCGAGCCGACGATCGCGGTGCTCTGCGGGTCGGAGCGCGTGCGATAATGCCCGTCGATCCAGGGCTTGAGCGTCGTCGCGAGAAACTCGACGTAGGCATCGCCCTCGCCACCGCCATTCTTCGACTCGGCGGCTTTCCAGGGATTGTACTCGTCCACCCGATGCGTGCCGCCGTTATCGACTGCGACGACGATCGCCCCCCAGTCGCCGGCTGCCTGCAGCGAGTCCAGCGTCTCGTCAACGCCCCACTCGCCGGCGAAGCTCGTTGCTGCATCGAACACATTCTGCCCGTCGTGCATGTACAGCACGGGATAGCGCTTGGTCGACGCCGCGTAATCCGGCGGGAGGTAGAGCCAGACGCGCCGGGAGCGGCCGAGCTGCGGGACCGCAAAGCTGTCGCTGATCAGCGTGACTGAACGCGACGCCGTCGAGACGCGCGGCTTCGCCGACGACGCGCTTCTCCATGCCGCGACGGAAACCACGACCGCGGCACTCCCCGTGGGCGGGATGATCGCCTCACGATTGGCGATGTCGCCGCCTGATACCGTGGTCTCCACGGTCTCCCACCCACCGAGCGTCAGCTTGAACTCGACCGGTCCGCGGACCGAGTCGGGAAGAGTGAGTGCATATCCACCCCCCGGCTGCGGCTTCATCACGTAGTCGCTCGCCGTGGCGTCCCACCGGTTGAACGAGCCCGCGACATGTACCACGGCTCCGGCCGGCGTGCCCGGCGGAAGCTCCGTGAGCCGAATGGTGAGCTGCGCTCGAATCGTCGGCGGGGCGCCAAGGCCAAGCGCGAGCAATGCAGCGGCAATGGTCCAGCAGCGGGGTGCAATCGAGACGAGAGGCATGTCCGGAACGTGAATCCAGATCGGCGCAAGCGGAAGGCCGCCCTCTCCGTCTCGTCATTCGCGCGAGGGCGGGGTCGTCGGTCGGCCCGCCCTGCGCTAAGATTGCGTCGTGTGCCCCCGTACCTCCGCGCCTCCGCTCCCCGCGCCCGATCTCGACCCGGCGCACGATCCCGGCTTCGCCGTCGCCGGCGAGCGCGCCCTCGCCGCGATCGAGCGCACACCGCCGCGGCTGATCGGCACCCCGATTCGCCGCGTCGCGCCTAACGGTGCGGCAACAGAGGTCCGCGTCGGGACGGCATCGTGGACTGACCCGACCATTGTGAGAGGCGGCGTGTTCTATCCGCGCGGAACGAGCTCCGCCGAGGACCGGTTGCGCTACTACGCGAGTCAGTTTCCCGTCGTCGAGGTCGACGCGAGCTACTACTCGCTTCCGGAGCGCGCGACCGCAGCGCTCTGGGCCGAGCGCACGCCTGACGATTTTGTCTTCCACCTCAAGGCGCACGCATTGCTCACCGGACAGCCGAGCGAAGTCGCGCGGCTGCCCGAGGACATCGGCGGCGCGCTCCCGGCGGCGCTGCGAGACAAAAAGCGGATTTACGCGAAGGACCTGCCGCTCGAGATTTACGATGCGATCTGGGAGCGATTCCTCGATGCGCTCGAGCCGCTCCGTCTCGCCGGCAAGCTTGGCGGCGTGCTCCTCCAGTATCCGCGCTGGTTCCTCCCGACCCCCGAAAACAAGGACTTGATTGCCGAGTCGGCGACGAGGCTCGCTGCGGTCGGCGCGTCAGTCGAATTCCGGAATCGGCTCTGGTTCAACTCCGAGAAAGCGACACAGCGGACGCTCGACATGCTGCGCGGACTCGACTTGACGCACGTGATGGTCGACGGGCCGCAGGGGCTGGAAAGCAGCGTTCCCGCGGTCGCCGAGGTGACGACGCCCCGGCTCGCGATCGTGCGCCTGCATGGGCGGCGCGCCGCAACATGGGAAGGCGCAACGGTGCCGACCGTCGAACGCTATCGGTACCTGTATTCGGCCGACGAGCTCCAGCCGTGGGTCGACCGCGTGCAGGGCGCGGCGAGCGCGGCGGTCCGTACCGTCGTCCTCCAGAACAACTGCTACGGCAACTACGGAACAACGAACGCCCGCGAGATGGTCGCGATGCTCGGCGCCAGCGCCGAGAACGGTGTCAGCATTCAGTGAAGCCACGCAACCGAGACTCGTTCCGGGGGGCGCGAAGGCGTAACGTCCGCATCGACGCGCGAAGTGGTCGCGCTCGAACCGTCACACCCGGGAGGCACGCCACACGATGCTTCGTACATCACAGCACTCTCTTGGCCACGGCGCGCTCGCGCTTGTCGCGTTAGGCGCGCTCGCTTTCCTTCCGGCCGCCGCGCGGGCGCAGGGGGTTCCCGACGTCGCCTCGGCCGGCGCAATCCGCACGCAGTTTCTCAGCGATCTCGATTCACTGCAAGGGAGGTTTGTCGCCCTCGCCGAAAAGATTCCCGCTGACAAGTACAGCTGGCGCCCGATGGCAGGGACCCGGTCGATCGGCGAGGTCTTCAAGCACGTGGCAAGCGAGTACTACACATACGGGCCGGTGTCGTTCGGGGCGACCCGCTCTTCCGTGATTCCGCGGACAAAGGAAGGATTCGAGTCTTTCGAGGCGGCGTCGTCGAAGGAGGAGGCGCTGAAGCACCTTCGCGAAGGCTTCGCATTCGCGCGGCAGAGCATCGCCTCGCTGGACCCGGCGTCGCTCGCTGGCACGAAGAAGCTTTTCGGCGGCGACCACACGATCATCGAGACGTCCACCGGAGTCATGAACGATCTCCACGAGCATCTCGGCCAGCTCGTCGCCTATTCGCGGATGATCGGCGTGGTTCCGCCCTGGAGCAAATAGGTCCAGCAAGCTGGAAGGCGGTGGTGATTCATGCAGACTTCCGGCTCGTGTCGCGGCGCTCATCCTGCTAAATTTCGCGGATGACCGAAGCACAGCAGCCCGAGGGCACGCCCCCGGAAACGACTTCGCCGCCGTGCCCTCGTTGCGGCAGCGAGATGTGGGACAATCGCGAGACGAAGAAGAACCCGCGCGCTCCCGACTTCAAGTGCAAGGCGGCCGGGTGCGAGGGCGTGATCTGGCCGCCGCGCGAGGCCGGCGCGCCGCCGCCGGTGGTGGTCCCGCCCGCGGGGACGGCCGACGATCCCGCGTGTCCCGTCTGTGGCGGGAAGATGTGGGACGATCGCGCGAGCAAGCGAAATCCGCGCGCTCCGGACTTCAAGTGCCGGAACAAGCCCAAGTTCCAGGGGGGGCCCGGGTGTGAGGGGATCATCTGGCCGCCGCGCGATGGCGAACGTCGGCCAGCCGGTTCGCCCGCCGGGGCGAAGACCGCGTCTCCGCGGAGAAGCCCCGCACCCGGCGGCTCGCCGGCTCGGGCAAGCGCACCACCGCCGCCCGCGGAACGCGAGTTTTCCGACGACGAAGCGCCGAACTTCACCGATGACGACCTGCCGTTCTAGCGCCTAACGCTCAGCGGTGGTGTCAGAGGTGGCCACCGATCGCGAGCTGCGCGAACCCGGAGCCGATGCTCAGCCGCGCGAGGCCGAAGGTCCGCCCGGTTGCGCGACCGATGTAGCCGATGGTGCCGTAGGCGGTGCTCGCGTAGCCCGTGCGGTAGCCCGCGCCCGCGAAGAAGGAACCGGTCTTCTTCATCGGAGCAAAGTTCAACTCGGCCGCGCCGCCCCAGTGCACGCTCACCGGGACGCGGCAGTTGCCCGCGCCGACGTATCGACCCGTCTGGCGGTCCTGGCAGAGCTGATCTCCGTAGATCGTGCTCTGTGAGACGTAGCGGCGGTCCTGCTTGCCCTGCACAAAGGTCGCGTCGAGTGGCAGCAGATAGCCGAAGACTCGCGACGAACCAGCGCCGATTCCGGCATTCACATGGAACCCTCCCTGCGGCTGGTCCCAGGCGTAGCCGACGTTTCCGACCCCGAAAATCCGACGGTCCGGCGCCTGCGCGCCGAGCGCGCTGCCTGCGAGCGTCATCGCCGCGATGGCGGCAGCGAACAAACGTGCGATCATCTCCTGTTCCTCCGGTGTATCCCCGGTCCATGCGCGGCAATCGTGCCAGCGTCCGGGGTCCCGCGCCCGCGACGCGTCCGGAACGGAAACCCGCGGTGCTAACGGACCGTAACCTTCTCGGCCCGAAGTCCGACGCACCGCCGGTCGATCCCAAGCCGTAGCTTTCGGCCAGCACCTTCGGCGCTCCGGCGCAACGCCAGCTTCGGCGGGCCGACCGGCGCCCTCGTCAACAGTGGAGACCGCACGTGGATCCCGACGTCTATAGCTTCGCCGTAGTGGCCGGAGTGATCGCGAGTTTCATCGCATCAATGGCCGTCATCTGGGTGGGAACGCGGCTCGCGCTGCAGCGCACCAGACCGCGTGTCGTCGCGCCCGTGAACGACGAGCGATTCGAACGTCTCGAACAGGCCGTCGATGCGATCGCCATCGAGATCGAACGGATGAGCGAAGCGCAACGCTTCACCGCGAAGCTCCTCACCGAGCGCGCGGCGCAAGCGCCGGCATTGCCGCAGGCGCTTCGGGAGCAGCGCTAGACTCGGGCGACGTCGGGTGACGGCACGACGAACGGCGAGACGTGCGGAACCGCGCCGCAGCGACGCAGTGGCGCAGAGTACTCGCGGAGAACTACGAACAGCGCCACCGTTACACCGAGGCGCCAACAGCCTGAATGCCGAGACTCTCGGCCCGAGCTTGAACTGATTGGGGCAAGCGGGGCGAGGTCGTCGCGCCGGGGCTGAACGACTTTAGAGCACGCCAAGGGAGACGGGCTCACCACGCGTGCCCCGAAGATCAGGGCTCGTGCACTCGCATCATCCGGATGCGCGGCACCCTCGGCATCTCGGTGGCGCGCGGTTCGCAGTTCTCTGCGAGTACTCTGTGCCCCTGCGCCTCTGCGGCGCGGTTTCTCGAATCGCTGCGCGGGGAGCTCGCGCCGACCGATCCACGCGCCGCCCTGCCTGATGTTCCGCTTCCCTCACTCCCGCACCGCGTTCCGCCGCTCGTTGTCGTCGCGTTGACCGAGGAATTCGCCGACCGCGGCGAGGGACTCGATGTGGTCGCAGAAGATCTTCAGCGTCGCGAGGAGCGGGACGGCGAGGAAGGCGCCCGGGACTCCCCACATCCAGAAGAAGAACGCCAGCCCGACGAAGATCGCGACAGGGTTGAGTGTGAGGCGGTGGCCGAGCAGCATCGGCGAGATGACGTTTGCCTGGATGAGATTGATCACGAGGAAGCTGCCCGGCGCGAGGAGCGCGCGCCCGACGCTGTCGAAGGTCGTCAGGCCGGCCAGCGCGAGAATGACCACGACCGCGAGCGCGCCGAGGTAGGGGATGAACTCGCAGAGCGCAACGACGACCCCCCAGAGCGGAGCGTTAGGGAGGCCGATCCCCCAGAGTGCCAGCGCCACGAGCGCTCCTTCGGCAAGGTTCACCATCAGCGCCGTCGTCAGGAATGCGGAGACGGCGGCTTCGGTTGCGCGCGCGATGTCGACCGCCTTTTTCTTGTCGCTGAAATGCGGCAGGACCTTGATGAACTTCTGAAGAAACAGGTCGCCGCCGGCGAGCAGGAAGTAGAGGAGGATCACGATCTCGAGGATCGCCGCGATCAGCCTCTCCGTCGTTCCGAAGATGCGTGACGAGACGCTGGGCCCCGCCGCTATCACAACCTGCTGCGCATTCTTCGCATCCTGATTCCCGACCGCGCCGGCCGCCTGCTCGACCTGCTTGCTCACCTGCTGCACTGGGCGAATCAGGTGATGCAGCTTTGCTTCGGCGCGACGCAGCGTCTCCGGTGCCGCTGACGCCCAGCGCTGCGCCGGACCTGCGAGCGCGTACGCTCCGCCACCAAGCGCGGCCAGCAGCAACAGCACGACGACCGCTGCGCTGAAAGGCGGGGCAATGTGCAGTCGGCTGAGCGCGCGGATGAGGGGGCTCAGCAGAAAGTTGAGCAGGACGGCGTAGGCGATCGGGATGAGGAAGTCGCGCGCGAAGTAGAGCGTGTAGAGCAGTGCGAGCAGTGCGAGGATCGTTATGGCAGCCGACGCGCGATGATGTCCAGTGACTGCATCTCCGGTCTTCGAGATATCCGGGGTCGGCTCACCTGGCTCGGCGGGGCGAGCCTGCGCGTTCGCGTCGACATCCGGAGTCAGGAGTGAATCGCCCGGTCCTTCCGCAGCGCGAGCGGCCGCCGCGGAAACCAGGCCTTCGGAACGTTCAGGCACAGAGCCTCGGGCGGTGCGGGTCAGACGTTGGTGCGGTCTCGGCTTCCAATGCATGATCGCTGCCGAGGCTCGCCAACCAGGCCGGACTGTCGTATGTTCGACCGCGCATTCTGCGGCGGGACTGGCAGGATACGTTGCAAAAGGCGGGCGTGACCGAAGCAACATCGGCTGTAACCTGTTGCCGCGCAAGGACTTGCAAAACTGTGCCCGGCCGGAACGCTGGTTGCTTCTACTTCCATCGTCCGCCGCGATGAACAGTCGTGGCGCGACCCCTCGTTCCTGGAGAACGCGATGCTGCGCAACAGACGACAGGGCTTCACGCTCATCGAGCTACTGATCGTGGTCGTGATCATCGGCATTCTCGCCGCGATCGCGATTCCGAAGTTCGCCAATACGAAGGAAAAAGCGTACGTCGCGCAGATGAAGACCGACCTGCGCAACCTCGTCAATGCCGAAGAGGCGTTCTTCGCTGATTCGGTAAAGTACACGAGCACGATCACGCAGCTGAAGTACAAGCAGTCGACCGGCGTTGGGACCCCGACGATCACGGTCGGCGCCGGCTTCTGGACTGCAAGCGTGACGCACACCGCGGTCACCGGCAAGTCGTGCGAGATCGCCGTGAACACGGCGAATACGCTGGTCACGACCGCTTCGGACGGCGAGCCGGTCTGCAAGTAGGACCGGGCCCGGAGGCGCGCGCCCGCGCCAGGCGTTAGGCAGGACGTGACGACGACGAGCCCGACGCGCCAGCCCGGCGCATCGGGCTCGCGTCGTTCGCGGCGGCGTCGCGCGAGCCGGGCCATCGCGCTCTTGAGCCGGTGCCGACCGTACGGTACGTTGCGCGATGGATCGCCCCGACATCCGGATTCGCGCGCTGCGCAGCGACGACGACTTCCGGCAATGCGTCGAGCTGCAACGCGCCACCTGGGGCGCCGACTACGACGACATCGTCCCGCCGAGCATCTTGAAGGTCGCGCAGAAGGTCGGGGGCGTTGCCGCGGGAGCATTCGGCGAGCGCGATGAGCTGCTCGGATTCGTCTTCGGGATGGCCGGCGTGCGAAACGGGCGAGTCATTCATTGGTCCGACATGCTCGCCGTTCGCGAAGGGCAGCGCGATCGGGGAGTTGGACAGCGGCTCAAGTCCTTCCAGCGCTCGATCGCGAAAGCGACTGGCGCGACGATGATGTACTGGACCTACGATCCGCTCGTTGCCCGCAACGCACACATGAACTTCAACAAGCTTGGCGTGACCGTGGACGAATACGTGGAAGACATGTACGGTGCGTCGGAGAGCGACCTCCATCGCGGCCTCGGCACCGATCGATTCATCGTTGCCTGGCCGCTCGAGAACGTCATGCCCCCCAGCGGTCCCGGCACAGGCACCGCTGCCGGCGTTCCGGATGCTCGCATCCTCAACCCAGACGCTCGAACGGTGGAACCGGCGGAGCTCGCGAAGATTGCCGCTGCACCGCCGCCGAGACTTCGTGTGGAGATCCCCCTCGACATCGTGCGAGTTCGCGACGCGACACCGAGCGAGGCGGTGCGGTGGCGCGAGTCGACCCGTCAGGCATTCCAGTGGATGCTTGCCAACCGGTATCGGGTCGAGGCCTTCAACTCTGACCACACCAGCGATCGTGGATACTACCTGCTCACGCGAGAAAGCGAAGTAGCCCGATGACGCTCCAGCTCGAACGCATCGCGTTGCGCGAAATTCGACTCCCGCTCAAGGAGCCTTTCCGGATTTCCTCCGGAATCTGCACCGAGCGGCGGATTGCGCTCCTCGAGCTCACGGACGCGAGCGGCGTGGTCGCGTGGTCCGAGTGCGTCGCCGGCGAGCTGCCGTACTACAGCGCCGAAACGATCGACACGGCATGGCATGCCATCCGTGAATGGCTCGCGCCAATGGTTCTCGGTGTGCCGATCGACCGGCCCGAGTCGATCCACCGGCTCTTCGAGCACGATGTCTGCGGCCACAACATGGCCAAGGCCGCGATCGAGATGGGCTGCTGGGACCTCGAGGCGCGGCATCGCGACATGTCGCTCTCCCGCCTCCTCGGCGGCACCCGCGATCGCGTTCCGACGGGGATCTCGATCGGGATCCAGGACAGCCCCGAAGCACTGGTGACCCGCGCCAGGCGAGCGCTCGCCGACGGCTACCGCAAGATCAAGGTGAAGATTCGCCCGGGCGCCGACGTCGAGTACGTCGGCGCGGTACGCCAGGCGTTAGGCGACGACGTGAGCCTGATGGCCGACGCGAATTCCGCGTATCACCTGAGCGACGCCGACCACCTGGCGAAGCTCGACGCCTTTGGCCTGCTGATGATCGAACAACCGCTCGGACGCGAGGATCTCGTTCGCCATGCCGAGCTGCAGCGGAGGTTGCGTACGCCAATCTGCCTCGACGAATCGATCACCGACGTCGAGCGCTGCGAGGACATGATCGTGCTCGGCGCGGGCCGGATCGTCAACATCAAGCCGGGAAGGGTCGGGGGGTTCACGGTCGCCAAGGGCATCCACGACCTCTGCGAACAGAACGGCATGGCGGTGTGGTGCGGCGGAATGCTCGAGAGCGGCATCGGCCGGGCGCACAACGTCGCGCTCGCGTCGCTCCCGAACTTTTCGCTCCCGGGCGACCTCTCCCCGAGCGCCCGCTACTGGGCGCGCGACGTGGTGATCCCCCAGTGGACGATGGATCGCGACGGCCTCGTCCCGGTGCCGACAGGGAGGCCGGGGATCGGCGTCGAGCCAGACATCGACTACATCGACGACCTGACGGTCAGGCGCGAAGAACTCGTCGCCGGTGCGGCGGTGCGTGGATGACCAGCGCCGCTCCTGCGACGCTCGCGCTGCCTGACGGTGTGGCGACACTCTTTCCGGGCGAGCTGCGCGATCGCCTCGTGCACCTCCGTCACGAGCTCCACGCGAATCCCGAGCTGTCCAACCAGGAACACGAAACCGCCACCCGCCTGACGGCGGCACTGATCGGCGTCGGCGCGTGCGACGTCAGGCGAGTCGGGGCCACCGGCATCGTCGCGCGCGTTCCCGGTCGGAACCGTGGCGCGCCCGTCGTCGCGATTCGGGGCGACACGGACGCGCTGCCGATCCAGGAAGCGACCGGTCTCGCGTTCGCATCGACGTCGCCTGGGGTGATGCACGCCTGCGGACACGATGTGCACGCGACATGGGCAGTGGCGGCCGCCGCACTGCTCGTTCGCGCGCCGGCCGAGGGTGATGTCATCATCCTTCTCCAACCAGCCGAGGAACTTGGTGACGGAGCCCTCGGCATGATCCGCGGCGGGGCACTCGACGGAGTGTCGGCAATTTTCGGTGGGCACGTCGATCGGCGCTTCGCAATTGGACAAGTCGTCGCGGACACCGGCCCCCTCGCCGCATCCGCTGACACTTTCGAGATCGAGCTCGTTGGCCGCGGCGCGCACGCGGCTCGGCCGCATGAGGGCATCGATCCGATCATCGGAGCCGCCGCACTGGTGCTCGCGCTGCAGACGATCGTCGCTCGCCGGGTCAATCCCGCGACCGCCGCAGTCGTCACGGTCGCAACTCTCCATGCCGGCGTCGCGCCTAACGTCATTCCCGACCGCGCCACTCTCAGCGGAACAGTCCGCACCATCGACGCTGGGGTCCGCATGCAGATTCTCGCGGACCTGCGGCGCATCGCCGAGGCGATCGCGACGGCTCACGGGCTCGAGGCACGCCTCACGCTCAAGGAGGGGACGCCACCGATCGTGAACCCGTCCGAGCCGATTGCCTGGGCGAGGACCGCGACCGCCACGATCCTTGGAGAACCCGCACTCGCGCCGTTAGGCACGCTCAACATGGCGGCCGAGGATTTCGCGCACTACCTCGAGCGGATCCCCGGCTGTTTCCTGCGGATCGGCGCACGCGAGGCCGGGGGCGCAGTCATTCCGGCACACTCGCCGTCATTTTACGCGGCCGACGAAAGCATCTTCGTTGGCGCCGCCGTGCTGGCCGAGACGGCACGGGTCGCGTCGCGCGCGCTCAGCCGGCAGGGCTGAGCTTCACCTTCGCGCCGCGCGTCTGATCACGCGGCCCGGGAGTGCACCGGTCGTCGCGCCCTTCGCGTAGACCATTGCACCGTTCACCCAGACCCGGTCGATGCCCACCGAGACCGCGTGCGGATCTGCCGGCGTCGCCCGGTCGATAACCGTGCTCGGATCGAACAGCGTGAGGTCAGCGAACATCCCGGTCGCGATCGTACCGCGATCGCGGATGCCGACGTTGTGTGCGGCAAGTGACGTCATCTTGCGAATCGCCTCCTCGAGGGTGACGACACGCTGTTCGCGCACGTAGTGCCCGAGCACACGGGGAAAGCTGCCGAAGCCGCGCGGGTGGCGGCCATTCAACTCTCCATCGCTCGAGATGTTGGCGAAGGGCCAGGCGATGAGCCGCGCGATGTCGCGCTCGTCCATGCTCGTTCCGATGACTCCCTGTCCTCCCTTGCCACCGCTCTTGCGCGCGTCCTCCGATGTCTTGATCAGCCACTCGAGCGTGGAGGCCGGGTCGCTGTTGCGCATCCGCGCGATCTCCGCGACGGTCTTGCCCGCGTATTCCGGGTTCGGCTCGAAGCGCGAGATGAGCAGGCCGTCCGCGGTGGCGACTTCACGGAGCACGAAATCGGTCGTCGCGCGGTTGGCGAAATCGCGCGCCGGGTAGAGCACCGTCAGCGTCGACTGCCAGAACTGGTATGGATACACATCCAATGTGACGTCGACGCCGCTCGCGCGCGCCGAGTCGAGCTTGGCGATGAGCTCGGGTGCGCGCCCCCAGATCGAGCGCATCGCGAGCTTCGCGTGCGAGATCTGCACGGGCATATGGTTGACGCGCCCGATGTTGATCAGCTCATCCGCCGCCTGAAAGAGCTCGCGGTCCTCGCTTCGCATGTGCGAGATGTAGCGACCCCCTGAATCCGCGGCGACACGGGCGAGCGCGAGCACTTCGTTCGCGTCGGAGTAGATGCCGGGATCGTATTCGAGGCCGCTCGACAGGCCGAGCGCACCGGCACCCATGTCCCCGGCGACGAGCGCGCGCATGCGATCGACCTCGGCGGGCGTCGCGCGGCGCTTGAAGTCTTCACCAAGGATGCTGTCGCGTACGGAGCCGTGGCCAACGTACGACGCGACGTTGATCGCCGCGGGGCGCGCATCGAGTGCGCCGAAGAACCCCGCAAGCGGAAGGTGTGAGCCGCCGTCCTGACCAACGATGATGGTGGTGACGCCCTGGCTCACAACGGCGAGCGCCGATAGGTCTGCGTCGAGTCCGCGGTCGTGGTGACTGTGCGTGTCGATGAACCCGGGAGCGAGCGTCAAGCCACCAGCGTCGATCGTCGAATCGCCCGGTTGCAGACGGAGATCACCGACGGCGGCGATGCGATCGCCGCGAACGCGAACGCTGCCCGCGCGGGCGGGTGACCCCGTTCCGTCGATGATGCGGGCGTTCGTGATGAGCAGCGTCCGCTCGGCCGGCGAAGGTGCGGTGCGAGCGCTGCACGCAGCGAGAAAGCTGGCGATACCGGCAAAAAGGGTATAAGCGGCGGAGCAGCGTCGCATGAGTTTGGTCGAGTGTTGGGCAGGGAGGGACGGCAGGCGGTGGCGCTGACAACTTGCGACCGTGACCAGCGGTCGTAAAGGCGCGGACGCGGTGCCGTTGATGTAAGGTTTGCGCGGTGGCCGGCATACAGGGGTATGACCGCCCCCCGCCAGCAGTCCCCCCGTGCCGGGCACGACGGAATGACCGATTCGCCGGACGACGAACACGATCTCGTTGCGCGGACCATGCGCGGCGAGCACGATGCGTTCACCGTCCTCTATGGCGCCCATGCGTCGATCGCGTACGCGGCTGCGTATCGGCTGCTCGGCAACGCCTTGGACGCCGAAGATGTCATTCAGGAGCTGTTCCTTGCCCTCCCGGGAACCCTTGCCGGATACGACGCAACCCGTGGACCGTTAGGCCCGTGGCTGCGCCGCGTGGTGGTCCGGGTCGCGCTGATGCGGATGCGAAGCGCGAGGCGCCGTCGCGAGACGAACGCGGAATCAGTCGTGTCGCTCCTGGCTCGCGACGACAGGCCGTGGGTGCGGCTGTCCATCGAAGCGGCACTCGCGCGCTTGAGCGACGAGCAGCGCGCGGTGTTCCTGCTCAAGGAAGTCGAGGGCTATGAGCATCGCGAGATCGCTGCCCTGCTCGACATCTCTGTGTCGAGTTCTCAAGTCCGCCTATTTCGCGCGCGGCAGGCGCTGCGCGCGCTTCTTGGAGATTCGCGATGACCACGCTCACGATGTCGCTGCACCCGAGCGACGAAATGCTGTCGCGGCTGGCCGACGAGTCGGATATCCAGCGCATGGGATCGCGCGCGGGCCGCCATGCCGCGCGGTGCGATCGGTGCCAGGCGACCATCGCGACGATGCGGGCCCTCGGTGAGTCAGCGCGCAGCATGCCACTTGCCGCGCTTCCCGACACACTTCTTGCGCGAATCGTCGTCGCAGCATCGACTGGCATGACGAGGCCGGTCGCGCACGACTCCGATTTCGCGCCGGCGGCTGGCGGCGAAGCCGGGACACGGCGCCACTGGTTGACGCGGAAGCGCGGCGCGGTCCTCGCAGCCGCCGCGGCCATTGTGGTCGCCGCACTTGTCGGCCCGATGTGGCGACGTCATACCCTCGCTGCCGCTGGTCCGGGTCTGCTCACCATCTCCCCACGCTATCCCCGAGCCGGTCAGGTCGTCGGGATCCGCTTCATGCCGGCGGCGGCTTGGGCCGGTGGTGATACGCTGTGGGTCGGCGGAATCATCGACGTGCGCAACCAGCGCGATCGTGGCCCGCGCTCGTCGACCGTACCGGTCGGGACGACCCTTCTTCGGGGCAACGATGGGGCGTATCGCGGCCGCCTGACGCTACCCCCGACCGCGCTCTCCGGTACAATCTCGGTCGTGAACCGGCGGCCATCGCTGTACTACTGGGGAAGGATCGTCGCGAAGACGGTGCTGCTCACCGGCGACGCGTCTGGCGAACGGCCATCGCTCGACGCAATGGAGGACGCTGTTCTCACCGATCGAAATTCGATGACGGCCAACCTGCTCGCCAACGCGTTCGCGCGGTGGGCACCCGGACACCCGCTGCGCTGGCTGGTCAGCGAACCGGGGCGCAGCACTGGCGTGATCGATTGGCTCACCTACTTCAGCAGCGCCGAGCGTCGGTTCGCGTCGCTGACGACACGCCTGAACGCACAGCCTAACGCCCGTGCCGGCGAGCTCGCTGGCATGGCGAAACTCGCGTACCTGATTGAAGAGCCGGAGGCGGCGGCCCAGTGGACCGAGCGGCTCATGAACGAGCACCCCGATAACCCGTGGGCCCTCGCGCTTCGCGTGCAGCAGCTGCACGAGATGGAGCTCCGCGGTACCCCGCGCGATTCGATCGCGCTGCTGCTTCCGACGCTCGACACGCTGTACATGCGATCCGGGGGACGGCTCGCCGAGATGCACATACTCGAACACGTCGTGCGGAATAACGGCGACTCGGCGACGATCCATCGTTGGAGCCTGCGCCAGGCCAGGCTCGGCCGGTCGTACCCGGGTGAGTTTCGCGGACGCCAGGAGCTTTTCCGCGATGCGCAGCTGCGCGACTCGGTCGAGGCGTATGCTCGCGATGTGCTCTCCGGGACGAGAGACGTCGACTCACGCCCGGCGATGCTCGTTCGCGCGAGGGCGTATTCGTCGCTCGCGTCCGTCGCACTCGCGCGAGGCAGGTACGCGGACGCAGTCGTGCTGACGGACAGCGCCCGTTCCGATTCATGCGTCTGGATGGGGCAGGACACCCGCGCGCTCGCGCTGCTCGCGTTAGGCGACACGGTACGCGCGCTGCCTTTCATCGCCGCGTTCGCCAAAAATGAGCTTTTTTTCACCGCTGACTCGGCGCGGCGCATGCTCGGATCCCACGCCACGCGGGAATCGTGGCGGCATGCGAGTGATTCGGTCGAGGCAGTACGCATGCAATGCGTCCGCGACGCGAGCTAGACGAGAAGCGCCAGGGCAGGGCGCTTTGCACGGCTCAGGCAACCGCGCTCTTCGTCTCGCTCAGGGCGCGCAGGTCGCTGTCATCGAGGTCGAGCAGCGCACCGCCCAGATTCTCGTCGAGGTGCGCGACGCTCGATGTTCCCGGGATCGGCAGCATCACCGGTGAACGTGCGAGCAGCCACGCGATCGCGACCTGCGACGGCGTCGCCTCGAGCCGCGCGGCGGCGCGGGCAAGTGGCCCACCCGGCGCGGCGAGCTTTCCCGTCGCGAGCGGGTACCAGGGAATGAAACCGACGCCAATGCGCTCGCAGTGATCGAGCACGTCCTCGGACGTCCGGTCGACGAGGTTGTACCGGTTCTGCACCGACACGATCGGTACGATGCCGCGCGCCATCTCGAGCTGCGCGATGCTGACTTCGGACAGCCCGACATGCGCGATCTTCCCCTCTTGCTGCAGCTCGCGCATGGTCCCGATCTGGTCCTCGGCGGGGACGTCCGGGTCGATGCGATGGAGCTGATAGAGGTCGATGCGCTCGAGTCGAAGCCGCTTGAGGCTTCCTTCGCAGGCGGTCCTGAGATGTTCGGGCCGGCCGTTCATTTCCCACTTGTCAGGCCCCGAGCGCTCGAGCCCCGCCTTGGTGGCGATGACGAGCCCCGCAGGATAGGGATGCAGTGCCTCGGCAATGAGCTCCTCGCTGACGTAGGGACCATACGAGTCGGCAGTGTCGATCAGGTCGACGCCGAGCGCCACCGCGCGACGAAGTACCGCGATCGCCTCGTTCCGGTCCCGTGGCGGACCCCAGACGCCCTTGCCTGTGATGCGCATCGCGCCGAAGCCGAGACGATGAACCGGGAGGTGGCCACCAAAGCTGAAGGTACCGCTGCGGAGCGCGGGCTTGTCGGTTGGGAGTGGCATGATGGGAGGCGTGGGAGGTCGGAGCTTTGCCGGATAACGCGCGCGAAACGGGCAAATGTTCCGGAGCATCTGCGCCATTCGATGGGGGTTTGGCCTATCCGGCCTCGCGCGCCGCCCGGTTGAGTCGTATACTCGGATTCGAAGGCCCCCCCGGCCGGGATGGTATCGTGTGATCGACGTACACGATGAACTGGTAGCCGCCCTCGCGCATCGTTATGACATCGAGCGCGAGCTCGGCCATGGCGGAATGGCGATCGTCTATCTCGCGCGCGACGCCAGGCATGGCCGGCGCGTCGCGGTGAAGGTGCTGCGCCCGGAACTGGCGACGTCGTTGGGCGCGGAGCGGTTTCTGCGCGAGATCAACATCGCGGCCCGGCTCACGCACCCGAACATCCTCGCCCTCTACGACTCGGGTGAAGCGGCCGGGATGCTCTACTTCGTCATGCCGCACGTCGAGGGCGAGACGCTGCGTGAGCGGATGGCGCGCGAGCACCAATTGCCGGTGGACGAAGCGCTGGCGATCACCCGGCAGGTTGGCCTCGCGCTCGACTACGCGCACGAGCATGGCGTCGTCCATCGTGACATCAAGCCGGAAAACATTCTCCTCGTCGGCGACCACGTACTCGTCGCCGACTTTGGCCTCGCGCGAGCGCTGTACAGCGCGGGAACCGAGCGGCTGACCGAGTCGGCTGTCGCGGTTGGAACACCGGCCTACATGAGCCCCGAGCAGGCGGCCGCTGACCCGGACGTCGACGGACGCACGGACCTTTACAGTCTGGCGTGCGTGCTGTTCGAGATGATCGCCGGGCTCCCGCCCTTCAAGGGTGCGACGGCGGCCGCGCTGCTCGCGCAGCACCTGACGGCGAAGCCGCCATCGATCTGCGCGCAGCGGCCGCACTGTCCGAAAGCGGTGGATGCGGCCGTCGAGCGCGCGCTCGAGAAGACGCCGGCGGACAGGTACCGGACGGCGAAAGAGTTCGTTGCGGCGCTGACCGCGCCGACGAGTGGAACGTCGGGGGAGAACCCAGCCACCGGACCAACCGATCACAGGCGCCGGTTCGCCAGAATGCTGGACGTTTCGGGCGTCGCGGTCGCAGCAGCGATTGTCGCGGCGATCCTGAACGGACCGCCTCCCCCTCCCGAAACGGCGGTCGCCACCGATCGAAACAGCTTCGTCGTGCTGCCGCTTTCGGCGAGCGATCCGGCCGCGCGCCGCGACACGGCGATGGTTGCCCAGCGCATCGCCGACGCGTTAGGCGAGTGGAATGGGGTTCAGGTCGCGGGAGGCCGGCAGACGAGCGAGCTGTTGGCGGCGCTCGGGCGCAGCGATCGCGTGCGCCTCGACGACGCGTTCGATGTTGCCAGAAGGCTTGGGGTGGCGAAGCTTGTTTGGGGGGACCTCAGCGCGGCCGGCGACGAACGGCGCGCGCGTCTCACGATCTATGAGGTATCGACGCGGACGGAGTTCAAGTCGACGACTCTCACCTACGGGCTGGGAGGACCCAGTACGGCAAAACTCCGCCTAACGGCGAACACGCTGGTACGCACGCGAGAAGAGCTGCCCTGGTCCGGGAGTGCCCCGGCCGACCCACCGTCCCTCCCGGCCTGGCAGGCCTACGATGCCGGGCGCGATGCGGTCGGGCGCTGGGACGTCGCGGAGGCGACCCGAAAGTTCTCAGCCGCGGTGGCGATCGACCCGTCGCACGCGCAGGCGAATCTCTGGTGGAGCCTCGTGCAGATGTGGTCCGGCGCGGCGCCCGATCGCTGGCGGAGCGCCGCGAAGCGCGCATACGAACTCCGCGGGCACCTCCGGTCGGGGGACACGGCGCTCGCAACAGCGCAGCTCGCCCTGGCCGAGGGCCGGTATCCGGAAGCCTGCGCTGCGTATCGTCGCGTGCTTGCAACCGATAGTAGTGGCGTGATCGGGTGGTACGGGCTCGGGGAGTGCCAATCCCGCGATTCACTTGTCGTGCGCGACCGAGCCAGCCCGTCGGCGTGGCGGTTCCGCGGTAGCTTGCACCAGGCGATCCGCGCCTACATGCGTATCGTCGATGGCGGCGTGCCGCCACAGCCGCCGTTCGTTTATTCGCGGTTGTCGCAGTTGCTGGTGACATCGGGAAATGTGCTTCGCCCCGGACATTCCGAGCATCCCGCCCGCGTCGAGTTCGGCGCCTACCAGACACTCGACGCCGATACACTGGCGACCATTCCGTACCCGCTCGCGGATTCTGCCGGCAGAGGCGGTGCACCGATCCCCGCAACAAAAGCGCGCGCAGTCTACCACAACCGCACCTTGCTTCGAAGGCTGGCGCGAACGTGGGCCGCGGGCACGCCCACGGTCGCGGCACACGCTGCGCTCGCGACGCTGCTCGAATCGCTCGACGAGATCGGAGCGGGCGGCGGCAGCCAGCTCTCGGCGTTGGCGCAAATCCGGCGCGCACGCGCCCTGTCGGCCGACTCCGCCGAACGGCTGCTGCTTGCCCGAACCGAGCTCCGTCTGCTCGTGAAGACGGGCGACTGGACGCACGTCGCCAGTTTCACCGATTCTTTGTTCGCGGCAAACCCCGATCTCTCGGCTGACACCGCCGGTGCTCTGGCTGGCGCAGCCGCGCTGAGTGGACGCATCGGGAAGCTGGCCGCGATGCTGCGCGGCCGCGGCGGGGCGCCGACGTTCACGCCCACCATGCCTAACGGCCAGCCGCTGGACGTCCCCCCGGCGCTCAAGGACGACGCCGCCGGGACGTTCGCCTACGCGCTGAGCGGGGCATGCGTCGACACCCTGCGCGATTATCGCCGGCGCGTCGACCAGCAGCTGCCGCGATACATCCCCGACCCGAGACAGCGTGCGATTGCGCGTGGCGCGCTCCTCCGCCGGCCACTTGCAGTCGCCATGCCGTGTGTCGGAGCGGCGTCCCTGCTCGGGATTCAGCCGGCCGGCGACAAGATGGTCCAGATGGAGCAGGCCTTTGCGTCACACGACGTGCCGGCGTTTCGCGCGGTATACGAAGGGCTGATGTCATACCGCTCGGTCGACCGCCCCGGAGAGAATGCGCTGGACTACACCTACATCGAGAGCTGGATCCTCCGCGCGCTCGGCGACAGCGCCGAAGCGGCGGAGCATCTCGACCAGTCGCTCGAAGCGCTGCCGACGTTAGGCCCGTTCATCCTCGATTTTCCCGCGCACAGCGCGGCGCTGGTGAGGGCGATGGGGCTCCGCGCCGAGTTGGCGGCGGCGGCTGGGGACAAGGCGACCGCGGCACGGTGGGGCAACGCGGTCGCGACGCTCTGGGCGCATGCTGATCCGGAGCTGCAGCCGTACGTGCGGCAGATGTGCTCTTTGACGGAACGTTGCGTCGGCGCGCCGGGTCACGGCGTGGAACGTTAGGCGTTGTGGACACACCACCGGAGGTGGAACGATGACGCGGGCGACAAGCTACCGGGTTCTGGGTGCGACGATACTGGCGGTGGTCGCGATCGGCGTGGCGTGCCGACAGGTTGTGGTTCTGAAGGAGCCACTGCCCGTCGCAAATCCGGCCTACGTGGACGGCGTCGTCGCTGACATCGTCGAGGCAGAATCGGAACCCCTGCTCGGAACGAATTCCGCCGCACGCAACAGCGCGGGGGATCAGGTGATAGTCGCACGCAAGACGCCGACGCTGCCCAAACCGATCGACGCAATGACCAATGCGGAGATTGTGAGCTACCTGAACTCCCTCAGGTACAAGACCGGCGCATACAACACCCACAGCGCAAACGTGCCCTGCGTCCATGAGTGGGGCGGCGAATCGTGTGCCGACGGGGATAGTGCGCACGTATTCATCCAGCCTGAAGCCGGGATGAACAAGTGGGAATACTCCACCATCCCGACCAACGGGTTGATCGTCGCGCGGATCCTCAACGATGCCCCCGTCGGTCGCGATGCCGCGATTTTCGGTTATCCTGCGCAGTACAAGACCTGGTGGGTCGTCGACAAGACCTCGGGTTCGATCCGCGCGAGGTATTTTGTGCGAACCTATTCGCCGACCGGGCGGGCGATCCGCTTCGTCGGCCCGCCGGGTACTCGGCCTTTTGTCCGCTGCGTTCACGCTGATGCCCCGCCTGGCCGTGCAGCGCGCGGAAAGTTCTGGACGTGCCCCGAGAGCGCGGTCGGGGACACCGGCATGGCATCTGGAGCCCGGCGCGATGCGAGCCCCGTCCGCGCGGCGACGCTCGAGTCCTACATCCACCCGGTATCGCTACGTTCGGCGGTGCCTCTTCTCCCGGCGCCCCCAGCACCGCTCCAGCTCGTGTCGAACTGGGTCAGCTGTGGCGGGGGATGCTGCGCGACGAATTGAGGACGCGTTGCCTGCCTAACGCATCCCCACCCGCACCTCGCTCGAGCCGCTGGGCCGAAGCCCGGCGGTTGCGAGTGAGGTGCGGATCCCGCTCTCCGACCGGCGGGTATCGACACCGCCAGCGAGGGTGAAGTAGAACGTCGTCCCGCGCCCGACCTCACTCTCGACCCAGATGCGGCCACCGTGCGCCTCGACGATGCCCTTCGCGATCGCGAGGCCGAGGCCGATCCCGCGCCGGTCGGTCGCGTCAGCCTGCCAGAAGCGGCCGAAGATGTGGGGAAGCTGCGCCGGGGGAATGCCGGGGCCGGTGTCGGAGACCGAGAATCGCGTCTGGCCGCCCGCGGTCTCGGCGCGGATCGCGATCCGCCCGCCGGGCGGCGTGAACTTGATCGCGTTGCCGATCAGGTTCGAGAAGACCTGAAGCACGCGCCCGGCGTCAGCGGCAATGGGGGCAAGATCTTCCACCATCGAAGCGTCGAGCTTCAGCGCGCGCTCGACCGCGAGCGGGCGGAGCATGTCGATCGCCTCGCCGACGAGGGGCGCGATCTCGACCATCCGCTTGTCGATGCCGAGTCGCCCCGACTCGAACTTGGCGACGTCGAGCAGGTCCTGCACCATCCGCGTCATGCGCTCGCCCGCGCGCTTGATCATCTGCAACCGCTTCACGCGCTGCACGTCATCCATCGGTACCTCGAGCATCAGGCTGGTGCTCATCGAGATGGTGTGCAGCGGATTGCGCAGGTCGTGCGAGACGATCTTCAGCACCTGCTCGCGCGCGTCGATCGTCAGTTGCGCGTCGCGATACATCGTCGAGAGCGTGGCCCGCTCGACCTGCTGGGTGACGACGCGGCGCACGAGCGTTGCGATGCTGGCGGCCAGTGCACCGATGAGCAGGAGCAGACCCGAGGCGAGCAGCACCTGCACCGGATCGATGTGCGTCCCGACAGCCGCGTAGAAGAAGATCGCGATCGCGAGCGCGGTGCTGATTGCCGCCGAGGACCGCGACAGCCTCAGCGCCCCCGACATCGTCAAGAGGACGCAGAGAATCGCGACGCAGACGAGCACCCCGGGCGGGGGCGCGCCGGTGATGCTCCCGGCGGCGAGCGATGCGATGACGAATCCGCCCCAGATCATCGAGCCATCGAATGCCGGGCCGGCATATCCGATCCACTGCGGACACCAGGCGCGCCGGAGGCCCGCCACCAGCGCGAGGGCGATTGCCAGCGAGACGCCCCCGAGAATGATCGCGGCGATACGCGGCGTCCGTACGCCAGCACTCGTCTCGAACGCGAATCGGCCGATCGCGATCACGAAGTACGAGGCGATGATCCCGGCGCGCAGGTAGGCGAGCTGCATCTCGCGGGCGTGCGACTCATCCGCGAGTGTCCGGTCGATCGACGGGGCAAGCTCCTGCGGCGCAGCCTCGGGCGCCAGTTCGGCGCGTACGGTACGCTCGATCGACAGCGCAAGCGCCGCATACGAATCACGCGATTCCATCGACGTCTTTCCGGAGTAGGCCGACCGCCGCCGGCGCGGGAGATTTCGCGCGCCGTTCTCCGACTACCGTACGATGAACGGCCCGGGCGGGCAAGAGGGAAAAGGCCAGCCGCGCCCGCCGCTATCGCGCTGGCTGTCCTTCCGGCTGCACCTCGATCGTCCGCGTGACGCCATCACGCAGCAGCACCACCGTCTCACGGCGCCCGATCCGCTCGTCGGTGAGCAGCGCGTGGAGGTCGTCCACGCCTGTCACCGCCACCGCACCGTACTGCACGATGATGTCGCGCGCGCGGATCCCGGCGCGTTCGGCCGGACTCCCGGCCGTTATCTCGGTCACGAGGACGCCGCCGTCCCCGGCGAGGTGGCTCAGCTGCATGCGCCGCCTCGAGAGCCGGACCGACTGGCCGACGACGCCGAGATAGCTGCGAAGAACCCGTCCGTCGCGAATGAGCCGCGGGATCACGAATCGCGCGGTGTTCACCGGAATGGCGAAGCAGATACCCTGTGCGCCGGCGATCACCGCGGTGTTCACGCCGACCACTTGGCCGCGTGAATCGACGAGCGGGCCCCCCGAATTTCCCGGGTTGAGCGCGGCGTCGGTCTGGATGATTCCCGCGATCAGCCGGCCCGATTGCGCGCGAATGCTTCGGCCCAGTGCGCTGACCACGCCCGCCGTGACCGTCGCCTGGAAACCGAGCGGATTGCCGATCGCCACGACGAGCTGGCCCGATCGAAGCGCGCTCGAATCGCCGAGCTCCGCGCAGACGAGACCGGCGGCGTCGAGCCTGATCACCGCCAGGTCGCTTTCCGGGTCGTCCCCAACCAGTTCGGCGCGATAGCTCGAGCCGTCGGCAAGCGTTGCCCGAATCGATCTCGCTCCGCTCACGACGTGACTGTTGGTGAGGGCGAAGCCGTCGGGGGTGAAGACGAACCCCGACCCGGTTCCGCCGCGCTGTTCCCCGCGACCACGGCCGCGCCCGCGAGACGGCAGCTCGACTTCGAGGTGCACGACCGCGGGTCCAACCCGCTCGACGGCACCGATCACCGCCGAGGAGTAGGCGTCGAAAATTTCAGACTCGGCGGGAACCGCGTTAGGCGCCGCGTCGGGCGAATCTGTTCGCGCAACGGCGGCAGAAAGCAGTGTCAGCATCCCCATTTCTCTCCATCTGGTGGCTCGCTGACAAAGGCGGCGCCCCGGTGAACCGTTCCAATCGCCGGCGCCGTCCAGCGCGCCGCCGCCTACCGCTCGCGCGTCCTCGCCGCCATCTTGCGGCGTGAAACTCAAACCAGTCTCTCCAGGCGAGCGCGTCCGACTCTCGAACTCCGACGCCCGCGTCCACGCCGACATCCCCGCCGGTGACGCTCTCGAGGCGGCCGCGAAGAAGCAGTTCGACCGCATCGGCGAGCTGCAGAAGGTGCTCTACGCCGACGGCCGTCACGGGCTGCTGATCGTGCTGCAGGGTCGCGACGCGTCGGGGAAGGACGGTACGATCCGCAAGGTCTTCAGCGCGGTCAACCCTCAAGGATGCGAAGTGACGAGCTTCAAGGCGCCAACCGACGCCGAGAGCCGACACGATTTTCTCTGGAGAGTGCACGGGCGCATTCCCGAGCGCGGAACGATCGGCATCTTCAACCGATCGCACTACGAGGACATCCTCGTCCCGCGCGTGAAGGGCAACATGAAGAAGAAGGAGTGGCTCGAGCGGTACGAACACATCAATGACTTCGAGCGTCTGCTCACCGAGAGCGGCATCGTCGTCCTCAAGTTCATGCTGCACATCTCGCACGAGGAGCAGAAGCAGCGCCTGATCGACCGGCTTGCCGACAAGCAGAAAAACTGGAAGTTCCGGGCCGGAGATCTCGAAGACCGCGCGCTCTGGAACGCGTACACCAAAGCCTACCGCGGCGTGCTCGAACACACGAGCACGAAGGTCGCACCATGGTATGTCGTCCCGGCGGACGACAACGACGTGCGCAACTGGCTCATCGCCCGCACCATCGCCGACACGCTCGACGATCTCGACCTCCGCTATCCTCGCGCCGAGAAGGAGCTCCTCAAGCTGAAGATCGTCTGACGCCCCCGGCATAACCGACTGGCAACGTTAGGCAGGGCAGGGTACTGGCTCTCGAGGCGTTTTGCTGCCATTGTCTGTCCGGCGCGGGTCGCGCCGGCTGCCAACCAGCATCGGGAGAGGCCATGGGCAAGTACGATTTTACGCGCCGCGAATTCATTGGGGTGAGCGCCGCTGCCGCCGGGGCGTCGATTGCCGGGAAGACGATCGAGCTCACTCCCAAGCCGCTGCTCGCTCCGCAGCGACGCGCCGCGCCGAGCGACCGCGTCCGGTTCGGGATCATCGGCGTCGGGATGCAGGGCTCCGGGCTGCTCGCGACCTCGATCCAGCTGCCGGGGGTGGAATGCGCCGCCGCCTGTGATCTCTACGACGGGCGCCACACCCTCGCCCGCGAGATCGTGCGGCCGGACCTTCCGGTCACGCGACGGTATCGCGAGCTGCTCGACGACAAGAACATCGACTGCATCATTGCCGCGGTGCCGGATCACTGGCACCGGCAGATCGTCATCGACGCGGTGAGCGCGGGCAAGGACATCTACTGCGAGAAGCCGATGTCCCACACCGCCGCCGAGGGAGTCGCGATGGTCGCGGCCGCGAAACAGAGCGGCCGGATCGTCCAGATCGGGTCTCAGCGCGTCAGCTCGGACGTCTGCGCGAAGGCAAAGGAGATGCTCGCCAGCGGCGTGCTCGGCGACCTGATGCTCGTCGAAGCCTTCCTCGGCCGGAACGACCCTAACGGTGCGTGGCAATATCCGCCGCCGCCGGACCTGTCGCTGGCGAACCTGGACTGGGACACCTGGCAGGGCGACGTGAGGCCGAAGCGGCCGCTCGATCCGAAGGTCTTCGCGCGCTGGCGCTGCTGGAAGGAGTACGGCACGGGCGTCGCCGGGGACCTGCTCGTTCACCTCATCAGTGGCATGATGGTGATGCTCAACGTCAACGAACCGCCGAAGCAGGCGTTCTCCGTCGCGGGGATCCGCCACTGGAAGGATGGCCGGAACATGCCTGACGTTCACGTGACGAACTACTACTACGGGGACCTGCCCGTCTACATGCACCTCAACCAGGCGACGGACGCGCCGGAGATCTATCGCTTCCAGGGGTCACGAGGCGTGATCGAGGTGAACTCGTCGAGCGTGACGTTCACTCCGCAAACCGGGACTGATTCGTCGCCGAGCTACTACGCCTACAGTTTCCCGAAGCAGCTTCGCGACGCGTACTTCGCCAAGTGGCACGCCGAGAACGATGCGCGCGTCGCGAAGGAGAGCACGAGCGAGACGATCACCTATCGCGGGCACGAATACGACGATCTCAGTCCGCACCTCGCGAATTTCTACAACGCGGTGCGCACGCGGAAGCCGGTCGTGGAGGACGCGGTCTTCGGGCACAACGCGGCGCTCGCCTGCCACATGGCCAACGAGTCGTACTTCCGCAAGAATGTCGTGACCTGGGACGAGGCGTCGAAGACGATCAAGGGCTGACGCCAAACGTGAACGCCGGCGGTAACGGGCCGCCGGCGTTCACGTCTGGCATCGTAACGAGCGTCAGGCAGCGTCGGCGCGCTTGATCGGCTCGCGCTTCACCAGATCGAGCGTCTCCCCGAGCAGCACCGGCTGGCCGACGCGGAACCCGTCGCCGGCGATCTCGGACGTGTCGCCGTCGTGGTAGGCGTGCTCGCCATGCTCGCTGATGTCGATCCCGCGCAGCTCGAGCGGCATGCTGGCGCGCAGCGACGAGACGAGTGCCAGGCCGCGCAGCACGATGAACGTCACTCCTCCGGCGAACACGATCGTCGCGAGTACGGCGATCGCCTGGATGCCGAGCTGCCGCGGGTTGCCGGCGAGCAGGCCGTCAGCGCCGGCCGGGTTGACGAGCTTCGTCGCGAACACGCCGGTGAGCAGCGCGCCGACGATGCCGGCGACCCCGTGACACGCGAACACGTCGAGCGCATCATCGACGCGCGTCCTGTTGCGAAGCTGGATCGCGCCGTAGCTGGCGCAGGCACCAAGCCCGCCGATCACGATCGCCGAGAGCGGCGTCACGAATCCGGCTGCTGGCGTAATGGCAACGAGTCCGACTACCGCCCCCGTTGCCGCGCCGACTGCGGTCGCCTGGCCGGTGCGGGTCAGGTCCAGAACCATCCAGACGAGCAACGCCGATGCAGCGGCGGTGTTCGACGTGAGCAGCGCGTTCGATGCAACGCCGTCCGCCGCCAGCGCCGAACCGGCGTTGAAGCCGAACCACCCTACCCAGAGCAGTCCCGCGCCGAGCAGCGTGAAGGGCACGTTGTGTGGAAGCAGCGTCGTGCGACCGCGATCACGCCGCTGGCCGAGCACCATCGCCGCGACCAGCGCGCCGGTTCCGGCGCTGACGTGAACGACCGTTCCACCGGCAAAGTCGAGCGCGCCTAACGTGCGGAGCCAGCCGCCGGTGCCCCAGACCCAGTGTGCGAGCGGATCGTAGACGAGCGTGGTCCAGAGCGCGACGAAGGCGAGGTACATCGGGAAGCGGATACGCTCGACCATCGCGCCCGAGATGAGCGCGACCGTGATGCCCGCGAACATCGCCTGGAACGAGACGAAGGCGATGTGTGGAATCGCCGCCGAGTATGGCCCAGCGCCCAACCCGAGCGAGGTGAGCCCTGCCCAGCGCAGGTCACCAGTGATTCCCCCTGGCGCGAACGACAGCGTGTAGCCGACGAGCACCCACTGGACGCTGACCAGTGCCAGCGCCGCGAAGCTCATCATGAACGTGTTGAGCGCGGCGCGCGAACGCACGAGCCCACCATAGAACAGCGCGAGGCCGGGGACCATCAAGAGCACGAGCGCGGTCGCGATCAGTACCCATGCAGTGTCGCCGGCGGAGATGGCCGGCGCGACGGCGTCGGTCATACGACGGCGCTCCCGACGACTTCCTGCATCTCGGCGTGGCCTTCCGCGCGCGCCTGCACTTCGTCGGCGGTTACCGGGGTGAGCGCTTCGACGTCGCGCTCTCCGGTACGGATGCGGACGACCTGCTCGAGCGGCTGGATGAAGATCTTGCCATCGCCGACTTCGCCAGTGCGAGCCGCGTAGAGGATCGCGTTGACCGTCGCCTCGACGAACGGCTCCGAGACGGCCATCTCGATCCGGACCTTGTCGCGGAACTCGAAGAGCACGGCCGAGCCGCGGTACTGCTCGATGACCTCCTGTTCACCCCCATGCCCGCTGACGCGGGAGAGGGTCATTCCGGTGACACCAACCCGGAACAGCGCTTCCTTGACGACGTGCAGCCGCTCGGGGCGGACTACGGTGACGATCAGCTTCATGAGACCTTCCGCGTAGGGGGATTGTTTGGGCACAATAGCGCCG
>JANMAM010000100.1:0-90690 GCA_031359795.1 Gemmatimonadaceae bacterium
CACGGCGTCAAGATCATCTCGCTCGGCATGATGATCGAGCCGGATCAGCCAGCCATCTGGCGCGGTCCCATCGTGATGAAGATCATCAACCAGTTCCTCGCGGACGTCGCCTGGGGGCAGCTCGACTACCTCTTCGTGGACATGCCGCCCGGCACGGGCGACGCGCAGCTCTCGCTCGTGCAGGCGACGCAGGTGGACGGCGCGCTCATCGTGACGACGCCGCAGGAGGTCAGCGTCGGCGACGCGCTGCGCGGCGTGAAGATGTTCCAGCGCGTCGGCGTGCCGGTGCTCGGCATCATCGAGAACATGAGCTGGTTCGAGTGTCCGCACTGCGGCAAGCCGTCGGCGCTCTTCGGCTCGGGCGGTGGCGAGCGGCTCGCCAGGATGGTTGACCTCCCGCTCCTTGGGCAGGTGCCGCTGTATCCGCGCGTGATGGAGGGCGGCGACGCGGGCATGCCGATCGTCATCGCCGATCCGCCGTCGTCCGCGGCGCGTGCGCTGGAGAAGATCGCGACGCAGACCGCCGCGGCGGCGCAGGCGCTCACGCCCGCCTGATCGGCACCATGCGCGAGAACCAGCTCCTCGGCAGCTCGCTTCCCCTCGAGCCGCACGAGGGGCTGGCGACGGTCGCCGTCACGAGCGAGTGGGAGTCGGCGCAGCTCGTCAGCGATCCACTGCCGCAGACCATCGCGCGCATCGCGCTGCCCGCCGTGGCGTCATCGCTGCTGATGACCCTCTTCTTCTCCGTCGACACCTATTGGATCGGTACGCGCGTCGGTTCGACCGCACTCGCCGCGGCATCCACAGCGGTGTTCTGGATCTGGATGCTCGTGTCGATCGCCGAGATGGTCAACGTCGGCTTGACGGCCGTGGCGGCGCGGCGCTACGGCGAGGGGCGCGGTCCGGAAGCGGCGCGTATCGCCGGCGACGCGCTGGTGCTGTCACTCGTGCTCGGGGCACTCTGCGCCATTATCGGCCTCCCGTTGCTGCCAGGGATGTTCAGCATCATGCACACACCACCAGAGGTCGCTGCGCTCGGGGTGCGATACCTCGGGACGTATCTGCTCGGTGCGCCGCTGATCTTCGGCTTCTTCGCAGTGGACGCGGCATTCCGGGCCGCCGGCGACACGCGAACGCCCTTCTACTTGTTGTCGGCGTCGGTTGCCGTGACGTTGGTGCTCGAGCCGATGCTGATCGTTGGATGGGGTCCCATCCCGCCGCTCGGCGTCGCCGGCGCAGCCATCGCGACGATCGGCACGCGCGCCGTGGCGTTCGGCCTGGGGCTCACCATCGTGGGGCGGCGCGGGGTGCTCAAGGTTGGACGTCCCGACTGGCGCACGCTGGGCCAGATCGTGCGCATCGGCCTGCCCACCGCCGTCACCGGTGTCGTGTTCTCTCTGATCTACGTGCTGGTGACGCGAACGGCGACGCAGTTCGGCACGCCGGCCCTGGCGGCGCTGGGAATCGGGCATCGCGTCGAGAGCTGGCTGTTCATGGTCGGCGTCGGCGTTGCGTCCGCGGTCGCTGCGATCGTCGGGCAGAGCCTCGGCGCCGGCGACACCGCTCGCGCCGAGCGGGCGGGATGGCTCTCGGTTGGATTCGTCAGCGTCGTCGGGCTGGTCGTCTTCGCGGCCCAGTCGATCTGGGCCGCGGAGCTGGCCGGGCTGTTCACCACCGACGAGCAGGTGATCGCCGAGGGCGCGCGGTACCTTCGCATCGCCGCGTGGTCGCAGCTCTTCATCAGCGCCGAGATCGTGCTCGAGGGCGCGTTAGGCGGCGCGGGCGCGACCTTTCCTCCGATGATCACCTCGACCGCGATCACGGCTCTTCGCGTACCGTTCGCCCTGCTCAGCGTTGCGCGCTGGGGGACCTCCGGGCTATGGTGGACCATTTCGCTGACGGCAGTGGGTCGTGCCGTTGCGATGATGGCGCTCTGGCGCGCCGGTGGCTGGAAGCGCCGATCCGTCTGACTGCGCTACTCCGGGCTGCGCGCCGTCAGCGGGCGCGTGCGCTCGATTCGTTCGGTGGACGGAGCGCCCGGACGGCCCTGAGTACCGATCCGCCCCGCGTAGCTGGCACCGCGCTCCGGCTCGGCACGGGCGGTCCCGCAGTGTAGCTCCGATGCGAGCTCACCTCCCGACAGCAGGACCAGCATCGACAGGTACATCCAGGTCAGCAGCACGATCACGCCCCCGATCGCTCCGTATGTCTTGTTGTATGACCCGAAGTTGGCGACATACGCGCGGAAGATGAGCGTTACTATCACCCAGAGCGTGGTCGCGACGATCGCTCCGACCAGGACATGGGTCGGCCGCTGCCTCACGTTCGGCAGGAAGTAATAGATCAGCCACGCCGTGCCGACGACGATCGCGAGCGCGAGTGGAATCTGAACGACTTTCCAGACTTCGGTAAAGGCATGGCTCAGGTGCAGTGTCGCTCCGAGCCAATCTGCGATCTGCGCGCCGCCAAGCATTATCGCCGTCGCGGCGAGCATCACCATCGCCGAAACGACGAGGGCAGCGAGTCGCAACAGCTGCTGGCGCATCCACGGGCGCGTCTCACGAACGTCGTAGGCGGTGTTCAGTGCGCCCATCAGCGCTCCGAAGATGTTCGACCCGGCCCAGGCGGCGAGAAGCGCACCAACGGATATCGCCGCGGGGGCGCTATCGCTGAGCACAACGTCCTTCACGACGCCAGAAACCAGATCGACTGCGCTCGACGGGACCGCCGCGGCGAGGTGTCCGACGAGCCAGTTCACCATCTGCTGCTTGTTGCCGACCAGCGCGAGCATCGGCGCCACGAACAACAGGAGCGGGAACAGCGAGAAGAAGAAGTAATACGCGGTCTGCGCGGCGAGTCCGAGGACATTGTCGTCAACGATTTCGCGACCCGTCTTCTTCACCAACGGCCAGACACGATACCCGCCGAGCGTGAGGGGCTCTTTTTCCATGGGCCCCATGGGGGCAATCAGCGGGCCAGTCGGTCAGGGGTTCGAGTGGCGGACCTCGAGGCTGCCGAGCGCGGCGGTTGCGACGATCGTGACGTGAACGGACGTCTGGTTCCAGTTGGGAGTGAACCAGCCGCCGTTCATCTTCGTCATCCCGTGCGGCTTGAAGCTGGCGAGCTTCGTCTCCGCCTGAACGCTGACGCCGACAGACTCGGGGACCTGGATCTTCAACCCGCCAAACGCGATGGCCGCGTTGATCTTCACATCGCGCATGACGTTATCGCCGAAGTCCATCGAAACGCCGTCCATCCCGCCATTGATGTTGATCACCGCGGCATTCGCGTTGCCGAGATCCTCGAACTGGACTACGCCGAGACCGGCGTCGATCGAGAGCTCGTCCATCACCATCTGGTTGGGCGTCGAAAACTTCACGGTGCTCTCGACCAAACCGAAGTGAAGCTTGACCGACTTCAATCGCATCCCGCCGAGCTCGATGTCTCCTTCGGCGCCACCGAGGTTGATCTCGAGGTCCATCGGCACCGACGGATTGAGGCCGATGTCCATGCTGCCCGACTCGTCCTCCTTCATCGAGCGGAGCGCACGCCAGCCCATCTTCGCCTCATTCAGGCCAAGGCGAAGCTCGCGGCCCTTGGCGTCGAACTCGTGTACGGCGTCGGAATGCTGCTCGTCGTAATGCAGCTGCATCTGGTAAAGCAGCTTCCCGGGCAACGGCCGCAGCTCGAACTTGCCGCCCGCGAATGTGAGCGTAACCTGCGTCTGGTCGCTACCGGCCAGCTGCCGAGCCGACTCGATCGTGCGCCACTGTTGGGCGCGCGCCGAGGCCGGCACCGCAGCGGCCACAAGCACCAACATGATCGTCGTGATGCGCATCAGACCTCTGGGGTGTTGGTCGCCTGACGGCGCGCGGCGGCGATCCCACTGATCGGCGTTGGCGTCTGCCAGCCCAGCTCCGAACCGGTCGCGTTAGGCACGACCAGCGCGGACGAAGGCCGAGCGCCGCCGCGCGTGATCACAGCGGCCCCGAGCCCGACGGTTGCCGCGGCCCAAGTGACGACGAATGCGAGCGCGTGGAGGAGCGAGCCGAGTACCGGTACCCAGCTCAGCACGGCCGCCACAAGCCACAGGCCGAAGAAGAAGAACAGCCCTGCCAGCATCGATCGGAGCTCCGCTCCACGCACGCTGACGGTCGCTGCCCGACGCGTCAGCGCCTGCCCGGCAACCCGCGATACGGCGAGGAACCCGAGCACCGACAACAGCGCGGTAACCACGATCAGACCGGGGATGGCAACCGGGAGCAGAATGATTCCAATGATCGTGACCACGAGCAGGATGACCGCGAGCACCAGCACGGGAATGAACGAGACTTCCGCCAGGATGCCCGCGAACAATGAGCGTCCGAAGCGCGACTCGATTGTCGCCGCAACGGTCCGAAGCCGTTGCTCCGCGAACACCATCGCCCCGAAACCGAAGAGCACCATCACGACGAGCCAGCCCATCGCCATCTGCAGCTCGGCGAGAATCGACAGGAACCCCGACGACGACGCGACCGCAGCGCGCGCCGGAGTGAGCGCGCGATCGAGCGAGCGGAGCTCGCCATCGACAACACCACCATCGAGCCTGACGGTGCCGCCAACCGAGAGCGCGTCTCCGGTAATGTGCCCACCCTTGTGCACGATCACATCGCCGTTGAGCGCCACGGCGTCACCATTGACGGTCCCGAACACGTCGAGCTGCCCGAGCGACGCCACGCGTCCGGACGAGGTTCCTGCCTCGACCGAGAAATCACCCTCGGCGATGCTGTCCTGAGGGGGAAGTTCGGCCCCGTGCGGATCCTGCCTCACGCGTTTGAGGAGCATCGTGAGTTCTTTCGGGCCGAGCGGGTGTCGCATCTTCGCAATGACCGGCCCGTGCGGTCCGCGCCCGATGCCAATGCCGACCCCCTCCATCCCGCTGAGCCGTCCCTGCATGGCAGCCAATCGGCCACTGAGCGCCCCGAGGCGACCTTCGAGTGCGCCGAGACGCCCCTGCAATGCGCCAACGCGGCCTTCAGCGACGCCGTTGGTGTGGGCTTCGGCGATCTGGGAGGCGATCATTTCGATGCTGTCCGTGAGAACGGCCATCTCCCGTTCGGCGATCGAGTCCGTCCACTGCTGGCGAACTATGATCTTTCCGCCCTGCCTGGTCTGGACACGTTCAACCCGGGTCGCGCGCTCGCCCTGCTGTGCCGGCCGGGGGAGTGCCGGGGCAGCGGGTGCTTCGACGACGACCTGTGCGTCCACTGGCGCGAGTAGCGCCGACATGAGAAACAGCAGGGGAAGCGATGCAGCACGCATCAGGGACCTCCGGAACGGCGGGATGAGGCGACGGCGAGGCGCCGGACGCCGTAGACAGCGGCGGTAGCTGCAAGGATCAAGGCGACTGTCGAAACGACCAGCCCCGCCGTGCCCATTGCGCGAAACACCCCGAGAGCCGCCGGACCGAATGCCGCGCCGACGATTCCTTCGGCGACGAGAGCAGCGACCTCACGACCTCGCTGCACCGCCGCACCAGACAGGAAGGTCAGGACATCGAGACGGCTGCCGATCCAGAGCGAGATCAGGCCGAGCACGGACGCCGCAACGGCGCCGATCGCACCCGCGGCGATGCGTGCGGGTAGCGAGCGCGGAACGAGGCGGCTGACTGAGTCGCGAGCGGCAACGTGCCAGGGCTGGAAGACCTGGACCTGCGACATCACCCGGTCGGCAAAGAGGGACGATGGCGCGATGTGCGGAATCTCCTCGAGAGCGTTCACGACGACGAGCGCCTCGTCCACCTTGGCGCGGCACTCAGCGCATTGGCGAACGTGGGCACGAAGCGGGGCGACGCCGAACCCGACGTCGCCGTCAACGAGCAGATCGATTTCGTTCGGAAGTAGATGACGATTTATCACATGGTTTCCTCCACGGCCTCGTACGCGCGGGGCTCAGCCGTGGTTTCAGCCGGTTGCACGGTTGCGTGACAGTCGTCACGCCGGGCGCTATCTCGCATTTTCGAGCGCCTTCCGCAGCTCATGCCGGGCGCGGTGGATGTAGGTCTTGACGGTTCCGAGCGGCAGGTCGAGCGTAGCGGCGATCTCCTCGTACGAGCGATCCTCCACGTGCCGCAGCATGATGCACGCTCGGTACTCGGGCCGAAGGCTCGCGATCGCGCGCTCGATCGCCCCGCCAAGCTCTTTTGCCTCGAGTGCCTCGAGGGCCGATTCGCCGTGCGAGGCCAGCTCGAAGGAGGTCGCCTCGATCTGCGACGCGGTCGTCGCGTCGGGGGAGCCGTCGATGCTGATCGTCGACACGCGACGTTTGCGGAGATGATCGATGGCGAGATTGTTCGCGATTTTGAACAACCAGCTGGAAAATTTGAATGCCGGGTCGTACTTGTCGATGTTGTTGAGGACCTTGATGAAAGTCTCCTGCGCCAGGTCCTCCGAAGTCGTGCGGTCCCGGCACATCCGGTAGACGAGC
Source organism: Gemmatimonadaceae bacterium (assembly GCA_031359795.1). GTDB lineage: Bacteria > Gemmatimonadota > Gemmatimonadetes > Gemmatimonadales > Gemmatimonadaceae > JABFXC01. The sequence goes on from JANMAM010000100.1 coordinate 6,466, forward strand.
GAGAACACCGGTCGCTCATAGCGCCGGATCAGCTCGCGGAACGCGACTTCGCGGCCCTGCTGTGCGAGGGCGACGACGTCGGCGTCGGGGAGATTCTGGAGGTCGAGGGAGGAGGTCATGCTTCGCGGCGCGGCCGCGCGAGCAAACTAGCCCTAAGCGGGCGAAGCGGCCAGCGCGGATGTGTCCACGCGCTTGCCTCGTCCGAATGCGCCAACGAGCTTTCGCTGAATGCCAACGCCCCCGCTCACGCAACCACCCCGCGACGATTCCGATGCTCGCATCGCGAGAGACGCCGCGTCGGGAGGGACAGTCAAGCGCGACTACGTTCGCTCGGTGTTCGAGCAGATCGCGCCGAGTTACGACCTGTTGAACCACGTCCTCAGTCTGAACATCGACCGGCGCTGGCGGAGGGCAGCGATCCGCGCACTCCGCTGGGAACGGGATCCGACGGGAGTGTACCTCGATCTCTGCGCCGGCACGATGGACGTGGCGGCGGCGCTCGTCCGCACGGTCGGATTCAGCGGGCGGGTCGTCGCGGCGGATTTTGCTGAACCGATGCTGCGCGCAGGCGCTGGGAAAAGTCCCGCACACGCCGCTGCTCCCGTGGTTGCGGATGCGCTCCGTCTTCCGCTTCCGGATGCCAGCATGGCTGGCGCGCTCGTCGCATTTGGCGCAAGGAACCTGGCCGACCTCGACGCGGGTCTTCGCGAAGCGCATCGCGTGCTCTCACCCGGGTCGCGCTTCGTGATTCTCGAATTCACGACGCCACGCTCACCGATCGTGCGCGCCGCGTATCACGCCTACTTCCATCGTGTCCTGCCCTTTATCGGCGGGATCGTGAGCGGGCACAGGACGGCGTACGAATACCTCCCCCAGTCCGTCGCACGGTTCCCGGCCGAGGACGAGCTCGTAGCCCGGATGCGCCGGGCGGGGTTCGATGACGTTTCGTACCGCTCACTGACGCTCGGGATCGCGGCAATCCACGTCGGTGTACGCCGATGAATGACGGCGCGCATCGCATCGGTCTGATTTCCGACACCCACGGGATGATCAGGCCGGGGCTGTTCAGCGCGCTCGAGGGAGTCGAGCTCATTCTTCATGCGGGGGACGTCGGCTCCGACGACATTCTCGCCGAGTTGGCGTTCATCGCACCGGTGGAAGCGGTGTACGGCAATACCGATGCACCAGGGCGTGCCACGCTCCGCGAGTCGATCGACCGAACGATCGCGGGCGTCCGGATCCACGTCAGCCACGGACATGAGGTCGGAGCACCCAACCCCGAGCGGCTCGTCGCGAAGTACGACGCGGACGTCATCGTCTACGGACACACGCACCGGCAGCTCGTCGCCCGGATCGGGACGCAACTCGTGATCAATCCCGGCGCTGCCGGCGCGAGGCGATTCAGTCTTGCGCCGAGCGTGGCCGTACTGACGATCGACCAGGGCAAGGCAGACGTGACACTGATCCCACTCGAGGAGGACCGCTGACCGCGACTCCGCTCCAGAGCGAACTAGAGCTCGCGGAAGTGAGACGCGGGGTAGAGGTAGTCATCGCCGGAGTCGTCCACGATCCGGTAAAAGGATCCCTTCGCTTCGACGGCGATGAGGGAATAGATCCTGCCTAACGTGAGGTCGTGACAGCCGCCGGGCTCGTCGCACCCCGGGTAGCTGAGCCACGGGCGGACGCTCACGCACTGCACGATCGTTGCTGGCTGCCAGGTCGTGGCCATGCTGGCCTCCGTTGCTTTCCGTCCAATCGCGAGCGGTACCCGCTCGCGGCTCCGCGACGCCAATTGTGCAAGAGACTCGCCAGATCGGTTCGTCCGTGATTGCCGACGGAATCCCGTTCGAGATTCGCCCCTCGCCGATGCAAGGGCTCGGCGCGTTCTCGACTCGCGCGATTCCCGAGGGCACGCGCCTGCTCGAGTACGCCGGCGAACGGCTGACTCCGGCCGCTGCCGACGCGCGCTATCCCGATGTCGAAGGTGAACGGCATCACACATTCCTGTTCGCGATCGACGACGATGTCGTGGTCGATGCAGCGGTCGGCGGAAACGAGGCCCGTTTCATCAACCACTCGTGCGATCCGAACTGCGACGCGGTCATCGAAGGGGGGCGGATCTGGATCGAGACAATTCGCGACGTCGTTCCGGGCGAGGAGCTCGCCTACGACTACGCGTATGTGCTCGAGGAGCGGCACACGCCGGCCGCGAAGCGCCGCTATCCGTGCTCGTGCGGTGCGGCCCGCTGCCGCGGGACGATCCTCGCGAGCAGGCGCCGTTAGGCGGTCCGAAGCGTGCGCTCCCGGGCGATCTTGTGCTGCTCGGTGCGTCCGAGCTCGGCGGGGAAGCGGCGAAACCAGGACGACAGCAGAAGCAATTCGTCGATCTCGTGGGTGGGAACCGACGCGCCCTCGAACTCGACACCGTTGAACACGTCGTCGGCCAGGGCGAGCAGGTCAGCGCGCTCAGCGGCCGTTCGCGGCATTGGCCGCTCGGCGCGTACACGACCGCGCCGGACGAGGTAAACACGGTCGTCCCCGCCGTGCCCCCCGACCGGGTAGATGAACGAGAGCGTCTCGATTGCGAACCGGAAGCGAATGAACTGCTCGCGAAGCCCCTCGAGGCGACCGAGCTTGTCGCGGAGCGATGCGGCCCGCTCGAATTCCATGCGTTCGCTGCTGGCAAGCATCTCCAGCCTGAGCACCGCGAGGGGAGAGTCGTCGACGCCCTCGAGAAAGGCGCGCGCCATCCGGACGCGGGTGCCGTATTCGTTGACGGTGCAGGCCGCAACGCAGGGGCCGAGGCATTTTCGAATCTCGAACCGGAGGCACCCGGGGGTGCGCGGTGCGATCTCGAACAGCTCCGGCTGATCGGCGAAATGCATCTTCCGATCGCTGCCGCAATCGCGCAGGCCGAGAGCGTCGTTCAGCTCGCGCACCGCCTCATTCACGCGCTGCGCGCCGTGGAATGGTCCATAATAGACGTCCGCCGCCTCATCGCTCGCACCGCGAACAACGAGCAGCTTGCTCGCGGGGCCACGTGTCACCTTGATGAACGCGAAGTGTCGCGCGTCGCGCTTCATCGAGACGTTCAGGCGCGGTCGCAGCTGCTTGATCAAGCGGAGCTCGGCGAGCAGCGCGGCGAACTCGCTCGGTGTGTACTCCCAATCGATCGACGCCGCGTTGCGGACGATTCGTGCGCCCTTTTCGTCGGGGTCGCACCGAAAGTAACTGAGCAATCGCGTCCGCACGCGCTTCGATTTGCCGACGTAGACGACCTCACCATCGGCCGATGTCATGCGGTAGACGCCCGGCCGGTCCTCGCAGCGCGCGCGGACGTCGGCGCGCATGACCGCCACCTGCTGCTCACTGGTCGGAACGAGGAAATCGGAAACGCGCCGCTTCACTCTTGGCATCGGGCACAGAAGACGGTGGACCGCCCGTCGACGGCGTGAGTCTCGATGAGCCGGGCGCCGCAACGAGGGCATGGCAGGCCACCGCGCCCGTATGCCGCCAGCGACTGGACGAAGCTCCCCTTTCCGCCGCTGGCGTCGCGATAGTCGCGGAAGCTCGTCCCTCGGGCGGCGATCGATTCGGTCAGGACGGAAACGATCCCCGCGTGGAGGGCTACCCCTTCGTCGTCCGCCAGCGAGCGCGCCTCCCGCGACGGGTCGACACCGGCGCGCCAGAGCGCTTCGTTCGCGTAGATGTTGCCGATTCCGACGATTACCCGCTGATCCATCAATACCTTCTTGACTGCCTGACGCGAACCCCGAAGAAGACCCGATAATCGCTCGGCGGATAGCGCCGGGTCAAGTGGTTCGACGCCCAATGCCGACGAATACTTCGTAAATCGGTCCAATGACATGAGGGTGACCGTTCCCAGCCGCCGGATGTCGCGGTAGTGGAGCAGTCGCCCGTCGTCGAGCGTGAAGGCGAGGGTCGAGAAACGACGCTCCGAGTCCGGTAGAGCGCCGGAGTCGATCAGTAGCGCGCCGGTGAAGCGAGGCTGCACAACAACGTGGTCGGCGCTGTCCAGATCGAGGACCACGAGCTTGGCGCGGCGCCAGCACCGCGTGATGACGGTTCCGACGACTCGTTGCGCGAACTCGGCCGCGAGAACCTCCCGGAGGACGTCGGGCTTCGTGACGGCGAGCCCCACGATCCGGTGACCGCTCACGCTCGCATCGAGGTCGCGAGCGATGGTCTCCGTCTCAGGGAGCTCGGGCACCGCGCGTCAATTCACGCCAACCAATATCGCCGCGGAATTGCTTGCCCTCGAGCTGGACGGATTGGGCGTAGTCGCGACTCTTCGTGGCCGCGTCGGCGAGAGTCGGAGCGACCGCGGTGATGGCGAGGACCCTTCCGCCAGCGGCGATGAGGCCCCCGCCGGCCCCGACCCTGGTCCCGGCGTGGAACGCATAGACGCCGGCGGGCTCGGGCGGAAGCCCGATCACCGTGCCGGCTACTGGAGCCTCCGGGTAGCCCGAGGCTGCGACCACCGTCGTAACGGCATGAGCCGCGTCCCACTCGATCGCCGGGGCCCCGTTGAGTGACTCGCCGTGCGCGACCGCGGTGACGAGATCGAGCAGGCTGCTCCGCATCAACGGGAGAATCGCCTCGGTCTCGGGATCCCCGAAGCGACAATTGAATTCGACCACCTTCAGTCCGTCCGCGGTAAGCATCAGCCCCGCGTAGAGCAGTCCGGTGAACGGCCGACCGTGTTCCCGGAGAGCGTCGAGTGTGGGCGCGATGATCGCGGAGCACGCAGCAGCGACGACATCTGTGCTCCCGATAGAAACAGGCGCGTAGGCACCCATGCCGCCGGTGTTCGGACCACCATCGCTCTCGAGGAGTCGCTTGTGGTCCTGGGCAGGGAGCATGGGCAGAAATCCCGTCCCGTCGGTGATCGCAAACAACGACAGCTCCTCCCCTTCCATGAACTCCTCGACGAGGAGCACCTCGCCAGCCGCCCCGAACGCGCCGTCGCGGAGCATCATGTCGATCGCGGCATCGGCCTCGCGGGTGCTCCCGGCAACGATCACGCCCTTTCCGGCAGCCAGCCCACTCGCCTTGATGACGACCGGCAATTGAAACCGCCGGACCGCCGCCTTCGCCGCCGCGGCATCGGTGAAATGCTCCGCGTGCGCGGTCGGGACACCGGCCCGGAGCATCAGCTCCTTCGAGAACCGCTTCGACGTCTCGATCTCGGCGGCTCGGCGGGTCGGTCCGAAGACCGGGACACGCGCTGCGCGGAAGATGTCCACGATGCCCGCAGCGAGGGGCGCCTCCGGTCCGACCAGGACAACGTCCACGGCTTCGCTTCGCGCCAGCTCGAGGAGCCGGGTGACGTCCGTCGCCGGCACCTGAACGCACCGCGCGAGACCTGCGATTCCGGGATTACCCGGCGCGGCGACGATCTCGAGACTGGGGTCGTCGCGCCGGAGCTTCCAGGCGAGAGCGTGCTCGCGTCCTCCGCCCCCGACCAGGAGCAGCTTCACTCGCGGCGGGCCTTTCGCTCGTTGAAGGCGTCGCGGGCGCGGGCGAGGACGTCGTTCACCGTCGCCATCGCGTCCTTCGCCTGCCGCCGGTAGTAGTCACCCGCCTCGGCGTAGTCATCGCCAAGCGGCCGCGGCTCTTCAGTCCGGCGCTGGTATTCGCCACGCAGGATGCGGTCGTACTCGCCCGACATGATCCAGCGCTGAAGCTCCGCGGCGCGCACTGTCGCGAAGGGGTGGGTCCGGAACGCCGTGTTCAGAATCTTCCAGACGTGATCGGCGATGTCGCCCTGCTCCTCGTACTCGGCCGCCTGGACCAGAAATGAATCGAGGTCGATCTGGTCGTCGTAGCGCAGCCCGCCGGCGAGCTTGAGGTAGACGCTCATCGTCGCGCGAGGGTCTTGCGATCCGATGAGCGCAGCGCGGTCCGCAGAGAATTCGGCCTTGCGGTACCACTCGAACAGCGCGAGCTCGATTGGCAGCAAGGCGATGCCGGCGAGCCAGGGCAGGAATCGCGTTCCGACGAGCAGAAAGAGCAACGCCAGCGTCGTGTAGACAGCGTGCCCGCTCATGGCGTGCCCGACTTCGTGCGCCAGGATGGCGCGGCGCTCCTCGGGCTCGAGGATCTCGATCATCGACGAGTTGACGACGATGAAAGGCTTGTCGAAGCCGATGCAGTACGCGTTGACTTCAGGGTTCTGCGAGACATAGAGCTCGTAGCGCATTGGCGCATCCAACGTCGCGAGCACCTCCGCGTACATCGCATCGAGCGCAGGGCGCTGCGTCGGCCCGACCTTCACGGCATTGGCGAGAAAAATCTGGCGAATCCCCTTCTCGCCCAGCACCGAGAGCACCTTGCGGAGCACCTCGTCGAAGCCTGGCAGCGAGCGAAGAGTGTTCAGCGCTGCGCGATCGGCCGGGTGCTCCCACGCGCGGGGAGAAATCTGGGTCAGCGTCTGACGGTCAGCCACGGAATGCTCCAGGAAAGGATTCGATCCCTACGCCGGGACAACCATAAAGTGTCGCCGGGAATCACAGGCCGGTCAGCGCCTGTTCGAGGTCAGTGAGCAGGTCGGCGACGTCCTCGACGCCGCACGACAGGCGGACGATCCCGTCGGTGATCCCGAGCTCAGCACGCCGCTCGGCGGGGACCGAGGCATGGGTCATCGTCGCGGGATGGGAGATCAGCGACTCCACTCCGCCCAGCGACTCCGCGAGCGAGAACACCTTCACCCGAGACAGTACAGTGGCAGCTCGCTCTTTCGTTCCGACGTCGATCGAGATCATGCCGCCGAATCCCGACATCTGCTTCTTCGCGAGTTCGTGTTGCGGATGTGATGTGAGACCCGGATAGATGACCCGTTCGGGTCCGAGTCGCTCGGCGAGCCAGTTTGCGATGCGCCGTCCGTTCTCATCGTGCCGCGGCATGCGAAGGTGAAGTGTCTTGGTCCCTCGCAGCGCGAGCCAGGAATCGAACGGGCCCTGAACGGCCCCGGCGGCGTTATGGATGAACTGCAGACGGGTCGCGAGATCGTCGTCCTTCACGACAGCGATCCCGCCGATCATGTCGCTATGCCCATTCAGATACTTCGTCGTCGAGTGGAAGACGATGTGCGCGCCGTGCTCGAAGGGCCGCTGGAAAAACGGCGACGCGAAGGTGTTGTCGACGATCAGGTATGCGCCGGCCCTGGTCGCGATCTGCGCCGCGCATCCGAGATCGGTGATCCGCATGAGCGGATTTGTCGGGGTCTCGACGAGAATGGCCACGGTCTTCGCGGTCACGGCCTCGGCGATCCGCTGACAATCGCGCGTATCGACATAGGAGAACGAGAGCCCGAGATGCTGCAGGATCCGGTCGAACAGGCGAAAGGTTCCGCCGTAGACATTCTCGCCGCAAACGATGTGGTCGCCGGATTTGAAAAGCTTCATAATCGAGTCGACACACGCAACTCCGCTCGCGAAGGCGAAGCCATGGCGCCCACCCTCGAGCGCGGCGACATTTCTCTCCAGTGCCTCACGCGTCGGGTTCTTCCCACGCGCGTATTCATAGCCCTTGTTCACGCCGAGTCCGTCCTGAACGTAGGTCGACGTGAGGTACACCGGCGTCATGATCGCACCAGCGAGCGGCTCGGGGCGCTGCCCTGCGTGTATGGCGCGGGTACCGAAACCGGAGGCGAGATCGTCTTCGAAGACGCGGGTCATGCGGCTACTCTGTTTAGGGTTGAGCTGAAAGCTAACGTGACCGCCATTTCGCGGGGAGAGAATGGAGAGGAAGCCGAGGTGATTGTCGCTGGCGGAGCGGAACCATGCCGCTGAACAGCGCGTCGATGGCGAGTGAGGCACCGCGCTGCCTTGTGGTCGATGACGAGCCGCGGCTGCGCCAGGTGCTCGTTCACCTGATGCAGAACGATGGATTCTCGTGTCGCGAGGCGGGCAACGGTGCCGAGGCTCTCGACGTGCTGCAGCGGGAATCGATTCCGCTGGTGCTGTCCGACCTGCGGATGCCGCAGATCGATGGGATCGAACTGTTGCGGCAAACGCGCGCTCGGTATCCCGACACCGCCGTCGTGATGATCACCGCGGTTGCCGACGTCGAGGTGGCGGTCAGCTGCCTCGCGATGGGCGCGATGGATTACCTGACGAAGCCGTTCCACCTCGAAGAGGTGCGCGCCCGGGTGTCGCAGGCGCTCGAGAAGCGGCGGCTGATTCTCGAAAATCGGGAATATCAGGATCGCCTCGAGGAGCGCGTCGCGGTGCAGGCACGGCGACTCGAGGATCTGTTCCTCGCGAGCGTGCAGTCGCTTGCTGAAGCGCTGGAAGTGAAGGATCCCTACACGCGCGGTCACTCGATCCGTGTCAGCCACTTCTCATCGGCAATCGCGCGCGTGCTCGATCTCGATACCGACGTCGTGCGCCAGATCGAGCTCGGGGGTCAGGTGCATGACATCGGGAAGATCGGCGTGCGTGAAGCGGTGCTCAACAAGCCGGGCAAGCTGACGGATGACGAATACGCGCACATCATGACGCACATGACAGTGGGGTGGCGCATCCTGGCGCCGCTGTTGAGCGAAGCGCCGCTCTCGCTGAGCATCGTGCGGTCGCACCACGAACGTTGGGATGGTCGAGGCATGCCTGACGGGCTTGCCGGCGCCGCGATTCCGCTCGAAGCGCGAATCACCGCCGTCGCGGATTCCTACGACGCGATGACGAGCGGGCGTCCCTATCGCCTGGCACAATTGTCGACGGGCGAGGCGCTGGAGGAGGTCCGGGCGAATAGCGGCACCCAGTTCGATCCGGATGTGGTGCATGCGTTCCTGCGCGCGGTCGAGGGCGGCGGGATTCCGTCCCCAGGATCGGACTGACGCATCGCGTTACGGCTCGACGATCACGGTCGCGGGCTGCTTGTACGCGCTGAGCGAGCGCTCGCACCCAAGCCGAACGTCAGCCTCCCTGACGGTTCCGGCGACGACGAGTCCGATGTCGTTTTCGCGGAGCGGGTTGGGGATGGGTGACACCGTCGCTGCGCGAACGCCGGGGAGCTCGGATACTGCCGCCTCGATTTCGCGGGGGTAGATATTGAATCCGTTGCGCGTGAACATCGCCTTGGACACACCGGCGAACACTACGGCACCGTCAGACCGTCGCACGCCGAGGTCGCCGCTCCGCAGCCAGCCGTCGCGAACCTCGAGCCCGAGCGGCGGCGGCGCGCCCGCGGCTCGCACATAGCCGGCGAAGACGGTATCGCCGCGGATGCAGATCTCGCCGCGAGCGCCATCGAGGAGCGGTACGAAGGTCATCTCGTCACGAATCGACACCTCGACGCCGGGAAAGGGAATGCCTAACGTTCCACGCACGTTAGGGGTGCCGATCCGGTTGCAGAGCGCAACGGGCGACGCCTCGGTCAGGCCATAACCCTGATGCAGCTCGATGCCGGTGACATCGAACCAGCGATCCTGAACGTCCCTCGCGAGGGGGGCGCCACCGCAGATGCAGAGCCGCAGGGCACGGCCGTCGAACGGACGGCCCGCACGTTCGATCGCCGCGAGGAGAGCGATGAACATCGCGGGGACGCCGACGAACATCGTCACGGAGCCCCCCGCGAGCAGCTCGAGCGCACGGGCTGTCTGGAACCGGGCCATCGTCGTGATCCGCGCACCGGCGAGGAGTCCGGTGATTCCGCTGGCGACGAGACCGAAGAGGTGCGAGTAGGGAAGAGCAGCGAGCATGTGTTCGCGCTCGGTGACCGCGGCGGCAACGATCGTCGCGCGCGCGTTCGCGAGAAGGTTCCGGTGTGTCAGGATTGCACCGAGCGGACGGCCATGCATCGCCGAGGTGTAGACGATCGCGGCCTCGCCGGTATCGCCGGGCACGTCGGGATCACCGGCGACGTCAAACGCGTAGTGGGAGCCGAGGTCGATCGTGCGACTGACGCCAGCGGCGACGACCACGGCAGTGCGCGGCGCGTCGTCGAGGATGACGCGGGTGATGTCAGGAGGCAGCCGGCCGGCGAGTGCGCCGATGGTGAAAACCGCGCCGACGCTGGCATCCTCGATCTGGAAGCTGATCTCGCGCGGCGCAGCGAGCGGGTTGATCAACACGGCACCGCGGCCCTCACTGGCAGCGAGTGCGACGAGAAACGCCGGAGAAGTCGGCAGCAGGAGCGCCGACCGCTTGCCGGCGAGCGCTCTGACCAATGGCGCCGAGCGCTGCAGGAGCGTTAGGCCGGCTGCGACGAGCGCCGGTGCGGGAATGTCGTCGATCGAACCCCCGCGCGATGCGGCGGCGAGGGGAAGCAGCGCGAGTGGGTCGGTCACCCGCGCAAGTTAGCCGTCAGATTGCGAAACGGGACATGGCCGATTTGAGGCGCGACGCGATTTCGGCGAGATGCTGGCTGGACTCGGTCACGTGCGTCATCGACGCGGTCTGCTCCTGTACGACGGCACTCACTTCCTCGGACGTCGATGCGTTTGTCTCGGCGACAGCCGCAATCGCTTCAATCTCGCGGGCCAGTCCCTCGGCTTCGGCGCGCTGCGACACCGCGGCCTCGACGATCTGCGCAACGGCTCGGCGGCTCTCCTCGATCTCGCGTCCGATCTGGGTCAACGCGGCCGCAGACGTGCGGATGACTTCCGCGCCATTGTTCACTCGCTCGCTGACCTGGGTGATTCGCTCGCCCGTGCGCAGCGACGCCGAGCGCATCTCGCCAGCGAGCTTCCGAATGGTGTCGAGCGCGCGCGCGGTCTCACCGGCAAGCTTCCGCACTTCATCGGCGACGACGGCGAATCCCTTGCCGTGCTCACCGGCTCTCGCCGCTTCGATCGCGGCGTTGAGGGCAAGCAGATTGGTCTGGCGTGCAATCGCGGCAATGGTATCGGCGACCTTGCCGATGCGCTGGGATTTCTCGCCAAGCTCCTCGACGGCGGGCACTGTCTCGTTGGTGACCTCGGTGATCGCTCCCATGCTCTCGAGCGCTTCCTGCGCGGACGCGACGCCTCGCTGCGCCGAGAGGGTCATCGTGTCGGCGGCCGCCTGTGCGGATCGCGCGTGCTCCACCGTCTGCATTGCGCGGTCGACGACACGGGAGGAAACACCGACGATCTTCGCAATGCCCTCCGTCTGAATCGCGGCCGATTCAGCGATGGAATGTGCGGCCGCGGCGACTTCCTGCGTGGAGGCGCTCATTTCCTGCGCGCCCGATGCGAGCTCCTCGGCGGTGGCGGCGACTTCGGTGGCGCCGACCTCGAGATCCCGGACGAGGTCGGCCAGACTGTGCGTCATTCGACGGAATGACTCGGCCAACGAGCCGATTTCGTCGTTCCCGCGGAACGCGAGGTCGTGACGAAGCTGACCGCGAGCGACCGCTTCGGCGTGCTCGGCGACCATCTCGACACCGCGGGTCAACCGGCGCGCGGCGAGGTCAGCGCCGAAGAGGACGAGCGCGAGGGCGATCGCGGGATAGACGGCAAACTTGACGAGCCGGTCGCGCAGGTTGGCAATGATGTCTTCGGTGCGCATCATCGTCACCACGTACCCTGCCGGTGAACCGCCCACGCGCACGACGGGCGCTGCCGCAACGATCATCGTTCCGGACGTGCTGTCATTCACCTTGCTCCACGCGGCGCGGCCACGCGCCATCGAATCGGCGAGTTCGGCGGGGGGAGTCCATCGCTGGTTGTACTGCGGTTGGCCGGCGCTCCACGAGGAATGCACCAGGTAGCGGTACCGACCGCCCTCGCGCCGCACGACCGCGAGCCCGTTCGCAAGCTGGCTGATATCGCCGCCGTTCGCCGCCCAAAGCCGCTTCAGCATCGCGCGGCCGAAGGTGAAGGCCGATCCGAAGCGGCCATCGGGTGCGGCCGTCGCGTCGAGCGTGTCGGCAGGAAGCATCGCGGCGGTCGTCCGGGCAATGGCGAGCAGGCGGCGGCCGTGCGCGTCCGCGAGCTCCTGCTCGGAGGAGCGGTAGAGCGGAACGAGGACGAGAACAAGTGTTACGAGCACGGCGCCGGCGCTGAGGAGCGCGAGCTTGGCTCGGAACGACCAGGTATTGGACCGGCGGGCGTGCTGCACGAAGAGGAGCGTCGTTCGAGGAGGGCTGCAGCGGAAAGACGCTGTGCTGTAGCGCGAAGTAAAACCCTCGGGGCGCGGTGTGGGGGTGCCAGCAGCCACGCCGCCGGGCGATTATTAGCCATTCACGGAACCGGCGCACGGAGGGGGCGATGTACGAGGGGTTGATGGTGAGCGTTTCAGGTGTGCGCGGTCGCGTCGGCGAGGCACTGACTCCCGAAATCGTCGCGAAGTTCTCCGCCGGTTTTGGCGCGTGGGCGCTCGCGGGTGGCAGCTCGAAGCTCATCGTAGTCGGGCGTGACAGCCGTGTCTCCGGCCCGATGTTTCATCGCATCGTCGTCGGTTCGCTCCAGTCGGTTGGGGCGACGGTGATCGACATCGGCATGTCGACGACGCCAACGACGCAGCTCGCTGTCGAGCATCACCACGCTGCCGGGGGCCTCATGATCTCGGCGAGTCACAACCCGATCGAGTGGAACGCGTTAAAGATGATCGGTCCGAGCGGACTGTTTCTCGACGCGATCGAGGGCACCGCGATGCGCGAGACGATGGAGTCAGGGGTCCGTCGGGCGCTGTGGCACGAGCTTGGAGACGTCGTGTCAGATGAGGAGGCAGTGAACAGGCACGTCGACGCGGTGCTGGCGCTGCCGTTCATCGACTACGCGAGTATTCGAAAGCGGAAGTTTCGCGTTGCGCTCGACTGCTGCCGCGGGGCGGGGGCGGTGATCGTTCCGCAGCTGCTCGAATGGTTCGGGTGCTCGGTCGCATCGATCAACATGGAACCCGACGGCCGCTTTCCGCGACCGCCGGAACCCATCCCCGAGAACCTCGGCGAGCTGGAGCGGCTCGTTCGTGAGAGCGGTTCTGACATCGGGATCGCAGTCGACCCGGATGTTGACCGACTGGCGCTGGTGGACGAAACCGGGCGCGCGATCGGGGAGGACTACACGCTGGCGCTGGCGGCCAAGCTGGTGCTTCGCCACCGGAAGGGACCGGTCGTGATCAATCTCTCGACGAGTCGGGTGGTGGACGACGTTGCGCTCGCGGCAGGCGCGCCGGTGATCCGGGCACCGGTCGGCGAGGTGAACGTCGCGCTTCGGATGCGGAGCGAGAACGCCGCGATCGGCGGGGAGGGAAACGGCGGAGTCATCCTTCCAGAGCTGCATCTCGGGCGCGACGCGCCGTTAGGCATCGCGATCGTGCTCCAGCTGCTCGCGAACGAGGGACGGTCACTGTCGTCGATCGTCGCTGACCACCCACGCTACACGATCGTCAAGGACAAGCTGAACCGGCCCGACGCGAGCTTGACGACGGTATACGAGGCGCTCCGGGGGGCTTTTCCCGATGCCGAAGTCGACACCCAGGACGGATTGAGGCTGGCGTGGCCCGACCGTTGGGTGCACGTTCGTCCCTCCGGCACCGAGCCGATCGTCCGGGTGATCGCGGAGGCCCCGACAGCAGCAGAAGCGAAGGACCTCGTCGCGCGGTCACGGGTGCCGCTCGATGCGTTAGGCCGTTGAACCAGCGCCACACCAGGAGCCGAAAACCATGTGCGGGATCGTTGGATACATAGGGTCGCGTGAGGCGACCCCGGTACTGCTCGCCGGGTTGAAACGTCTCGAGTACCGCGGCTACGATTCCGCGGGGGTCGCGCTGATGAACGGGAAGGGGCTCGAGACCCGAAAGGCGGTCGGCAAGATCGCGATGCTCGAGAGCGTCGTGACGGCGGATCCCGTTCTCGGGATGACCGGCATTGCGCATACGCGCTGGGCGACCCATGGCGTGCCTAACGAGTGCAATGCGCATCCGCATCACGACTGCACCGGAACGATCGCGGTGGTGCACAACGGCATTATCGAGAACTTCGGCGCCCTCCGGAAGATGCTCGAGGACCACGGGCACACGTTTGTGTCGGAGACCGACACCGAAGTGCTCGCGCATCTGATCGAAGCGGCGTTCGACGGAAACCTCGAAGAGGCCGTGACCGACTCGCTGCACCTCGTCGAAGGGACCTACGGCATCGCGGTCGTGAGCAGCCGGGACCCCGGAAAGATCGTCGCGGCGCGGAAGGGAAGTCCGCTCCTGCTCGGTCTGGGTGACGGCGAAAATTTCCTGGCGAGCGACGTCGCTGCGATCCTCCAGTACACCCGCGACGTCGTCTATCTCGATGATGGCGAGTTGGCCGTGATCACCGCGGACGGCTACAAGGTGTGCGACATGCAGTCGATCGCGCGCGAGAAGCGCGTGAACAAGATCGACTGGGACCTCGACATGATCGAGAAGGGCGGGTTTGCCCACTTCATGCTCAAGGAGATCTTCGAGCAGCCGACGACGATCGGCAATACGATGCGTGGGCGTCTCGTCGTCGAGGACGGCTTCTCGAAGCTCGGCGGCTTGAACCTGACGAAGGAAGAGCTCCTCAACATCGACAACATCGTCATCACCGCCTGCGGCACCAGCTGGCATTCGGCGCTGATCGGCGAGCTGCTGATCGAGGAGCTCGCGCGAATTCCGGTCGAGGTCGAGTACGCGTCCGAGTTCCGCTATCGGAACCCGATCATCACGCCGCGTACGCTCTGCATCGTGATCTCACAGTCGGGCGAGACCGCCGATACGCTGGCCGCGATGCGCGAGGCAAAGCGTCGTGGCGCAAAGACGCTCGGGCTGGTGAACGTCGTCGGCTCGACGATCACGCGTGAAGACGACGGCGGCATCTACCTGCACGCCGGACCCGAGATCGGCGTGGCGAGCACCAAGGCGTTCACCAGCCAGGTGATCGCCCTGATGCTGTTGACGCTCAAGCTGGCGCGGCTTCGCGACCTCTCGGTCGTGCGGGGCCGCGAGATTGCCCAGGCGATGCTGGAGCTCCCGGCGCAGATCCAGGAAATTCTCGATCGTGCGCCGGAGATTGAAGCGGTCGCCGAAGAGTTCAAGGACGCGACGAACTTCCTCTACCTCGGCCGGGGACTGAACTTCCCGGTGGCGCTCGAGGGCGCGCTCAAGCTGAAGGAGATCAGCTACATCCACGCCGAGGGGTATCCGGCGGCCGAGATGAAGCACGGGCCGATCGCGCTGATCGACGCTGACATGCCGGTCGTCTTCATCGCGCCACACGACGCCGTGTTCGACAAGGTCGTGTCGAATGTGCAGGAAGTGAAAGCGCGCGGCGGGCGCGTCATCGTCCTGACGAGCCGCGACGAGCCGGCATTGAAGAAGCTCGTCGACCACGAATTCCGGATTCCCCAGACGCTGGACATGCTCTACCCGGTGCTCGCGGCGATCCCATTGCAGCTGCTGGCGTACTACATCGCCGCGAAGCGGGGGCTCAACGTCGACCAGCCGCGGAACCTGGCGAAGTCGGTCACGGTCGAGTAGCGGTTGGGCGGCGGCAGGGAGGGGGCGCGCCGCCTAACGGTGCGCCCCCTCGTGCGTGCGTGACCGAGGCATTAGGTTACGGCCCAATGCGAATCCTGTTGCAGCGAGTGTCCCGCGCGGAGGTGAGAGTTCGCGACGCCGGGGCACATCCGAGGCTCGCGGGCCGGATCGGCCGGGGATACCTGCTACTGGTCGGCGTGACGCACGACGACACCGAGCTGGAGGCCGCGTGGATGGCCGAGAAGATCCTGGGGCTCCGACTGTTCAGCGACGCGGAGGACAAGATGAACCTCGCGCTCGGGGACGTTGGTGGAGCGCTCCTCGCCGTGTCGCAATTCACGCTCTACGGCGAGGCCGCAAAGGGCAGGCGGCCGAGCTTCATTGCCGCAGCACGTCCGGAGGTGGCACGACCGCTCTACGAGCGGTTCGTCGTGATGCTCCGCGAAAAAGGGGTGACCGTTGAGACCGGGGAGTTCGGAGCGATGATGGACGTCGAGCTGGTGAACGATGGACCAGTAACGCTGTGGCTCGAGCGATGACTGTCGCGCCCGAGCTCATCCTCGCATCGCAGTCTCCGCGGAGGCGGGAGCTTCTGGCGCTGATCGGACTGGCGCATGACGTGCGGCCGGCCGACATCGACGAGTCGTATCTGGCGGGGGAGACGCCGGAAGTTCATTGCGAGCGGCTGGCGCGAGGCAAGGCGACCGCACTCCGCGGAACGGTCGGCTCGGATGCGGTGGTGGTGGGAAGCGACACCATCGTCGTCGTCGATGGAGCGATACTCGGGAAACCGGCGGACGTTAGCGACGCGGCGCGCATGCTTCGGCTGCTCGGCGGCCGGTCGCACACCGTGCTCACCGCTGTCGCCGTCGCCCGCGGAGCGCGACTCGAGAGTGCGGTCGAGCGCGTGCGGGTCACGTTCCGCGCGATCGACGATGAGGAGATCGCGGCCTACATCGCGACACGCGAGCCGATGGACAAGGCGGGCGCGTACGGCATCCAGGGGTACGGCGCGACGATCGTGTCGAGAATCGAGGGCGACTACTTCGCGGTCATGGGGCTCGCATTGAACCTGCTCGTGCGCCTGCTCGGTCGGGTAGGGCTGCGCTACGAGTTTGGCCGGCTGGTCGAGACCGCACCCATCCCGTAGCGCGGTGCATAGTCCCGGCGCCAGCGCTCCACCCGGTCAAGCACGTCCTGCACGGTGATGCGCGGCATCCGCCCCGGGCGGTTCTCCATGGAGACTGGATAGTCTTCGCCCGGATCACCGTAGGCATCGACCATCAGGTCCCTGAATTTCCGGTACGGGCCGACCCGCTTCGGATTCGAGTAGGCGATCAGCGACACTACTGGCCGGTCGAGGGCGACGGTCACGTGGAGCGGCCCCGTGTCCGGGGACAGCACGAGCGCGGAGCCGTCGATGATCGAAACGAGCTTGCGCAGCCCGCTCCCTAACGCGGAGACCGGCGTGCTGCGGGTCGTGTCGAGGATGACCCGTTCGGCCGCCAGCTCGCGCGAGGATCGTCCGCCGACGAGCACCGGCTGCAATCCGAAGTCGTGCCAGAGCGCATCGCAGACTGCCGCCCAGCGGTCCGGCATCCAATCCTTCTCAGCCTTGCTCGTCGCGACGACGATGCTCGCGGCAGGGCGCTCGAGCGGCGCAAAAAACTGGCGCTGCCATGGCCGCTCCTCGGGCCACGGTCCGAGCCGCCACTGGATCGGATCGACTGGAATGCCTAACGGCCGAAGAAACTCGAGGTACTGATCCTGGACGTGCTGCATCGGATGCGGCTCGATGCGGCGATTGGTGAACAACCAGTTGAGGTCGCGCGCGCGCGTGCGGTCGAAGCCGAGCTTCACCTCGGCAGGCGTCATCGCGGCAACGATGCCAGCCTTGAAGTACACCTGGAGCGCGAGAGCGACGTCGAACGTCCGGGCGGAGAGATCGCGGCGGAGGTCGACGTACGCCCGCAGCCCCCTGGCGCGATTGAAAATGAGGATCTCGTCGACCGATTCGTGGCCGCGGACGAGGCCGGCGGGGCCCGGCTGCATGATCCAACTGATGCGCGCCGCCGGTCGTGCGCGCCTGATCGCGTTGATCACCGGCAGGACATGCACCGCGTCGCCAACCGCGCTCATCATGATGATCGCGACGCGGTCGAGGCGAATGTCGCTCATGCGGCGGCGAGCTCCCGGGCACGGCGCGCCAGCGCGGCAATCTGTTCGTCATCGAACGGGAGCGCGCGGCCGCGGCGCCACTTCCGGGCCGAGCGCGCGAGGCGAGCGATATTCGCCTCCATCGCCCGGACGCGGGGATGTCCGAACGAGACCCGATCCACGTCGATCGCGTAGGCGGTCGGCTCGCTCGCCAGCCCGTCAGGCAGCACTGGCCGGGAGATCAGCACGTTCTTGAGGTTGAGGTCCTCATGCCGCGCGCCGGCGCGGGCGAGCGCCGCGAGCAGCCGCGCCGTCGCTTCGATGAGCGGCGGAGTGACGCCAACGTCGCCGACGACGTTCGCGAGATCGCGCGCGCCGGCAATCTCCTCGACGAGCACGTCGATCCGTGACATCCCCAGCACGGCGGGATAGACCGCGTAGCCGACAAACGCGGGGGTCGGCACCTTCGCGTTGGCCAGACGAGCGGACATTTCCAACTCGTGCGGCGCGCGTCCGGCGCCGGCGAACAGATCGCCCGTGACCGGTGCCAGCACCCCGCCGTGGCGGGCATGCCTGACGACGACACGGGTGCCGCTGCCCGGTAGCGTTACGCCGTACGCGGGCGCACGGCCAGTGTAGAGGTGCGCGCCGTACACATTCGATGCCCAACCGTGCAGCGTGCTCGCGGTCAGGATCGCACGCACATCGTTCGCCTCACGTTCGCGGACCACGGCCTCACGGGGCGCGACACCGACGCGGACATAGCCCGACGGCGTCGCGTCGAGCGACGCGCTCACGGCGTCGTGACGGAGTAAAGCGGGATCCGCTGGCTCTTGCCTTTGAGCTCGATGGGAGCGCGCTCGGCGAGCGGTGGTGGATCGCGGAGCGCGCGCCGGAAGTCGTCCGAGAGCAGGATCTCTCCGGCATCGGCGGCGGAGCAGAGGCGGCTCGCCGTGTTGACGGTGTCACCGATGACGGTGAACTCGAGACGGCGCTCCGATCCGATGTTGCCAGCGAATGCCTCGCCGAAATTCAGACCGATGCCGATGGCCAGCTCGGGGCGCCCAGCGGCTCGCCAGCGCACATTCAACTCCTCGAGCGCGGTCATCATTTCCATCGCGGCGCGCATTGCCCGGTCGGCATCATCGGGCTCGCCGATTGGTGCGCCCCACTGTGCCATCACCGCATCGCCGATGAACTTGTCGAGCGTCCCGTTGTTACGAAACACGCACTCCACCATCTCCGTGAAGTACTCGCTGAGCAGGCTCGCGATTTCCTCCGGGGTCATGGTCTCGGAGAGTGCCGTGAATCCGCGGATGTCGCTGAACAACACCGCGACCTGCCGCTTCTCCCCACCGAGCTTGACCGCGTCGGGCGAGCTGGCGATCCGCGCGGCAAGCCCGGGCGCGAAGAACCGCTCGAAGTTGCTGCGCGCCAATGTCTCGCGGCGAATGCGATCGGCAAACTGCGAGTTCTCGATCGCGACTCCGGCGATCCCGGCGAACGCGATCAGGAACTCGAGATCCTCCTCCCCGAAGCGATGCGCCGTGGTCAGGTTGTCGACGTACAACACGCCGAGCACGCGCTCCTCGCTCCCGATCAGCGGTCCACACATCGCCGAGCGAACGCGCTGCATGACGATCGACTGCCCGCCAAAGCGCTGATCCTCGAGCGTATTGTCTGACAGGATCGCGACCTTCTCTTCCACGACTTTGCGGACGATCGATTGCGGGACCATCTTGCCCGCCGTGGTTCCGCGCTTGTCGCGAGCGATCTTTGGCTGAAGCTCCATCTTGTCGTCGGCGAGCAGGATCGCGACGCGATCGACGTCGAGAATCTTGTAGACCTCGCCGACGATTTTCTCGAGCAGCGCATCGACATCAACGGCACTCGTCAACCCCTTCGATACCTCGAGGAGCAGCGCAAGCTTCTGCTCGTTCTTTTCATGATGACTGCGGGCCAGCGTCGTTTCCTCGACGACTCCGGTAGTCGCGCTGCTGGCCCGGATCGCCCCGAACGGCTGCCGGGAGTCGCGGACCGGCAGCGCGCGCACGATCGTCGCGCCGCTTGCGACCGGGGGGCCAAACGAGGCCGGTGTGTCCATCGCTGCCTGCCGGCTGTCTCCAGCGCTCTCCTTCAGGCGGAAGGGCACCTTCCCGAAGGTGATGACATCGCCTGGCGAGATCTTCGCCGCGTCGACTTTGATCCCGTTGAGAAAGGTCCCATTGCTGGACCCGAGATCCCGGACATGAACGCCCGTTCCGTCCCACACGACCTCGGCGTGGCGACGCGAGATCGTGGGATCGAGGACGGGGATATCGCTGCTGAGGGCGCGGCCAACCACGAGCGTTCCACCGGAACGGAGCTCGAAGGTCTGCTCTCCCTCTGTGCTGATCAGCTTGAACGGCATTGCCCCAAATATGACGAGGGACGCTCCGCGCGCCTAGCGCCCGCGGAGCAAATCGCCTGGTTCGTGCGGGAAGTCACCCGCACGAAGCACCGGGATCAGCCCGAACCGATCCCGAGCGCCTTCCGGACCTGCCCGATCGCCGTCAACATCGCGCGGGCCTTGTTTTCGGTTTCTTCCCATTCGCGCTCCCCAACCGAGTCGGCGACGATTCCTGCGCCGGCCTGCACGTTCGCTTCGCCGTCGGCGATGACGCAGGTCCGGATCGTGATCGCGAGATCCATGCGACGATCACCCGTGGCGATGTAGCCGACCGCGCCGGCGTACGCACCGCGACGTTCGGGCTCGAGCTCGTCGATGATCTGCATCGCACGAACTTTCGGTGCGCCGGTCATCGTCCCGGCGGGAAAAACCGCCCGAAAGACGTCAATCGCGCTGGCGTCCGGGGGAAGCGTACCTCGGACTTCACTCACGATGTGGAGCACGTGCGAATATCGCTCGACGGTCATGAAGTCGGTCACCTCGACGCTGCCATAACGCGCGATGCGCCCGACGTCGTTGCGTCCGAGGTCAACGAGCATGACGTGCTCGGCGCGCTCCTTTTCGTCCGCGAGCAATTCGGCGGCGAGCGCGTCGTCCTCGCCCGGAGTGCGACCGCGCGGCCGAGTTCCGGCAATCGGCCGCACCGTGACTCGGCTCCCCGAGACGCGGACGAGCAACTCGGGCGAGCTTCCGACGAGCTCGACGCCGTCGAGTACGAGGTGGTACATGTACGGCGATGGATTGAGCACGCGCAACGCGCGGTACAGCGCTTCACCGGGGAAATCGTGGGGGACGACGATGCGTCGCGCGAGAAGCACCTGGAACGCGTCGCCCGCGAAGATGTACTCACGGATCTTCTCGACGTCGGCGACGAATGCGTTTCGCTCGTAGGACGACTCACCGGTAGCCGGTGCCGCGCCGCGGTCGAGCTCGAGTGCGGGAAGCGAGTGCGGTTCGCGCAGCCGCACGATGGTCTCGTCGACCGTCGCAACCGCTTCGTCGTAAGACCGCCGGAGTTCCTCGTCACCTGTGCCGCTGATCACTGGCACCCCGACGACAACCCGCGCCTGGGCGCGCAGGTTGTCGATGATGACGACCGCGCGCGTGAAGACGAAGATCCCGTCAGGGACGCCGGGTCCCGCCGGGGGCGCATGCGGCAACTGCTCGATGAGCCTGACGACGTCGTACGCGAAATAGCCGACTGCGCCGCTCCAGAACGCGCCGAGCTCGGGAACATCGGACGGCGTGTACGCATCGAGCAGCGAGCGCAGGTCATCGAGCGGATCGGCGGGCCGGCGTGCGTTGTGCCAGCCGGCGACGGCCGACCAGTCCTCCACGACTCCATCGCGAAGCCGCCATGCGCCCCTCGGCTCGGTGCCGAGGAAAGTGTACCGCGACCAGGTCTCGCCGCCGGCGGGCGCCGACTCGAGCAGGAAGGCGAAGGGTCCCCGGCGCAGCTTGGCGAACGCCGAAACGGGAGTGTCGGCGTCGAGCAGGCAGTCGCGCCACACGGGAATCATTCCACCCGCGGCGGCGCGCGCGCGAAACTCTTCGAAGCTCATCTTGAGCGCGATAGCGTTAGGAACGATCCCGCTTGTGACGCGCTCGTACGGCGGCGATATTCGCGAATCATGCGTTGTGCTTGCGTTTTGTCGAGGATGGCGGCGGCAGCCGCCGCGTGTCTCGTGGTTGCCGCGCCGAGCGAAGGCGAAGCGCAGTCATGGAACGACGAGCGGACCGCGACCCTCGTGCGTCAGGCGACCGAGCGGCGTGCTCTCGTCCTCGCCGACTCGGGACTGGTCGACTACCAGGCGAAGGCCCACGGATACCTGACGTTTCTCGCCCAGATCGGCGAGGGTTTTCGCGAGCCGCCGCGCGTCGTCAAAGCCGACGAGCTTTCGCTCGAAGTCTACTGGCGCGCGCCCAACCTCAGCAAGCAGCGGATCATGGGGCAGCGCGATACGCTGCTCCTGCCCACCGACATCGCGTATCATCGCGACCATCTCGGGATCGTCCAGAACAACTTTCCGAGCATCATCCGGCTGGGCGACGGCGACGAGGTTGTGGACGTGCCGCACCCGCTTTCCGCGGAGGGACTCGTCGACTATGACTTCGCCGTCGGCGACTCGCTGCGAATCCAGATCCCCGGGCGAACCATCACCGTGGACGTGATTCGAGTTCGTCCGCGCGACGATACGAAGCCGCGCATCATCGGCGCGGTCTTCGTCGAGCGCGAGACCGCGCAGGTCGTGCGGATGGCTTTCTCCTTCACGAGGGCATCGCTCCGTGACAAGGCGCTCGAGGACATTTCGGTGGTGCTCGAAAGCTCGCTGGTCGAGGGCCGCTACTGGCTGCCGAGCCGTCAGGAGATCGAGATCCGGCGGACGGGCTCGTGGATGGAATACCCGGTACGAGGCATCATTCGCGGACGGTGGGAGGTCTGCTGCCACGAGGTGAACAAGGGAATTCCGTTGAGCTTCTTCGGTCCGCAGGAAATCGTGCTCGGTGTCCCGCGCGACCGACTGCGGCAGGGGTTCAGCGGCCGGATACTCGATTCGCTTCCGAGCGATGTCCGAGCGGTGACCGACGAGGACGTGAAGAAAGTGCAGGAGGAGGCGCGCGCGCTGGTGCGCCAGCAGGCGCTGACCCGGGAGCGCCGCGCGACGATCGGCGCGCAGGGCCTGTCCGACCTCGTGCGCGTCAACCGGATCGAGGGCCTCGCGTTAGGCGGAATCATCGCGCGTCGGTGGGGCCATGGGATCACGACCAGCCTCGGCGGGCGCTACGGGACCGACGACCGCCGGGCCAAGGGCCAGGCGTCGATTGGCTACCGGACAGCGGCGGGTAGCGGGGTCGCGTTCACCGCGCAGGATGATTGGCGGGATGTCGGCGACGAGCCAGAGGTCTCGTCGGCGCGCAACAGTATCGCGGCGCAGGAGTTCGGCAGCGACTACACGGACCCATTCCGGGTGCGCGCCGTCGGAGTGCGAGCGACGCTCGCGCTGCCGGCTGGCCTCGTCGTTCGATTCGACGGCTCGGCGGAAAGGCAGCAGGCGCTCGCGATTCACGCCACTCCGGCGAGCGGGCGCTACCGGCCGCTGATCCGGGCCGGCGAGGTCGATGTAACACGCTACGCCCTGACGGTGGACCGCCCCACGGTCGCGGCGCCGTTCGGGTTCACCGTCCGCGGAAACGGTGAGGTTCGCTGGACGGTGCCGACGAGCCGTTCAGCCGGCGCTGACCGAACGCTCCGGGTAATGGGGTCGCTGCGCGCCGAGCGGTCGTTAGGCGGAACGACACTCGCGTCGCGTTCATTTTTTGCGCATGTCATCAGCCGGGGTGCAGCGCCGGTACAGGAACTCGTCTACCTTGGCGGGCCGACGTCCGGGCCCGGCTACGGCTATCACGCGTTCGTTGGAACGACCGGCGCGGCGCAGCACATCGAGCTGCGGAAGCGTGTGCCTTTTCCTTCATTTCCGCTCGGGCGATTTGGACGCACGCCTGGCGAGGCCACGGTCGCGCCGTTCGCTCACGCGGTGCTGGTCGAGGGCGCGGGCCTGTCGCCTAACGGGGGGCGCGGCGCATTTCCCTCGGTGGGGATCGGCCTGCTCAGCCCATTCGAGCTGCTCCGGATCGACGTCGCTCGCGGCCTGCGCGATGGACGCTGGACGTTCTCGCTCGACGTCGCGCGGGAGTTCTGGAGCGTGCTCTAGCGGCGTTCCGATGACAGGCCGTGAAAGCGTTCGATGGCGCCCGGACGGAGTCTGGGCGCCATCGTGCGGGCATGCACAGCGCGAGCGTTCTTCCCGAGCCCAGGGACAGCTGGTTGATCCCGGTCCTGCGGCGGCTGATGTCGGCCGATGCACTCGAGAGGCTTCTGGCGGCGCCAGGAGACAGCCTCTGGGTTACGGCGGTCCGCCGGCAGGCGGTGGGCGAGGCCGCGCTCCTCGCGGAGGCAGCGGCGGTTTCCGGCCTCACGATCTGGGACGGAGCGCCGCCGACCGAGGCCGCGCGCGAGCTGGTCGGCGACGACTGGGCGCGTCGCTTCCACATCGTGCCTGTCGACGTCCGGCCGACGGTGCTGACGATCGCGACCGCCACGCCCTTCGACTTCGACTGCGAACGCGCGTTGGCTTTTGCCACGGGGAGAGCGGTCCAGCAGCTGCTCGCGTCACCGATCGCCATCAGCGCCGCGCTCGACGCGTCGGAGCTCGAAACGAGCGGCGACGCGATCAACTCGATCGAGCGTCATGCCGAGGCGGCGAGCGAGGAATCCAGCGCTGACGGTTCCATCGTCCGCCTGGTCGATTCGCTCATCAGCGACGGCATCCGGGCCCGGGCGAGCGACATCCACCTCGAGCGCGAAGCGTCGGGTGTCGCCGTTCGCCATCGCGTCGATGGCTTGCTGCGGAACGTGCGGACGCTGGACATCGAGACGGGGATACCGCTGGTGTCGCGGATCAAGATCATGGCCGGGCTCGACATCGCGGACCGGCTCCGACCGCAGGACGGTCGCCTAACGGTGACGATCGGCGCGGGGCGGGTCGATCTGCGAGTGTCAACGCTTCCCGCCGCGCACGGCGAGAAAGTGGTGCTGCGGGTACTCGACACCCGTGCCGGCGGCGCGACTCTCGATTCGCTCGGACTGTCACCGGCCGCGCTCGCGCGCTTGCGCGGCCTCCTCGAGATCCGCGAAGGACTCGTGCTGGTTACCGGTCCAACGGGTTCGGGCAAGACGACGACACTCTACGCGGCGCTGCACGCGATCCAGCAGCGCGGGGTGAACGTCGTCACCGTCGAGGACCCGATCGAGTACCGAATGCCCGGGATCGTTCAGGTGCAGGTCAATTCCCGCACCGGCCTTACGTTCGCGTCCGCGCTTCGCTCGATCCTGCGGCAGGACCCGGACGTGATTCTCGTCGGGGAAATTCGCGATGCCGAGACCGCGGCGATCGCCGTGCAGGCGGCGCTCACCGGGCATCTCGTGCTCTCGACGCTCCACACCATCGATGCGGCCAGCGCGATCGCCCGGCTCGATGATCTTGGAGTCGACCGCTACAAGATCGCCGCGTCACTGAAGGGCGTGATCGCCCAGCGGCTGTTGCGACACCTTTGCGACGGTTGCCGAGAGCGCGACGAGGCGGTTCCCGGACCAGCGTTAGGCCGATGGTTGCCGCACGGATCGCCACGCTGGCGGGAGCGCGGATGCCCCGCTTGCGGGCGGACAGGGTTCCGCGGACGTATCGCGGTAGTGGAGACGATGGTCACGACGCCCGAGATCGAGCGCGCGATCGCGAGCAGCGCGGCGAGCGACACGATCGGGGCGGCGGCCCGCGCTGGAGGGATGGTTCGCCTGTGGGACAGCGGGATCGAGCGCGTGCTCGCCGGGACGACCTCACTCTCGGAGGTCACCCGGGTCCTCGACATGCCACTGCCGCCCGCCACCGAGGCGCTCGCCCGGCGCGCACGAGAATCGCTTCCGCAGACACCGCTGCGTCGGCTCAGCACCTCGCTCGACGAGTTCGAATTGATCGACCCGTAAGTCGGGCATTGGCTGCGAACGGAAGGAGGCGTACCGGCGCGCGCCGTCGGCTACCTTTCGCCGCATCTGCAGACACACGGCGAATGGCTCATCTCTCGATTGGCACCATCGATGTCTACGTGATCCGGCCGCTCCCGGCCGAGTGGCGCGTGCTGGTACTGCAACGCGCGCTCGATACTCGCTGCCCGACGGCGTGGGAAACGGTACACGGCCGAATCGAGGACGCCGAGGAGCCTGAGGACGCTGCATTCCGCGAGCTTCGCGAGGAGACGGGGCTCGCTCCGACCCGGCTCTACAACGTGACGGTTCAACCGTTTTACCTCCATGCGACGCACACCGTTCAACTGGCGGTGGTGTTCGCGGCATTCGTCGCCGAGCCGGCGGTGGTCTCCGTCGGTCCGGAGCACACCCGCTCGGAATGGCTCAATGTCGGCGCCGCGCTCGAGCGGTTCGCCTGGCCGCGTGAGCGCGAGGCGTTGCGCGAAATCGTCCAGCTCCTCCACGCGGGCAATGCAGGGGCAGTCGAGGACGTGCTTCGCGTCGTCTAGCTAGAGGAAAGTTGCGCGGGAAGCATTGACGCACGCAGGCACTCCCGATTAGGGTTCTGGCAATCCCGACAAGATCTGTCTGGATTAGGAAACCCTCTCGCCGCCCATGCGACTCACCATCTGTTTCAGCACCGCCCTGCTCATCGGCCGCAGCGTCGCCGCGCAGTCCCCCGATACGTCGCGCACTGACAGTGCCGCCATCGCGCCGAAGCCCGTCGCGCTCGAGGAAGTGAGGGTGACGGCTCCCGCGGTGCAACACAGCTACACCGCGACCCGTTCGAGGACGGCGACGAGGACCGACACCCCACTCCGCGACGCCCCCCAGTCGATCAGCGTCGTCACGCGCTCGTTGATCGCCGATCAGGCGATGACGAGCATGAGTGACGTCGTGCGTTACATCCCCGGCGTGACAATGGGACAGGGCGAGGGCCACCGGGATGCGCCGACCATTCGCGGAAACAGCACCTCCGCAGACTTCTTTGTCGATGGGGTGCGCGACGACGCGCAGTATCTTCGCGACGTCTACAACGTCGAGCGGATCGAAGCGCTGAAGGGGCCGAACGCGATGGTGTTCGGGCGGGGCGGCGGCGGAGGAGTGATCAACCGCGTGACCAAGGAGGCGGGCACAGCGACGAGGGACGTCGTCGTGGAGAGCGGATCGTTCGGCCACCGCCGCAGTTCTCTGGACCTGGGTTTCACGAGCGCCCCTGGCTCGGGCGGTCGCCTCAACGGTGTGTACGAGAATTCCGGAAGCTTTCGCGATCGCGTGCGGCTGAAACGCTATGGCGTGAATCCGACGGCGACGCTGGCGTTGGGGCGGCGTACTCTGGCTCGCCTTGGATACGAGTATTTCGTCGACACGCGCGCTGTCGACCGCGGAGTTCCGTCGTTCCTCGGCCGGCCGATTGCGGTTCCGGTCGCCACGTTCTTCGGAAATCCAGCGCTGAGCCAGTCCGAAGCGACCGTTCGATCGGGGAGCCTAACGCTCGAGCACGCAGCGCGGAACCGTGTAGTTGTGCGCAATGCGACGCGGTACGCGCGTTATGACAAGTTCTACCAGAACGTGTTCCCCGGGGCAGTCAGCGCGGGCGGGGCCCGTGTGGCGCTCTCGGCATACAGCAACGCGACCGACCGGGCGAACCTGTTCAACCAGACCGACCTGACCTACTCCGTCCGCAGTGGCCCGGTGTGGCATACATTGCTCGTCGGCGCCGAGATGGGCCGGCAGCAGACGGGCAACTATCGCCAGACCGGCTACTTCACGGGTGGGCGAACGCTCGACACAGTGACGGTCGCCAGCCCAACGGTCGGCGCACCGGTAGAGTTCCGCCAGAGCGCGACCGACGCCAACAACGATGTGCACACCACCGTCGTGGCGGTGTACGCGCAGGATCAGCTGGCGCTGACGGCACATTGGCAGGCGATCCTCGGTGTTCGCTACGAGCGGTTTTCGCTCGCGGTGCGCAATCACCGCGACGCAACGCGCCTTCATCGAAATGACGTCATGGTGTCGCCGCGGGCCGGGCTCGTATTCAAGCCGCGCGAGCCGGTCTCGCTCTACGCGAGCTACGCAATTTCGCACCTGCCGAGCGCTGGCGACCAGTTTTCGACGCTGACGGTCACGACACAGGGCCTCGCCCCCGAGCGCTTCACGAACTACGAGATCGGTGCAAAGTGGGATGTCCGGCCGGCGCTCGCACTCACGAGCGCGATCTATCGGCTCGACCGTACGAACACCTCGGCGAAGGACCCACTCGACCCGTCACGGACCGTCCAGACCGGTGCGCAGCGCACCGCGGGCTTCGAGATCGGCCTCGCTGGCGCGCCGACGCGCCGCTGGCAGGTCGTCGCGGGGTACGCCTCGCAGCGAGCGATTATCGGCAGCGCCACGGCTGCGGCGCGCGCCGGGGCGACGGTCCCGCTCGTCCCGCACCAGACGCTGTCGCTCTGGAATCGCTTCGATATCGCCGACGCACTGGGCCTGGCGGTGGGCATTGTCGACCAGGAGAAGAGCTACGCCGCGATCGACAACGCGGTTGTACTTCCGCGCTTCACTCGGCTCGACGCGGCACTGTTCACGAAAGTGCTAGGGCACGTGCGGGCGCAGGTCAATGTCGAGAATGTCGCAAACGCGAGGTATTACCCGACGTCGCACGGCAACAACAACATCCTGCCCGGCGCCCCGCGTACGCTGCGCGTTTCGCTCGCCACGGGATTCTGATCGCTATTGCTCCTTCTTCCGGGCAGAGGGCAGGCAGACGTCGGGGTGCGGAGCGTTAGGCTTGACGCGAACGCTCTTCGCGGGAATACCGACGTTGACATGGTAGGGGCGGACATCCTTGGTCGCGACAGCCATTGCACCGACCATCGCCTGCGTACCGACGTGAACGCCGGCAAGCACGGTGGCGTGATACGTGATGCGCACGCCGTCCTCGAGCACGGTGGTCGCGTTGGTGACCTCCTTCTGCTCAACGATGCTGTGGGTGTGGCTGTAGATGTTGGCGTAGTCGCTGATCGACACGTTGTTGCCGAGCTGGATGCCGCCGCGGTCGTCGAGCAGGACGTGGCGGTGCACGACGACGTTATCGCCGACCTCCATGTTGTAGCCGAAGGAAAACTCGACGTGCTGGAACGCCTTGA
Source organism: Gemmatimonadaceae bacterium (assembly GCA_031359795.1). Lineage (GTDB taxonomy): Bacteria > Gemmatimonadota > Gemmatimonadetes > Gemmatimonadales > Gemmatimonadaceae > JABFXC01. The sequence continues at coordinate 35,239 of JANMAM010000100.1, forward strand.
AGTTCTCGCCGACGCGCTTGAAGATGTGCGGCGCGAGGATGCGACGCAGCCGCACGCCAAGGTCGACGGCCTGCCCGCCTAACGGCGACCGGTCGAACGAGTACCAGAGCCAGAGCAACGGCTTGACACGCTGGAACCGCGAATCGTCGCAGTCGGAGTAGTATTCCGGCTCGAGGGTCACGTTGCGCGGATCGAGCGCGGCGAGCGCGAGCCGCGTTCCGATGGCCAGCTTGGCGTCGGCCACTGCCTCCTCCCAGCTCGCCGCGTGATCGGGTGCGAGGAGGTCAGCGAGCGTGCGCCGGCAGAGGAGCGCGCGGTCACACGACGGGTCGGCGAGCTCGTGGTCGATCCGGTCGAGCCACTCACGCTCGATGCGCTCGATCGACCGGTCGGCGAGAGGACGAAGCGGAAGGAACGCCATGATGTGCCAGTGGTGGGACGAGGTGGAGATCAGGGACCAGGCGTGCGGCCGGACGCCCGGCCACGAATCAGCGCGCGCTCCTGCTCGACGCGCTGCACAATCGCGCCCCAGGATGCGTCTTCATTGCCCTGCATTCGCACCACGATCGGCTGAGACAGGTCGATTCCATCTCCGAACAGGTAGAGCGCGCTCTGCGTCTCCCGGACGTTCAGGCGCTGCTCGCCGAAGCCGTTGCTCAGCGCGATCACTTCGAGCGGACGGTAGTCCCGACCGGAAACGCTGAGCGTCAGCTCGCCCGGGCTGAACCGCGCGTCGGGCGCGAGGCCGTAGAAGCTCACGAACCAGACGTTACGCTCTCGCAGCATGTAGCGGGCGGCGAGACGATCGACCGCCTCGCGGCGGCTCTCGCGCAGTCCGCGCAGCGAGCGGTACGAGTCCGGCGCGAGCACGCGAATCACCGCTTCGTCGAGGGGAATGGCGCGTATCTGAACCTGATTCACCTGCAAGCGGATCGCGATGTCGTCCTGCCTCAACGTCCCGTAGTTCGCGGGGATGAGCGGCGGGGCGGTGTCGAGCCGGGTCGTCACCGGCCGGGACTGGTTACTTCCGGGTGCCGGCGTTGTGCTGACCGTGGCTGATCCGGGCTGACTGGCGCACGCGGTCGCCGCCGCCAGCCAGGCGACGGCGCCGAGGACCGGCATGGCTCGACCCGGACCCCGCCGCGCCGGCCTAACGTTCGATGCCATCGCTGGTGCTCCCGAACTGCCCGCTGTCCACGTCACTCGTCTCCTCCCGCCAGGAAGGCTGTCCGATGAGCGAGACGATCGCGCTCGCCAGGTCGTCGCGCCCCTCGCCGGTGATCGCGCTGAATGGGATGATCTGCGTTTCGTCCATGCCGATCAACCGTCCGATTTCGCGAATGCGCTTGGCGACCCCGCCCTTCGGCAGCTTGTCGATCTTGGTGGCCGCAACGATCGTCGGCAGCCCGAGCTCGCCGAGAAATCCGAGCATCTGCTCGTCATCGGCGGTCGGGTCATGTCGCGCGTCGAGCAGCTGGACGATCCCACGGACGCCGGGGCTGCGTCGCAGGAATCCTTCGATCAGCGGCCGCCATTCCGACCGCCGCTCCTTCGAGACCCTGGCGTAGCCATAACCGGGGAGATCGACGAGCACGAAATCCTCGTTGACCCGGAAGAAGTGAATTGCGCGCGTCCGGCCGGGCGTGTTGCTCACCCGCGCCAGCTTCTTGCGCCGCACCAGTTTGTTGATCAGCGATGACTTGCCGACGTTCGATCGCCCGCCAAACGCGATCTCCGGATAGTTGTGGTCAGGCCGCCAGCCGGTCTCGGACTCCATCGGGCCGAGGTACTCGATGTCGCGGATGACCAGCGGGTCCTTGCCGTCGGCGAGCGAATTCTCGGGCCTGTGGGTCATCAGTGCGCCGTGGCGCCGAGGGCATCGCGAGCGGCGGTCGGCTGCACGCGAAGCGCGATCGAAACCACTTCGTCCATCGTCCGGACCGGGTGGAACACGACCGACTCGCGGACTTCGGCGGGCAACTCCTCGATGTCGCGTGCGTTGCCCTGCGGGATGATGATATGCCGGATCCCGTGACGATGGGCCGCCACCGCCTTTTCCTTCAGCCCGCCGATCGCCAGTACTCGTCCGCGCAGCGTGACTTCACCCGTCATCGCGACGTCGCCGCGCACCGGAATGCCAGTCAGCGCACTCGATACCGCGGTCGCGATCGCGATACCGGCCGACGGTCCGTCCTTCGGCGTGGCGCCAGCGGGGATGTGAACGTGGATGTCGCGTGTCCGGTGGAACTCCCGGTCGATGCCCAGCGCACCGGCGCGCGATCGGACGTAGCTCATCGCCGCGCTCGCCGATTCCTTCATGACGTCGCCGAGTGTACCGGTGAGGGCCAGCTTCCCGCGACCGGGCAGGACGGTGACTTCGATTTCGAGCGTCTCTCCGCCCACCGTCGTGTAGGCGAGCCCGCAGGCGACTCCAACCTTGTCATCGAGCGACGTGTCGTCGTCGTCGAACGGGGCGACCCCGAGCAGCCCATGCAAGTCGGCCGCGGTGACCGTCAGGCGGCTCGGTGGCGCGTCCATCGGACGGTTCGCCGAATGCTCGGCCTCGCGGCGCGCGAGCTTTCGCGCGAGGCGGGCGATGCGCCGTTCGAACTCTCGAACACCCGCCTCACGCGTGTATCCACGGAGCACCGCATTCAGCGCAGCATCGTCGATCGTCACGCGCGCGGGATCGATCCCGTTGCGCTCGAGTTGTCTCGGCACGAGGAAGCGTTTGGCGATCGCGAGCTTCTCCTGATCGAGATAACCAGGGAGGCGGATGATCTCCATGCGATCGCGCAACGGCTCGGGAATCCCGCTCAGGCTGTTCGCCGTCGTCACGAACAGAACTTGCGAGAGGTCGTAGTCGACCTCGAGGAAGTGGTCGTTGAAAGCGCGGTTCTGTTCCGGGTCGAGCACCTCGAGCAGGGCCGCCGATGGATCGCCGCGATAGTCATTCCCAAGCTTGTCGATCTCATCGAGCAGAATGACCGGGTTGATGACGCCAGCGCGACGCATCGCCTGAATCACGCGGCCAGGCATCGCCCCGATGTAGGTCCGGCGATGGCCGCGGATTTCCGCCTCGTCGCGCACGCCGCCTAACGACATCCGCGCGAAGCTTCTGCCGAGCGCCGTGGCGATCGAGCGGCCGAGCGATGTCTTGCCGACGCCGGGCGGCCCGACCAGGCAGAGGATCGGTGCTTCCGGCTTCTCGACCAGCGCGAGGACGGCGATGTAGTCGAGAATTCGCTCCTTCACGTCCTCGAGCCCATGGTGATCCGCGTCGAGCGCGGCCTTGGCCTTCGCGACGTCGGGATGCTCGTCGGTGCGCTCGGTCCAGGGGAGCGCGACCACCCAGTCGAGGAACCCTCGCGCCACCGTCGACTCCGGTGACATCGACGACATCCTGCGGAGCCGGCGCAGCTCGCGCACAGCGCGCGCTCTCACCGCGTCGGGGAGCGTCTTCGCCGCGAGCTGCGTCTCGAGGTCGGCGAGGTCGTCGCCGTCCTCCTGACCGAGCTCGCGATGAATCGCCTTGAGCTGTTCCTGCAGGTAGAACTCGCGCTGGTTCCGGAACAGGGTGCCGCGCACGTCATCGTCGATCTTTCGCTCGAGCCGAAGCAACTCGACTTCGCTGGTGAGCGTGGCGACCAGCCGACGGAGCAGGGTGTCGAAGCTGTCGATCTCGAGCAGCTCCTGGCGCCGATCGGTGCTGATCGTCAGGTGCGCCGCGATTCCGTAGGCCCGCTGCGCGGCGCTGGGCGCGCCCTGGACCATCGCGGTGACTTCCGCGGGCAGCCGGCGGTGCAGGGCGACGTACTCCTCGAACAGCTCGAGCGCCGCTCGCGCCTGGCTCGACTCGACCTCGGCGTCCGGAGTTGCGCCGGGGCCTGCCGGGCTGGCGGCGCTGCCGAATGGCGCTGGAGCGGCGACCGCGCGGAGATAGCCTCCGCCGGGTGCGTACCGACTCACCCGCGCGCGGGCGACGCCTTCGACGAGCACTTTCGCCGTCCCGTTAGGCAGGCGATTGAACTGGAGCACCCGACCCACCACCCCGGTCCGGTGCAGGTCCGCCGCCGCGGGCTCTTCGACCTCGGCCGCTCGCTGCGCGACGAGCAGGATCCAGCGCTCTTCCGCGGCCGCCGCCTCGAGCGCCGCCAGCGTCGCGGGCCGCCCGACGAGCAGGGGCGTCACGACGTAGGGGAACAGCACCAGATCTCGAAGCGGCAGCACAGGCAGCCGCTCGGGGATCTCGAACTGCTCGGCGTCTCGAACGTAGATGGGCACGGGGTGAATCTAACGCCGCCGTGGGGATCGCGCCGTCGCCGTCGCAAAAGCCGCGAAGGCCGGCGCACCGCGCCGGCCTTCGTCGAAGCCGTGACTGATCTCAACCCGCCGGGCGGGCGGCTAAGCTTCTTTTTTCTGCCGCTTCGGCGAGATCTCGAGGAGGGGCGGCTGCTTGTTCATCACCGTCGCCTCGGTGACGCGCACTTCGGTCACGTCCTCGCGGCTGGGCAGATCGAACATGACGTCGGTGAGCAGCTCTTCGAGAATGGCGCGAAGCCCGCGGGCACCGGTCCCGCGCTTGAGGGCTTTTTGCGCGACCGCTTTGAGCGCGGCTTCGTCGAAGGTGAGCTTGGTGTTCTCCAGTTCAAAGAGCTTCGTGTACTGCTTGGTCAGCGCGTTCTTCGGCTCCTTGAGGATGCGGACGAGTGCTTCCTCATCGAGCGCCTGAAGTGCGACCGTCACGGGGAGACGGCCGACGAGCTCGGGAATCAGCCCGTAGCGCAGCATGTCATCCGGCTCCACTTCGACGAATGGATTCTTCTTGATGTCCGAATCGTCGAGGCGGGCGACTTCGCCCTTGCTACCCGTCCCGCCGATGCTCGTGTTGCCGAAGCCGATCTGCTTCCGGCCCGTGCGCGCTTCGATGATCTTCTCGAGACCGTCGAACGCTCCTCCGCAGATGAAGAGGATGTCCTTCGTGTTGATCTGTATGTACTCCTGCTGGGGGTGCTTCCGGCCACCCTGCGGCGGCACTGACGCCACCGTGCCCTCGAGAATTTTCAGGAGCGCCTGTTGCACTCCCTCACCGCTGACGTCGCGGGTGATGCTCGGGTTCTCGCTCTTGCGAGCGATCTTGTCGATCTCGTCGATGTAGACGATGCCACGCTCGCACTCGGCGACGTTGAAATCACCAGCCTGGAGCAGCCGGACGAGAATGTTCTCGACGTCCTCGCCGACGTATCCGGCTTCGGTGAGAGTGGTCGCGTCGGCGATCGTGAACGGAACGTCGAGAATGCGGGCGAGCGTCTGGGCAAGAAGCGTCTTGCCCGTTCCGGTCGGACCGATGAGGAGGATGTTCGACTTGTCGAGCTCGACGTCCTCGTCCCGGACCGATTGTACGTTGATGCGCTTGTAGTGGTTGTAGACCGCGACGGCGAGGGCCTTCTTCGCTTTCTCCTGCCCGATGACGTACTGATCGAGTACGTCCTTGATCTCCTGCGGAGAGGGGACCTGCGTGATTGCCTCCGCAACCTCGCGCTCCTCGTCCTCTGCCAGGATCTCGTTGCAGAGCGCGATGCATTCGTTGCAGATGTACACGGACGGGCCTGAAATGAACTTCCGGACCGAGTCCTTGGACTTTCCGCAGAACGAGCAACGAAGATGTTTATCGTGCGACATGGCGCTCGGAAACGGGGGGCACGCGATGGGGCGCCAGCGTCAGCGACCTCACGAGAACTAACAGACGCCGCCGAAGCGGTCAAGCAACATCATTCGGCGCAGGGCATCGTGAAATCTTTCACATGCCCGAACACCATTGACAATAGCGGTTTTACTTCACCGCTGCTGGCAGCGGCTCGACCGGAATCTCGCCACGGTGCGTGATGACGGTGTCGATCAATCCGTACGTGACGGCCTCGGGCGCGCTCATGAACTTGTCGCGAACGATGTCACGCTCGATCTGTTCGACGGGCTGGCCGGTGTGCTTCGACATCAGCTCGTTCATCTGGTGCCGCAGGTAAAGAATCTCGCGCGCCTGGATCTCGATGTCGGCCGCGGTGCCCTGCGCGCCGCCCGAGGGCTGGTGAATCATGATCCGGGAATGCGGAAGCGCCAAGCGCTTGCCCTTGCGACCGGCCGCGAGCAGGAACGCCCCCATGCTCGCCGCGAGCCCCATGCAAATCGTGTTCACCGGGCTCTTCAGGAACTGCATCGTGTCGTAGATCGCCAAGCCGGCAGACACGCTCCCGCCAGGTGAGTTGATGTAGAGGTGGATGTCCCGGTCGGGGTTGTCCGCCTGCAGATAGAGAAGCTGCGCGATGATGATATTCGCGACGTCGTCGTTGATCGGCGTCCCGAGGAAGATGATGCGGTCCATGAGGAGCCGCGAAAAGATGTCGTACGTGCGCTCGCCACGGCTCGAGCGCTCGATCACATACGGCGGATAGATCGTTGCCATTTCGTTCATCGTCCCTGTGATAGTTCTGGGTTGTTGCGTACCTCGTTAGGCGGAGCGCGGTCTACTCGACCGTGTTCCGTTCCTTCAACCACGTGAACACCTTCTCCTCGGTGATGCTCCGCTCGATCTCGCGCAGCCGTCCCGCCTTCTGGAGCGAGGCATACACCTCGGACGGGTTCGACCCGCGCTTCGCGGCGACGTCGGCGACGCGGTCGTCGATGTCCGCTTCGGTCGCGGTCAGCCCTTCGCGCTCGGCGATGGTCTCGATCACCAGGTCGCGCCGCACCTGCCGTTCGGCGACGGGCCGGAATTCCTGCGCAAAGCGCCCGCGTTCGGCCTCCGGCACCTGAAACTGCTTGAGATACGCCTCGCTCAGCTCCGCGACCCAGCCCTCGGGTACGTCGAACGGATTCGCGGAGATTACTTCGTCGAGGAGTTGTTGGCGGAGCTGCGACTCGGTGTCGCGCTCGGCGTGTGACTGGAGATCCGCCCTCACAGCCGTGCGCAGCGCCTCGAGCGAGTCAAAGTCACCAACCTCGCGGGCGAAGGCATCATCGAGCGCGGGCAGCGACTTCCGCTTGACATCGAGGAGCTCGACGCGGACCGGCTTCGTCTTGCCGCGTTGGGCCTCGTCGGGGAAGTCGTCCGGCCACTTCACCGGCCGCTCGATCGTCTCGCCCGGCTTCGCCTCGAGAATCAGCTCCTCGATTGCCGCGATCGCCTGACCTTCGCCGATGACGAGGCGGTATTCCTTTCCGTCGCTCATCGCGCCGCCATCCTCGGCGGTCGCCAGGTTCACCGTCACCTGGTCTCCGGGCATCGGCTTGCCCTCGACCGGGCTCCATGCCGCGCGCTGCTCGCGCAGCGCGTCGAGCTGTTCCTGAAGTTGCGTCTCTCCGGTTTCCTGGTGCGGCCGCTTCACCCGGAATCCGGTGGTCCGTTCGAGCTTGAGCTCCGGGCGAACTTCGACGTGCAGCTCGAACGTGAGCGGCTTCCCCTCGGCAAACTGGAGGTCGTGGACATGCGGCTGCGAGGCTGGCTGGAGCTTCTCACGCTCCATGACTTCCTTGAACGCGTCCTGCACGAGCGTCTCGAGTGCAGCCTGGCGGATCGCTTCGCCGAATTTTTTCCGGACGATCGCGGCCGGAGCCTTGCCCGGGCGGAAGCCGGGCAGTCGGGCCTGAGTGGCGTACTTGCGCGCCGCCTTGTCTTCGGCGTCGCGCACGGTCTCGACGGGGACCGATACTTCGAGCAGGCGTTCAAGCCCCTCGCTTTTCTTCGTCTTGATCTGGATTTCCATGGCGCTCGGAGATTGTCGTATCCGGAGCGGAGTCCGCCCCCTGCCCTAAAGATAACCGGGGGGTGTACAGGGTGGAGTCAACGCACCGGCCAGGTTCGTGGCCCCCGCGCCGCAATCCATCTACATCGTCGCGGCCACCAGATCCGCCACGATCTTTCCCGAGCTGATGACGCCCGGCAAACCCGCGCCCGGGTGGGTTCCCGCTCCGGCGAAATAGAGGTTCGGCACGTCCTCACTCCGATTGTGCGGACGGAACCACGCCGATTGAGTGAGCACCGGCTCGACGCTGAACGCGCTCCCAAGATGCGCACCTAACGTGTCCCGGAAATAACGCGGGTCGACGACGCGCTCGGTGACGATGGCCGCGGAGAGACCCGGGAGATAGCGGTCCTCGAGATATCGCACGATCGAGTCGCGATATGGCTTTGCCGCGTCGGCCCAATCCGTCGGCGACTTGAGGTTCGGCACCGGCGCCAGCGCGTAAAACGCGTCGCAGCCGTCGGGAGCGAGTGTCGGATCGGTCGCGGTCGGGCGATGCAGATAGAGTGAGAAATCCTTTGATAGCGCCCGACCTCGGAAGATGTCGCCGAGCAGTCCCTCGTAGCGCGGCCCCATCAGGATCTCGTGGTGCGCCACGTCGTCGTATTTCCGGTTCGTACCGAAGTAGAGCACGAACAGCGACATCGAGAAGCGCGTTCGGCGCCAGCGCCGGTTGCTGTTGCGACGCCGAACGGCGCGCGGAATCATGCGCGTATAGGTGGTCGCGATGTCGGCGTTGCTGACCACGATGTCCGCAGCGACGATTTCACCCGTCGAAAGCCTGACGCCGCGAGCCCGTCGCGTCCGGTCGTCGATGAGGATTTCCTGCACGTCACTGTTCAGCCGGAGTGTTGCTCCGCAGTCGACGAGCAGCTTCGCGAGGCCTCGTACGAGCGCGCCAGTTCCGCCCATTGCGAACCAGACTCCCCAGCGCCGCTCGAGAGCATGGATCATCGCGTAGACCGATGTGGTATCGAATGGATTCCCGCCGATCAGCAGCGGGTGAAAGCCGAAGACCTGCTGCAGCCGCGGATCGCGGATGTTCCGCTCGACCATCCGCGCGACAGGGCGGTCGGCCCGCAACCGCACCAGCTCGGGCAGCACGCGCAGCATGTCGCGGATTCGCGTGAACGGCTTGTCGATCAGCGGGAATCCGGCGTCGAAGATCCGCTCAGCCTCCGCTGAAAAGCGGCGGTATCCCTCGAGATCCGTCGCGTTCCACTCGCCGACCTGCCGCTCGACATCGGCCCGGTCGCTCCCGTACGTGAAGACCGATCCATCCTCGAACCGGATGTTGTAGTAGGGGTCGATCGGCGCGAGGGTGACGTAGTCGGCGATCCGGCGACCACTCAATCGGAAGAGGTCGTCGATCAGTGCCGGGGCCGTTATGATCGTCGGGCCGGCGTCGAAAGTGAAGCCGTCCTGTTCGAAGACGTACGCTCGCCCGCCCGGCTTGTCGAGCCGCTCGAGCACGACCACTTCGTGGCCCGCCGCGCGCAGCCTAATCGCGGCCGCCAATCCCCCGAATCCACTGCCGATGACAACGACGCGCATCGGGTCAGTTGCCGAAGACGGCCGGTGACGCGTGCCGCGCGCCGTCCGTTGACGCAGCGCGATCGCTGGCGGGAGCGACAGCCGGCATCCGGCGACCCGCGCGCAACGCGAGCCCCAACGGAACGGCCATCGCGACCGCGCCGAGCCCTGCAGCCCACCACAGCTGGTGGCGCAGGCAGATAGCGATTGGGAAGACGCCGTTCACGGCGTACAACCAGAGCGGCAGCGCGGACTGTGAAACGTGCGCCGCGATGGCCCGTGGCCGCGCGATCGACACCATCGCGAACGCGACGATGCTCCCGGTCAACCACCACCCGAACCAGTTGAGCAGCGGCATCCCGTAGAAGGAGCCCCGCACATGCCAGATCCAGTGTGCAGTCGCGAACGACATCGCCGGGTCCATCGAGACGTCCCATGCGGTCAGGGTGAGACCGCCTAACGCTCCCCAGACGAGCCGCGTCCGGAGGTCATCGCGCGCCGGCAACAAGCGGCCGAGGATCGCCAGCGAGCCGTACACCATGTAGAACCAGGACAGCGGAATCGGGAAGGGCACGAGCCCGGCGACTCGCCACCCGAGGATCGGCGTGTAGCTGTATGGCCCGAACGGGAGTCCCGTGCTGGTCCCCGTCAGCTCGGCGGCCAGCGAGATCAGCGTACCGGCCGCTGCGAGGAGCAGCGCGCGCTGCCATCCTATGCGCCCGGCCGCATGCAGCAGTGCAGCGAGCGCTCCGAACACGACGTACGTCGGCCCCGAGTACTTCCATCCAATCCGGAGCGCCAGCTGGCTGGAGTCGGTCTGGAGCCACGCGGGCGGGTCGCCGGCGAGGAACGTCGTCAGGGCGAAGGTGCTGAAGAGGATGAGCACGACATGCGCGATGAGCATCCCCGTCGCCGCGCGATCGGCAGGCGAGCCCTTCGCGGTGCCAGGCATTTCAATGTTCTGGCTCAGGCCCACTTGGCGCTCCCGGGAAGGCGCAGCGAGCCGTCCCAGCGAAGGAATGGTCCCTCGCCGCCCGGCAGCGGCTGCACACGGGTGCCCCCGTCCCGCCAGACCTCGAACAGGAGCACGGCACGCCTCGCCGTGGTGACGCGGGCGCGTCGTGTCAACGTGTCATACCGCTGCTGTTCGATGGCATCGAGGATCGCGGCGTATCCGCGCGCGCAGGCGACCGCGCATCGGCGCGCATCGCTCGCGAGCATCGTGAGCCCGGGCGCCGCGGCCTCGTAAAGTGCCCGAGCCCTGCCGATCTGGTACGCCATCAAAGGCCGCCACCGTTCGTCGCGGGCGAGCGCGGCTCCCCCACGGAGGACGTCTTCCCGGGTGAGCCCGAACGCGGCCAGTTCATCGGCTGGAAGATAGCAGCGTCCGCGCTCGGCGTCCTCCCCGACGTCGCGGAGGATGTTGGTCACCTGCATCGCCATGCCTAACGTGCGAGCGTAACGGACGGCCCGGGAGGTTGCGCCGCTGTCGCCCGGCACACCGAACACGTACGCGCACATCTCGCCGACCGTGCTCGCCACCCCCTCGCAGTACTGCGCGAGCTCGTCCCAGGTCGCCGGGCGCGCGGCTCCGTGCACGTCGCGCGCGACGCCGTCGATCAGATCGTGGAGAACGCGCGCCGGAATCGCGAAGCGCGCGACGGCCCACGCCAGCTCGCGAAACACCGGGCCGCGGGGCGCGCCGTCAAGGGTCCGATCGAGGAGCGCACGGTACGCATCGATCGCGGCGATCGGGGCCGGATCGGTGGGCGAGGCGTTGTCGACGATGTCGTCGATCGTCCGGCAGAACGCGTACACCGCGAACGCGGCGCGGCGCTTCTCCGGTGGGAGGAAGCGGCTCGCCAGCGTGAAGGTCCGCGCATGTCGGCGCGTGACCCGTTCACAATGTTGGGCGTCGGCGATTGGCTCGGCTAGTGGCATCGGTATCGAGTGCACGGGCGCCACCCCATGAGGCGCAGGAGGTAAAAACCACACCCGTTCGCCCGGTTCCCACTGCACGGCCGATCGGCGATTTCGACGTCGAACCGACGGCTCCGAGCGTCGTGGCACAGGTTGTGGGCGACGCGCGCGAAACAGATGTCGGCGCGGATGACTCGCCCGGCTCGCCTAACGTCAGCGCGACTCGCGCGCGACGCGATTCTACGGGACTCGCGGCGCGCCCGACCCGGCGCGCGCGAGGGTGAGCCGGGCGGCAGATTTGTGACTCGACAGCCCCGATATCTGTCTTCCGGATGGCAGGATACCCCCAAATCCGAGGAGATAAGAATGCGTACGGCATCCGTGGTGTTGCTGACCGCCGTGTCGCTGCTCGGGGCGGCGCCGGCAGCCGCACAATCGGCCGTTCCACAGCGCTCGACGGTGATCTCGTTCCAGCCGCTGAGTGCGATGATCACCCTCTACGCTGGAGAAATCGAGCAGCGGGTCGGCTCGAAAGTCACGTTAGGCGCCGGCGGGAGCCATTGGGGGTACGGCAGCGACAATGAGTTCAAGTATACGTCCGGCGATCTGAAGCTGCGATTTTACCCCGAGGGCCACGCCCTGACCGGGTTCGCGTTCGGCATCCAGGGCGGTTACACCAAGGTGAGCGAAAGCTGGTTCAACCAGGCACTGGGCGGCGAGAGGGAGACGCACACCGGTGGTGCGGGCACCGCCGGGATCAGCGTCGATTACAACCTGCTGCTCGGGGAGAGCCGGACGTATTACGTCGGCGTCGGTGCGGGCGCAAAGAAGCTGTTCATCGATTCCGAGAAGTTCCGCGATCCGACGTTTGCATACCCCACGGCACGCCTGTCGCTCGGCTACGCGTTCTAGGCGGGCGCCCCGCGCCAAGCGGTGCGGCGTGCGACCGGCCAACGGCAGGATGCAGTGCGAGCGCCGGGACTCGAACCCGGACAGGTTGCCCCACCAGCTCCTAAGGCTGGCGCGTCTACCAGTTCCGCCACGCTCGCGTGATTCAACAGTATCGCAGGCGTGCGATCCGCTCCAGCCCATCGGGACAACATGAGGGGCCGGGCAATCGCCCGGCCCCTCACGTCATGCGGCTCCGCCGGCTACTGCACGCGAAGGCTTTCCACGCGCGTCGCTTGCCCGTCGATGTTGTACACGAGGACCGTGACGTACTGCCCGCTCTTCAGGCTCCCGATGGCCTTTTCGAGCTCTCCCTGCGAAGTCACCGGACGGCGCGGGGCGGGGTTGAGAATCTCGACGATGATGTCGCGCTCCTCGATGAGCTTCTTGTACGCCGGTCCGCCGACGTTCACATCGGTCACCAGCAGCCCGCGGCGGAACTGGTCGCCAAGCTCCGCTCGCTTCGCAAGCTCCGGGGGCACCGGGGCGACGGCGACCCCGAGTTTGTCATAGTTGATCGCTTCGGGCGTGGGGCGAACCGTCGAACCGGTACGGGCGGCGATGGCCTCGTCGTCCTGCACCGCGATCAGCTTCACCGGGAAGCTCTTCTTCGCGCCGAATCGGACAATCCCAACATTCACCGTCTGCCCGGGTCCTGCCGCGCGGACCAACCGTTGAAGCGTGCTCACGCGGTCGACCGCGTGTCCGTCGAGCGCCACGATCACGTCGCCAGGCTCGATGCCGGCGCGGCGCGATGGAGAATCGTCGCCCGAGAACCCACCGACCTTCACGCCTGCGATATCGGTCAACCCGGCGGCGCGCGCGTCCTCGGCGGTCACATCCTGAATGGACACGCCTAACGCGGCGCGCCGGACCTTGCCGAACTTGATCAGGTCCTGCATCACGTCCTTCGCGAGGGTGATCGGGATCGCGAAGCCGTACCCGCTGTAATACCCCGTCGTGCTGGCGATCGCGCTGTTGATGCCGATCACCTCACCGCGGCTGTTCACGAGCGGACCACCCGAGTTGCCAGGGTTGATCGCGGCGTCCGTCTGGATGAAGTCCGAGATCGCATACTGGCTCGGGAGAAGTCCGCGGACCGCGCGGCCCTTCGCGCTGACGATACCGGCGGTCACGGTGAAGTCGAGACCGAGCGGATTCCCGATCGCGAGCACCCACTCGCCGACGCGGGCAGTGTTGTCATCGCCAAGCGTCGCGGTTGGAAGGTTGGTCGCGTCGATCTTGATCACCGCGACATCGGTGGTCGGGTCGTTGCCAACGACTTTCGCGGCGAACTCGCGCCCATCGGTCAGCTTCACCGTGACGCGATCGGCGTCGGCGACGACGTGGTTGTTCGTGAGGATGTAGCCGTCCTTCGATACGATGAAGCCGGAGCCGCTGGCCTCGACCGGCTCGGCGCGCTGCGGCGCATCGAACTGGCGGAAAAAATCATCCAGGCCCGGCGGCGCGTTGCGCCCGCGGGACGGAGTGCGGCGACGATCGCTCTCGACCTGAATCGAAACGACCGAGGGCGTCACGTGCTCGGAGATCGACACGAAGGCGTTGCTCGCATCAGCGAGCGACTTGACCTCCTGTGCCGGAGGCTTCGAGCCTGTTGCTTGCTGAGCGAACCCGACGTGTGTCCAGTCGAGTGCCGAGGCGACCAGAAGTCCGCCGAGGAATGCGCCGGCTACGGCTGCGCCGAAGCGGGTTCGCGTGATCGAGGATGCCATACGACGTTGCACCGATGTGTGGGCTGTAATCGATATACACGCGAGAGCTCCCGCGTGTTTCCTGCGATTCGCGACGATCCGCGGCGACGGAATCGTGCTCTGCCGGGGCGGCCACGCAAATACGACACCGAGGCGCCCCTCAACAGTTTGCGTCCAGCATCACTCGACGCGCCAGTGCACACGTCGTTTCGTCAAGCTTCCTGACATACAAGCCTGGGATCGGCGCCGTTGGCCCGATGCGAGACGGGCACCAGCGTATCGGCTGGTGCCCGTCCTGCTCGACCCGTGCTTACTTCTTGTCGTCGACGATTTCGTAATCGGCTTCGACGACGTCGTCAGCGCCCGGCGGGGCTCCCGGCGCGGTACCCGCCGCCGGACCACCCGCCGCCTGCTCCGTTGAGCCCTGTTGCGCGTTCTGCGCGTAGAGCGAGCTCCCCGCCTCGGAGTACGCCTTCGTCAGCTCCTCCTGGGCAGCGCGAATCTCCGGCATGTCGTCGCCCCGGAGCGCCTTGCGCGCCCGCTCGACGGCTGCGTCGAGCTTGGCCTTGTTCTCTTCGCTGAGGCGATCCGACCACTCCTTCGAATTCTTCTCGACGTCGTAAGTCATGCTGTCGAGGCGGTTCCGAGTGTCGATCTCCTCGCGACGCTGCTTGTCCTCAGCGGCGAACTTCTCGGCGTCCTTCACCATCTTGTCGATGTCGCCGTCCGAGAGACCGCTCGATGCCTCGATGCGGATCTTCTGCTCCTTGCCGGTTGTCTTGTCCTTCGCGGCAACGTGCAGGATGCCGTTCGCGTCGATGTCGAACGTGACTTCGACCTGCGGCATGCCACGCGGAGCGGGCGGAATACCCGACAGCTGGAACTTGCCGATCGTCCGGTTGTCCCGCGCCAGCTCGCGCTCGCCCTGCAGCACGTGGATCTCGACCGTGCTCTGGTTGTCGTCCGCCGTCGAGAACGTTTCGGCTTTCTTGGTCGGGATGGTGGTGTTCCTCGGGATCAGCACCGTTGTGACGCCGCCGAGCGTCTCGATGCCGAGCGAGAGTGGCGTGACATCGAGCAGCAGCACGTCCTTCTGCTCGCCGGTGAGCACCGCGCCCTGGATGGCCGCGCCGATCGCGACGACTTCGTCGGGGTTCACGCCCTTGTGCGGTTCCTTCTTGAAGAAGTCCTTCACGATCTGCTGGATCTTCGGCATGCGGGTCGAGCCGCCGACGAGGATGACCTCATCGATCTCTTCCGGCTTGAGGCCCGCATCCTTGAGCGCCTTCTCCATCGGCGGGAGCGTGCGCCGCATCAGATCGTCGACGAGCTGCTCGAACTTGGCGCGAGTCAGCGAGTAGTTGAGGTGCTTCGGGCCGCTCGCGTCCGCCGTGATGAAAGGCAGATTGATGTCGGTCGACTGTGTCGTCGACAGCTCCATCTTCGCCTTCTCCCCCGCTTCCTTGAGCCGCTGCAGCGCCATCGGGTCCTTCGCGAGATCGATCCCCTGGTCCTTCTTGAATTCGGTGACGATCCAGTCCATCACGCGCTGGTCGAAGTCATCGCCGCCGAGATGGGTGTCGCCGTTGGTCGATTTTACCTCGAACTGGCGCGAGCCTTCGACGTCGTAGAGCTCGAGCACGCTGATGTCATACGTGCCGCCACCGAGGTCGAACACCGCGACCTTTTCGTCTTTCTTCTTGTCAAGGCCGTACGCCAGCGCCGCCGCGGTGGGCTCGTTGATGATGCGAAGCACATCGAGCCCGGCGATCTTGCCGGCGTCCTTGGTCGCCTGACGCTGGGCGTCGTTGAAGTAGGCGGGGACGGTGATCACCGCCTTCGTGACGGTCGATCCGAGGTAGTCCTCGGCGGTCTGCTTCATCTTTTGAAGTATCATCGCGCTGATCTCGGGTGGGGTGTACCGCTTCCCCTGAACCTCGACGGCGACGACGTCGTTGGGACCGGCGACGACCTTGTACGGAACGCGCTTCGACTCTTCGGAAACCTCCGCGATCTTCCGTCCCATGAACCGCTTGATCGAGAAGACAGTGTTCTGCGGGTTTGTGACCGCCTGGCGCTTCGCGACCTGGCCGACGAGCCGCTCACCATCCTTGGTAAAAGCGACTACAGAGGGGGTCGTGCGACCACCCTCCGCGTTCGGAATGACGACCGGGTCGCCACCTTCCATGACCGCGACGACGGAGTTCGTCGTACCCAGATCGATGCCAATCACTTTATCTGCCATGTCCCGCCTCGTTCTGAAAATGATAGCGCACGCCAACTCTGCCGAGATTGAAAAAGCTGCGGCCAATAGAGGCAAGCGCAGGGCCGCAAGAAGACGGCCAGTTTGGCAGGACCACACACCCTGGGAATGAACAGGAAAATGCGCGGTGTCGAATCGGCCGATCGATCGGCCACATTGCAGGTAGCGGCGTGGCCACGATCGGACGGGCGCGCTATCTTACGCGCGATGCAACTCGCCAGGGTCGTCGGCCGGGTGGTTTCCACCGTTAAGCAGGAGACCCTGTCCGGGGTCACGCTGCAATGGCTGCAGCCTGTGAACGCGCGCGGCGCAAACGCTGGAACGCCGCTGATCGCGGTCGATCGGGTCGGTGTCGGGCCCGGTGAGGTCGTCTACTACATCACCTCGCGTGAAGCGGCGATGACACTGGACAACAGCTTCGCCGCAGTCGACGCGGGGATTGTCGGCAAGGTGGACCACATCGACCTGGGTGGTGAGCGGCTCCTCGGTGATTCGCCTTCGGGGAGGCGCTGAGGTGTTCCTGGCGCGCGTCGTCGGGGACGTGGTGTCGAGCCATCGACATGAGAATCTGGGGGGGCGCAAGCTGCTGCTGGTGCGCCGCCTCGATCTCGACGACAACGAAGAAGGGAACGAAGTGATCGCGCTCGATGTGATCGGAGTCGGGCCGGGGGAGAAGGTTCTCGTCGTCCAGGAAGGCGGGGCGGCCCGGACGCTCTTCGGCGATCAGAAGATTCCCGTGCAGGCCGTCGTCGTCGGCGTAATCGATGAGGTCTCGCTCGACGCAGGGGCGAGGGCCGGTTCGTGACGGTCGACCTCGACGCGCTCGCGCAGCGCATCGCGAGCGAGTTGGCCAAGGCGGACCTGGCAGGCAGGCCTAACGGCACGGGCACCGCGCTCGCGCCATCCGGGACTGCCGTCGCCAACCGGCCAGCCTCGCAGTTCCTCGCCGCGTCGACGGACGCGCCGCCGGGCGTCGAGTACGTGCGGGCGAACGCGCGGATCGGCGATTTCATCGACCACACTCTCCTCAAGGCGGAAGCAACGGCGCGCGAAGTCGAGCAACTCTGCGCCGAGGCGGCTGAAAACAAGTTCGCCGCGGTCTGCGTGAATCCTGTCTGGGTCAAGCTTTGCGCGCAGCGCCTCAGCGGCACCGAGGTCGCCGTCTGCACCGTGATCGGGTTCCCGTTAGGCGCCTCCCGCAGCGACGTCAAGGCGTTCGAGGCCGAGCGCGCCGTCGACGATGGCGCTGAAGAGATCGACATGGTCGCGGCGATCGGGAACATCAAGAGCGGCGATTGGCACTACGTCGCCGACGACATTGCCGCGGTGGTGCGCGCGGCTCCGGGTCGCCTCGTGAAGGTCATCATCGAATCGGCGGCGCTGACCCCGGTCGAGATCATCAAGGCGAGCGCACTGGCACGCGAGTCGGGCGCACACTATGTGAAGACGAGCACCGGCTTCCACGCGGCCGGTGGTGCGAGCGCGGAGGCCGTCGCCCTGATGCGGCTCATCGTTGGCGACTCGATGGGCGTGAAAGCGTCAGGCGGCGTGCGCGACTGCTCAGCCGCCTTGAAGATGATCGCCGCCGGCGCGACCCGCATCGGCACGTCGGGTGGGGTCGCGATGGCGAAGTGCCTCGGGCCCGGACCGCTACCGCTCCGCGAACTGCTCGAGAGTCCGCTCGTGCATGGCGAGAAGTGCGTGACCTGCTCGGTACCGACGGCCGCGCCCGGTGGCCAGGTTTACTAGCAGGCCGCTCGCTGCTATCGGTTTTCGGCGTGGTGCTTGATCTGCTTGCCCTCGGCGAGGAAGACCGCGTCTTCACCGATGTTCGTCGCGAGGTCAGCGACGCGCTCGAGGTTTCGGCTGACGAGCAGCACCTCGAGTGAGGGGTTGATCGTCCTCGGGTCGGCCATCATGTGGGTGAGCAGCACGCGGAAGACGGAGTTGTGGAGCGCGTCGACCTGGTCGTCCATCCGACAGACCTCGCGGCCTAACGTTCCGTCGGCGCGGATGAAGGCGTCGAGGGCGTCGCTCAGCATCTGGCGAGCCCGGCGCGCCATGTCCTCGATCTGCGGCTGGAGCTCGAAGGTCCCGCCCCAGGCGGCGAGGCGCTGGGCGGACTGCGCGATGTTGACGGCGTGATCGCCAACGCGTTCCAGATCGCTCGAGATCTTGATCGCGGCGATGATGAAGCGAAGGTCCCTCGCCATCGGCTGTTGCAGGGCGAGGAGCGCGATGGCGAGCTGCTCGACTTCGAGCTCGAGCGTGTCGACCTCGTGGTCCCCCTCGATGACCGCGTCGGCCTTGGCGGTGTCGCGATGAACGAGCGACTCGACGGACAGGTCGATCAGCGCTTCGGCTTTCCCGGACATGTCAAGCATGCGCTGCTTGAGCGTGGCCAGCTGGTCATGAAAGTGGCGAAAGCGCGTCGTATCGGGCGCGGTCATCCGAATCTCCCGGTGATGTAGGCGTCGGTGCGCTCTTCGCGCGGACTGGTGAACATTCGCTCCGTGGTGTCGACTTCCACCAGCTTTCCGAGGAAGAAAAATGCCGTGAAGTCGGAGACCCGGGCCGCCTGCTGCAAGTTATGCGTCACGATGACGACGGTGAGCTCGCGTTTCAGCTCGTAGAGGAGCTCCTCGATCTTCTGGGTCGCGATCGGATCGAGCGCGCTGGCCGGCTCGTCGAGCAGGAGCACCTCGGGCTCGTTGGCGAGCGCGCGGGCGATGCAGAGGCGCTGCTGCTGACCGCCGGACAGGCCTAACGCGCTCTGGCGCAGGCGGTCCTTGACCTCGTCCCAGAGCGCCGCGCGGCGCAGCGAGCTCTCGACGAGCGCATCGAGCTCCGGCCGCGGCAAGTGACCGTTGATGCTCGGGCCGTATGCAACGTTTTCGTAGATCGACTTCGGGAACGGGTTCCACCGCTGGAACACCATCCCGACGCGCTGCCGGAGCGCCGTTGCATCCATTCCGCGCTGATAGATGTTCTCTCCGTCGAGCGTGATCGCACCGGTATACCTGATTCCGGGGACCGTGTCGTTCATGCGGTTGATCGAACGGAGAAACGTCGACTTGCCGCATCCCGAGGGCCCGATGAGCGCGGTGACGGCGCGCGCCGGGATGACGACGGTGATGTCATGGAGCGCCTGCTTCTGACCATACCAGAACGAAAAGCGCCCAGCGGCGATTGTTCCGGGATGTGGGTGGTCGTCAGGCGTGGCGACCGGCGACGGGCGTGCGGCAGTGAGCGGCGGGATCGTGACGGTCATCCGAATCTCCCGGTGATGTACGCTTCGGTCCGATGGTCGGCGGGATTGGTAAACAGGGTCGCGGTCGGTGCGAACTCGACCAGCTCCCCCGCGAGCATGAACGCAGTGCGATCCGAAACGCGGGCTGCCTGCTGCATGTTGTGAGTCACGATGACGACGGTGACGTCGCGCCGAAGCTCATAGACGAGCTCCTCGACTTTCTGCGTGCTGAGCGGGTCGAGCGACGCAGTCGGCTCGTCGAGCAGGAGCACGGCGGGATCGTTCGCCAGTGCGCGCGCGATGCAAAGCCGTTGTTGCTGCCCGCCGGACAGTCCGATCGCGCTGCTTCGCAGGCGATCCTTCACTTCGTCCCAGAGCGCGGCGCGGTTCAACGCCCGCTCGACGATGACGTCTGTCTCGGCCCGTGAAGGCGCTCCGCCATTTCCGCGCACGCGAAGCCCGGCTGCGACGTTGTCGCGGATCGACATCGTCGGAAACGGGGACGGCCGCTGAAACACCATCCCGATGTGACGGCGCAGCGCGATTGGACTCACGCCCTTCGCGTAGATATCGGTCCCGCGAAGCATGACGCGGCCTTCGACCCGCGCCGTCGGAACCGTTTCATGCATCCGATTCAGGCAGCGCAGCAGCGTCGACTTCCCGCACCCGGACGGACCAATGACTGCGGTCACTTCACGCGCGGCGAAGCCGATGGAAACGGCGCGGACGGCGGCCTGTTCTCCGAACCAGGCGGACAGCTGCTCGACTCCGAGATCAGTCGGTGGCATTGCCGAAGCGCGCGCGCGTCGCGAAGCGGGCGGCGATGCTGAAGATGAGCACGAGGGCGATCAGGACCAGCGCTCCGGCCCAGGCGAGCGAGTGGGCCGACTCGTAGGGGCTGATCGCGTAGTTGAAGATCTGGAGCGGCAGCGCCGCGATCGCCTCGTTGAGGGAGGTCGACATGAAGTGGTTGCCGAGCGCCGTGAAGAAGAGCGGGGCAGTCTCGCCGGCGATCCGGGCGACGGCCACCAGCGCGCCGGTCACGATTCCGGCCGCGGCGGTGCGGAGCACGATCGTCAACGAGGTACGCCAACGCGTGTAGCCTAACGCGAGGGCGGCTTCGCGCAACGAGATCGGGACGAGCCGGACCATCTCCTCGGTCGTGCGGGTCACCATCGGGATCATCATCGCCGCGAGCGCGATCCCACCAGCAAGCGCCGAGAAGTGGCCGACGGGGCGGACGAGAAACTGCCAGGCAAAGATCCCGACAACGATCGACGGGAGACCGTTCAGCACGTCGGAGAGGAATCGGACCGCCGTCGCCAGCTTTGTCGCGCGGTGTTCGGCGAGATACAGTCCGGCGCCGATGCCGATCGGAAGCCCGATCCCCATCGCGATCGATACGAGGATGAGGGTCCCGACGATCGCGTTGGCCATTCCTCCCCCGTCTTCCCCGATCGGCTTCGGCATCTGCGTGAAGAAACCGAGGCTCAGCGATGACGCGCCCTTCTTGAGGAGGTAGAAAAGGATGAAGAGCAGCGGGAGCGTCGCGAGCAGCGCCGCGATACAGGTCAGCCCGACCATCACTGCGTTGACGACCTTGCGCCGGCGCATCGTGCGGATGGTCCGGGCAGCGTGGTCGCGCTGGGTCACGCTCGGGTGCTCGCGACGCGGCGGCACGACGAGTCTCGGTCGCGGAGGCGCTGTCATCTCAGGAGGGGCGGGCGACGCGCCAGACGAGCCACCGCGCGATCCCGTTCACGATCAGCGTGACGATGAACAGCGTGAACCCGACCGCCATCAGCGCCGACAAGTGCAGGTCGCCAGTCGCTTCGCTGAACTGGTTGGCGATCAGCGACGCCATCGTGTAGCCCGGAGCGAGCAGCGACGAGGAAATCTCGTGGGTATTGCCGATCACCATGGTCACCGCCATGGTCTCGCCCAACGCTCGGCCGAGGCCGAGGATGACGCCCCCGATGATGCCCGAGCGCGCATATGGGAGCACGGCGCCCCAGATCATTTCCCAGCGCGTCGCGCCTAACGCGAGCGCCGCCTCGCGCTGGGACCTCGGGACCGCGAGCAGCACCTCGCGGGCGACAGCCGAGATGTAGGGGAGAATCATGATCGCCAGGATGACGCCGGCGGCGAGCATGCTCGGTCCGTAGTTGGGACCGGAAAACAGGGGCGTCGCCCCGAGGTGAAGCGTGTGGGTGAGAAACGGAACGACGTGCGTCCGGAGCAGCGGAATCAACACAAAGATGCCCCAGAGGCCGTACACGACACTCGGTACCGCGGCGAGCAGGTCAACGAAGAACGAGAGCGGCTGCCGCAGCCACGACGGAGCGAACTCCGAGAGATAAATCGCTACACCGATCGCGAGCGGGGTCGCGAGAATGAGCGCGAGAATCGCCGATACGATCGTTCCGTACAGCGCCGGCGCCGCGCCGAACGAACCGTTGACCGGGTCCCAGTCGCTCGACACCAGAAACGAGAAGCCAAACGTGTGAAGCGCTGGCCAGGCGGCGACGCCGATCTCGATCGCGATGACAACCAGCAGCAGCGGGACGCACGCCGCGAACACCGTGATCGCCGCGCGATAAATGCGGTCGCCGACGCCAGCGCTCTCCAGCCGGGCCGCCAACCCGGCTGGAGATTCATCGAGAGGGGGCGGTCCGACGACCCCTTCGGGCGCTGTCACGACGTCGCGCCGACCTTGATGGTCTTGAGTCTGTCGACGAGCTGGGTCGACATCGCCGCCGGAAGCGGGGCGTAATCGAGCGTGCTCGCCTGTTGCTGCCCATCGGTCAACGCCCACGTCAGGAAGTCGACCACCTTCTTGCCCTTCGTCGCGTCCGGCTGATTCTGGTAGACGAGAATCCACGTGAACGAGGAAATCGGGTACGCACCCGCACCCCTGGCGTTGACGATCGACACGCGGTAGTCGCTGTTCGACGGCAGGGCCACGGACGCCGCAGCCGCTGCTGCGGTCGCCGACTCGACCGAGGGAGCGACGAACTCTCCCGCGGCGTTCTTCAGGGACGCCGTCGCAATCTTGTTCTGCTTCGCATACGCCAGCTCGGCATAGCCGATCGCGCCAACGCTTTGCCGGACCTGACCGGCAACGCCCTCATTGCCCTTTGCGCCGAGACCCGTTGGCCACTGAACTTCCTTTCCTTTCCCGGGGCCGGCTTTCCACTTGGCGCTCAGCGCGGAGAGATAGTCGGTGAAGATGAAGCTCGTTCCGCTGCCATCCGAGCGGTGGACCACGAGAATGTCCGCGTTAGGCAGCGCCGCCCCGGGATTCAGCGCGGTGATCCGGCCGTCATTCCACTTCTTGATCGTCCCGAGGTAGATGTCGGCAACCGTCGCGCCGTCGAGCTTGAGCGGCTGCTTCAGATCGGGCAGATTGTAGATGAGCGCGACGGCGCCAAGAACGGTCGGAAAGTGGAGGATCGGCCCGCCCTTCGCCTTTGCCAGTTCGTCGTCGCTCATCGGGCTGTCCGATGCGCCGAAGTCGACGGTCTGTTCGCTGAGCTGCCGGATGCCGCCGCCCGACCCGATCGACTGGTAGTTGATCTTCACCCCCGTTCTCGTCGCGTAATCCGCGAACCACTTCGAATAGAGCGGGTACGGAAACGTCGCGCCGGCGCCGGTCAGGTCAACGGAACCACCACCTGCTGAAGCGACGGTCGTGCTGTCGGCTGGCTTGGGCGTACCTGACGAGCAGGCCACGAGGAGCGCGGCCGCGGACGCGAGGGCGATGAATTTCACTGGGGTCTCCGGGGAACGAAGGTTGATCGGACCCCTAAGTCTACCAGACGCCGGGAGGCCTTTCTCTCCCGGCGGACTCACGTTACGAAGGCGTTACACGCCGCCCAGGCACACACACGGCAAAAGGGGGCGGCCAGCGAATGGCCGCCCCCTTTTACCCCGCAATTCGGGCTAGAAAGCGACCGATGTGTGCAGGTTGTACGTGCGCAGGTCGAGCGCGGGCGCCGCGACGCCGTTAGGCGACTGCTGCTGAAAGTCGAGGGTCCACGAGAACCGGCTGTTCACGTCATGGGTCAGGCCAGCGACGATGAATTTGCCCTCGGCGACCGGGAAATCCCCGCCATTCGGGACAAAGCCCGTGTCACCGGTGATGTTGTCCCACCGCAAGAGAATTCCCCAGCCCTTGCTTCCGGTCGGGTTCAGCATCGCGAAGGGCTTGATGACCGTGTAGACGCTGACGATCTTGCCGGAGCGATCCTCGGTCACGATGCCGGCGGGCACCGCGCGCTCGTTCTCGTTCGTCGAGGTCGCGAAATCGCCGGCGAGCGTGAAGGCATTCGCCTTGTAGCCGGCAAGGATCCCGGCATGGTCGCGCTTGCGCCCTTCGGTCGGCCGGAGCACGCTCGCGACGGTGCCCTTGTAATACCACGGCGAGACACTAAGTCCCTTGGCCGTGCTGCTTCCGAACGGCGTGAGCGTCAGGCGGGCCGAGTAGTCCTTGAACCGGTCGTTTTCCGCGGTCTGGAAGCCCGAGCCGTTCGCAACCATCGCGAAGAACTCGCCGAGCCCGCCGCCGAAGTTGATGGTCGTGGATGCGCCAAGATCGGCCGCGGAAAAGAAGCCCGCGCGCTCCACTGCGATCTTCGCGACGTAGCGAGGCCAGTAGTACTCTTCCTGCTCGTTGATCACCGTCTGTTGCATCCCGAGGCGCGCCTGGCCAGTCGCGCCACGGTACCCCTCGCCACTCTTCCAGTAGTCGTACTGCACGAATGCGTACTTCGCGCGCATGGTGTAGCCGCTGTTCCCGCCGGGCCGGTAGATGTCGGCCGTCAGGCGGATACTGGTGCGATCAGCGATCTTGGCCTTTGCGGTGAGGTAGGCGCGTTCGAGCTGGAACTGGTTCGCCGAGCGATTTCCCTTTGCGCCCCCGTAGAGCAGCTGCGGAAAGAGCAGGCCGGAGAACTCGATCGGCAGGCTGACCGTCTGCACGGGTGTCGGCGCGGGATCGGCCGGCCGCTGCTGTGTGGCGGCGACCGAAGGCGCGCCGACGATGAGAAGCGCGAAAAGTGCGCGATTCACGATGTGTCCTTTCATGATGATGGGAAAGAGTTGACGCATCCCTCAGGTTCGTCGGAGGATGCGCTGGCCGTGTCACCAGTTGAGTGACGGTCCTGTCACGCTCTCGTAACGGTGTCCGGGAACCAGGCTGTGACCGTCGTTCCATTCCCGGGCGAGCTGGTCGCGGCGACCCGCCCGCCGTGCGACTCGACGAGGTGCTTGACGATCGCCAAGCCAAGCCCGGTACCGCCCGCGTCACGCGCGCGCGCCGAATCCGCCCGATAGAACCGCTCGAACACGCGTGGCAGGTGATCAGGCGCAATGCCGACCCCAGTGTCACTCACGCCGATCGCGATCCGGGTCCCGTCGCGTCGGGCGAAGACGGTGATCGAACCGGCGGCGGTGTAGCGCACGGCGTTTTCGGTCAGATTGCTGAGCACCTGCCTAACGGCCACCGGATCGGCGCGAAGCACCGCGGCGTCATCGGCGATCTTCGTTTGCACGGCAACCCCCTTCGTCTGCGCAGCCCCGGCGATCGCACCTGCGGCCTCGGCTGCGAGGGCCCGGATGTCCACCCCGGTCACGTGCGGCTGCCAGACGCCGGATTCGATGCGCGACAGATCGAGCAGATCGTCGACGAGGCGCTGCATGCGCTGCGCGTTCGAGCGAATCGCCTCGATGAACTGCCGCCGCTGCATCTCGGGAGGTTCATGATCCGCGAGCGTTTCGGCGAATCCGAGGATCACCGTGAGCGGCGTCTTCAGCTCGTGCGAGACGTTCGCGACAAAGTCGCGCCTAACGGTCTCAAGCCGGCGAATGGCCGTGAGGTCAAGAAGCGCCAGCACGGCACCGGCGCGACCGCTGAGTGGTCGCGCGGCGAGGAGGAGCGTGCGGCCGTTGAGCCGAAGCTCAACGCCGTCCGTTGCGTCCCCCGCGAGTGCGTCACTGAGGGCGGAGCGCAAGGCCGGATCACGGGGCAGCCGGTCAGAGGGGAACGGAACTCGATCGGACATGCCGAGGAGCATGAGTGCCCCGGCGTTTACGCGAACCACGTTCCCGCTCGCGTCGACGGCGACGACCCCCTCGCCAAGCGAATCGACCAGTGCCGTCATCAGCGCGTCGTCCCGCTCGAGCGCGGCAAGGCGGGCTGCGAGCTGCTCGGCCATTCGATGCAGCGCCCCTGCGAGGTCGCCGACCTCACCGGGTGCCGCGAGCGTTGGGCGCCGGCCGAGATCGCCCGCGGCGATCGCTCGCGCGACGTCGCTGAGGTCGGAGATCGGACGCGAGACGCTCCGTGAGAACAGCCAGGCGAAGAGCAGCGCCACCGCCGCCGACGCGAT
Organism: Gemmatimonadaceae bacterium; assembly: GCA_031359795.1. Lineage (GTDB taxonomy): Bacteria > Gemmatimonadota > Gemmatimonadetes > Gemmatimonadales > Gemmatimonadaceae > JABFXC01. The sequence continues at coordinate 61,053 of JANMAM010000100.1, forward strand.
GCCCGCGACGAGGACATCGCGACGGGCGCCGGTGACGATTTCGTCGACGGTCCGGGTGCCGACCGCGACGCGAGCTGCGCCAAGCGGCGTTCGAACGGCGACATATAGCTCTTCGTCACCATCGAAGGCGGCCGGTCGCTGTGCGCGGCCAACGCCGGTCGCACGCGCGGCGACCATTTCGGGTCGTGCGCCCTCGTTCTCGAGCGCGCCGAGTTGTGCCGGGTCGACATCGGAATCGCCGCGGACCGTGCCCGACGAGTCGACGAGGGTCACGTGACGACCGAGGATCGCTCCGAGGGAGTCGGCCAGCCGGTCAGGGGAAACGTCGCCCGTCCAACGAGCCGCGACGACCTGTGCCTCACGCTCGAGTTCATCGGCGGTCTGCCTGTAGAGCCGCCCCCGCAGCCGCTCACTCGCGATCGCGATGACAAAAACGACGAGCACCCCAACGAGGGTCAGCGACCCGAGGAGAAGTCGCTGGGCGAGCCGCATCAGCGCTCCGACGAGCGGGGCGGCGCGTTCAGGCGGTAGCCAAATCCGCGGACGGTCTCGACCAGCGAACCGGCCGCGCCGAGCTTCGTTCGCAGCCGCTGAACATGCATGTCAACGGTTCGCGTCTGGATGTCAGGTGCGGCTTCCCAGACGGTCTCGAGAAGATGGGCGCGCGCCTGCACGCGGCCGCGGCGTTCGGCGAGCGTCAGCAGCAGCTTGTATTCCGTCGGCGTGAGCTCGACCTCGTGTCCCTCGACCGTCACGCGATGGCCTGCGCGATCGATCCGGAGCGGGCCGATCACCAGGGCATCCGCGGTGCCCGCGGTCGGCGACAACCGGGTTCGCCGGAGAATCGCGGCGACGCGGAGCACCAGTTCCTGGGGACTGAAGGGCTTCGTCTGGTAGTCATCGGCGCCGAGCGCGAGGCCGCGAATCCGATCCTCTTCCTCGCGCCGCGCGGTGAGCATCAGGACCGGAACGTCGCGAGTATTCGGTTCGGCGCGCAAGCGCTCGAGGACGTCATAGCCGGAGAGGCCGGGAAGCATCAGGTCGAGCACGACCAGCGCCGGCTCCTCATCGCGGACGCTCGCGAGCGCGTCGCCGCCGTTCGCCGCGGTCGAGACGCGAAAGCCCGCTTTCGCGAGGTGATAGGCGACGAGGGCGCAGATGTCGGGCTCGTCGTCGACGACGAGCACCCGCTCGCCCGCGCCTAACGGCGCCGCCTGTTCGGTCATCCGTGCCGCGCGGCGACGCGCCCGCGGATCTTCGCGACCAGCATTTCGATGGCCACTTCGTTATGACCGCCGCGCGGCACGATCACGTCCGCATAGCGCTTGCTCGGCTCGACGAATTGCAAATGCATCGGTTGGACGGTGGACAGATATTGCGCGAGGATTTCGTCGAGCGGCCGGCCGCGCTCGGCCATGTCGCGGCGGATGCGCCGGATGAGGCGAATGTCGGCGTCGGCGTCGACGAAGACCTTGACGTCGCAGAGTGAGCGGACTCGCTCGTCCGCGAAGAGCAGGATCCCGTCGATGACGACCACCAGTCCCGGCTCGATGCGCTCGGTGTGCGAGGTGCGTGCGTGCAAGACAAAATCATAGGTCGGCTTCTCGACGGCCTTCCCGCCGCGAAGCAGCGCGAGGTGGCTGACGAGCAGATCGACATCGAGCGCCTCCGGATGATCCCAATTGACCTGGCGACGCTCCTCCATCGGGAGGTGGGAGAAATCCTTGTAATACGCATCCATGTCGATGAACGCGACCTGCGACGCGGCGAGCGAACCCGCGATCCGGCGCGCGACCGTCGACTTGCCGGAGCCGGACCCGCCGGCGATCCCGACAATCAGCGACAACCGGTCTCTCCGTATGAGCGCCGTGCTGCAAGGTGTCGAAGGCGGCGAGAGAAGGGGAGCGTGCAGTCTGTCACAGTTGGGTATCGGGAAATTTGTGCGGTGGTTCGCGATGGAAGGTCGCGACCCGCGGCGGACGCGTCAACGCGCACTCCCACGCCCTCGGGGCGGCCACTAGCTTGGGTGGATGCATAAAGCTCTGTCGGGGGGCATCGCCGCGTCGCTGGCGATCGCGGCATGTCGCGGCGTGCCGGTCGTTCGACCGCTGCCCGAGCCGGTGACGGCGGCGATGCCGCTGGCAATGGCCGCCGCGTGTACGGACACGACGCGGATCATCGTCGCGACGACGACCGACGTTCACGGGCGCCTGCGAGGATGGGACTATGAATCGAACCGCCCCGATTCCCTGCGCGGGCTGAGCCGGGCCGGGACGGTCGTCGATTCGATCCGCTCCGCGAATCCAGGGCGCGTCGTGCTGCTCGATGCCGGCGACCTGCTGCAGGGCAACCTGCTCGCTTACGTCGGTGCGCGCGTTTCGTCCGACACCATTGTCGGCGTGGTCGCGGCCATGAACGCGATGCACTACGACGCGTCAGCAATCGGGAATCACGAGTACAACTACAGCGTGCCGTATCTCGACCGCGCCGTGCGGCAATCCTCATTTCCGTTTCTGTCAGCGAACACGTACCTGCCGGGCGGCCGGCAGGCGTATCGTTCGTTCGCGATCATCGAGCGCGCTGGCGTGCGCATCGGGATCGTTGGTGCGACGACACCGGGGGTGATGGTGTGGGATCGCGACAACATCAGCGATCGACTGACCCTCGGTGACATCGTGCCCGCGGTTCGTGCCGCGAGCGACTCGGCCCGACGCGCTGGTGCCGACATCATCGTCGTCACCGTGCACTCCGGGCTCGACGAGCCGTCGAGCTACGACACCGCTGCAACGGGACTGCCCAGCGAGAATGTCGCAGCGCGCATTGCCCGGGAGGTTCCGGGAATCGCGCTCGTCGTCTACGGTCACTCTCACAAGCAGAATCCGGGATCGAGCATCGGCAACACCCGGATGCTCCAGGCAAAGAACTGGGCGCAGAGCGTGGGGTGGGCTTCGCTCCCCGCTACACGCTGCGGGGTGTCGACTGGCGTGGCGATCGGGCCGATCGCAAGCGGCATCGTGCCGGTCGCCGGTAAGCCGGAGCTGCCAGCAGTCCTCCTGGCTACCGACGATCTGCACAAGCAGACGGTGGCCTACGCGACCGCACCGATCGGGAAGACGCCGGTGCGCTGGAACGGCGATTCGGCGCGCGTGCGCGACGTGGCCGTCACCGACTTCGTGCTCGAGGTCATGAGAAAGGCCGCACGCGCCGACCTCGCCGCGGGGTCGGCGTTCAATTTTTCAGGCCTCGACAGCGGGACGATCAGCATCGCCGACCTTGCCCGGTTGTACCCTTACGACAACACCCTTCGCGCCGTCAGGATCTCCGGGGCCCAGCTGCGCGCCTACCTCGAACAGGCGTCCCGCTATTACGGGACGTTAGGCGACAGTGCAGCGCCGGTCATCGACCCGCGCATCCCGGGATACAACTTCGACATCATCGCCGGCGCGGACTACACGCTCGACCTGTCACGCCGAGCCGGGTCGCGCGTGACCAGGCTGCGCTTTCGCGGCCGGAACGTCGCCCCGGCCGACAGCTTCACCATGGCGGTGAACAACTATCGCCAGACAGGCGGCGGCGGCTACTCGATGCTCGCCGGAGCCCCGGTCGTGTTCGAGGGGAACGACGAGATCCGCGTCCTGCTCGAGCGCGAGGTGCGCGCGCGCAGAACGATCAAGCCGAGTGATTACCACAGGAAGAACTGGAGCATCGTCCCCGCAGCAGCGGTAGCACGCGCGTATTCGGCGATGCACGGCAGCCCCTACGAAGGAGAACGCGGCCGCTCGTCGTCGACCGAACATTACGTCCGCGTCATTTCGACGAACGATTTTCACGGCGCGCTCGAGCCCCGTCCGGACACGAAGGGCGTGCGCCGTGGCGGCGCCGCCTACGTCGCGACGGCGATCGCCCGTGCCGCGGCGGGCTGCGTTGCCCCTCGCTGCGCGACCCTCGTCGTTGACGGCGGTGACGAATGGCAGGGCACGCCGGCATCGAACCTGGCGTATGGGCGCACGGGAGTTCCGATCTTCGAGCGATGGGGGGTGGCCGCATCGGCGTTAGGCAACCACGAGTTCGACTGGACGACGGACACCCTCAGGGCGCGGATGCGCCAGGCACGCTACGGAATCTTTGGCGCGAACGTCCGCGACACGACAGGCCGTGACGTTGCCTGGATTCGCAACGACACCATCGTCAGGCGCGGTTCGTTGCGGGTCGGAGTGATCGGCTTGGCGACGACGGTCACGGCAACGACCACCAGGACGCAGAACGTCGTCGGACTCCGCTTCGTGACGCAGGCGCCGATCGTCGATTCCCTGACGCGCGCACTGCGCTCCCGTGGCGCGGACCTCGTCATCGTCATCGCGCACGCGGGTGCATTCTGCGACGGACCAGGCGGAACAGGCTGCAAGGGCGAGATCGTCGACCTTGCCAACGCGCTCACCGAGCCCGTCGACGAAATCGTCAGTGGCCACACGCACAGCCGAGTCGACGCGGTCGTGAAGGGCATGCCGATCGTACAGGCGCGCTCGCGCGGAGAAGCGATCGCGGTAGCCGACATCTATCCGTCGCGGCGTGGCGCGGCTGACAGCGCGACCGCACGGATCATCGAGGTGTTCCCTGACTCCCTGCCTGCAGACAGCGCCGTCGACCGCATGGTCAGGAACGCGGTCGCCGCGGTAGCTACACGAATGTCGGCGACCGTCGCGACCATCGCGACGACCCTGTCGAGATCGGGGGATCAGAATGCGCTTGGCAACCTGATCGCCGATTCGCAGCGGTGGAGCGTGAACGCCGACGTCGCGGTGATGAACAACGGCGGCATCCGCGCGAACCTGCGGGAAGGCGTCGCCAGCTTCGGCGACCTGTACGAGGTTCAGCCGTTCGGCAACACGATGTTCCGATACACACTGAACGGTGCGGCGCTGCGCGGGTACGTCGAACAGCTCGTTGCCAAGCCGATCAACATCCATGTCAGCGGGCTGATCGTCCGATTCGACTCGAGTCGCCCGGCGGGGAACCGGATCGTTTCACTGACCCTCCTGAACGGTACCGAGGTGGCCGGCGATGCGCGGTACACTCTCGCAATGAACGATTTCATGGCGACAGGCGGCGACGGACTCGCGCTGTCGAGCAAGGCGGAACGCGTGGAGGAGCTCACGACCATCGACGTCGACGCGATGGCCGGATACCTGCGCGCGCAGCCGCAGCCGGTCGCGGCGCCGCGCGAAGCGCGGATCATCGATACGTCGGGTGCCACACCGTGATCGTGGCGCGGACGGCGGGAGAACGCTGAGGTGGCGCGGATAGATCGCGAACTTCTCCGCCGGCTTCCCAAGGCGGAACTTCACTGTCACCTCGACGGATCCGTACGCCCGGCCACGCTGCTCGCGCTCGGACGGGAACAGGGCGTGACAATGCCCGCACCGACCGAACAGGCACTGCGGGAATACATGATCGTGCGCGATGCCCGGTCGCTCGAAGAGTACCTGGCGCGCTTCGACGTCACGCTGTCAGTCATGCAGACTGCCGCCGCCCTCGAGCAGATTGCGTATGAGCTGGCGGCCGACGCCGCGGCCGAAGGTGTCAGGTACATCGAGGTGCGGTATGCACCCGTCCTCAACATCCGGGGCGGACTTGCGCTCGGCGCCGCGGTCGAGGCCCCGCTCCGAGGGCTTGCTCGCGCGGAGCGCGAACATCGGATCGTTGGACGCCTGATCATCTGCGGAATCCGCAACATGGCGCCAGACGTGTCGCTCGAGCTGGCAAGGCTCGCGGTGTCCTACCGGACGGAGGGTGTCGTTGGATTCGACCTGGCCGGGGGCGAAGCGGGTAACCCGGCATCACGACACGCAAAGGCATTCGAGTTCGCGCGCTGCCACGACATGGCGTGCACCTGCCACGCCGGCGAGGGCGACGGCGCCGCCTCCGTCCGAGAAGCCGTGCACCTGTGCGGAGCGAGCCGAATCGGGCACGGCACCCGGCTCATCGAGGACGAGGCGCTCACCGAGTACGTGAACGACCGGCGGATCGCGCTCGAGATCTGCCTGACGAGCAACGTTCAGACTCGGGCCACCGATTCGTACGAGACGCACCCACTGCGGCAATACTTCGAGCGGGGGCTCAACGTCGTCCTGAACACCGACAACCGGCTGATGAGCGGCACAACGCTGGTCGACGAATATGAGCATGCCGCGCGGTTGGGCTTCGACTTCGATGAGCTCGCGCAGATGGCGCTCAATGGCTTCGCGAGCTCGTTCCTGCCGTTCGCCGAACGGCAGCTTCTCCACGACCGGGCGAAGGCGGAGATCGCCGCGTTGCGGGCAGCCCCATGAGTGCTGCGCCGACGCCTGCCTCCCGAGCTGCGCCTGCCGAGGCGTCGGCGGCCGCGGCGACGCGGGCGGCGGCACAGCTGGGCGACCGCCTCGCGTTAGGCAGTCCGCCGGTGGTTGCGATCGTGCTCGGGTCCGGGCTGGGGGGCCTTGCCAAGCGCATCGAGAGGGCTCGAAGCGTCGCGTTTCGCGACGTGCCCGGTTTTCCGCAGGCGACGGTGCACGGCCACGCCGGTGTGCTGATCGCCGGGACGCTCGCCGGCCGAACAGTGCTCGCGATGGCGGGTCGCTTTCACCTCTACGAGGGGCACTCGCCCCGACTCGCCGGCTACGGTGTGCGCGTCCTGCACGCGCTCGGTGCGCGCACGTTGTTCGTCTCGAACGCCGCCGGCGGAATCAATCGGAACTTCGTTTCGGGCGACCTGATGGTCATCGCGGATCACATCAACCTCATGTTTCGCAACCCGCTCGAAGGGCCGGTCGAGCCCGGCGACACTCGCTTCCCCGACATGTCCGACCCGTACGACCGCGAGCTGCGGGCGAAGTTGCACGCCGCGGGTGCACAGGTTGGCATCGCATTGCGCGACGGCGTGTATGCGGGACTGCTCGGCCCCGCCTACGAGACGCCCGCCGAAGTCCGGATGCTCGAGCGCATGGGCGCCGACGCCGTCGGGATGTCTACCGTCCCCGAGACGATCGTCGCCCGGGCGATCGGCATGCGGGTCGCGGGGGTCAGCTGCATCACCAACCTCGCGAGCGGATTGTCGCAGACACCGCTCTCGCACGATGAGGTCCTCGAGACCACGACGCGCGTCGCGCGTGATTTCGAGGACCTCGTCTCGGCCTTCGTCGGCGCGCTCTGAGCCCGCCGCCTAACGCCTAGGTGAGCACGTCCTCGAGGATCGCCAATCCCTCGGCCAGTTCCTCGCGCGTCGCGACGAGCGGAGGAAGCAGCCTGACAGTGTGGTCGCCGGCCGAGCAGACGAGCAATCCAGCCTCGACGGCCTTCGTCACGACCGCGCCCGCGGGCGCGGTCACGTCGATCCCCCAGAGGTAGCCGACTCCGCGCACCGCCCGCACCGACGCAAGGCGGAGCGAGAGCGATCCGAGCTGGTCGCCGAGCCACGCGCCATTCGCGCGGACAGTCGACAGCAACTCCGGATCGGACAACCGTTCGAGCACATAGGACGCGACGCTCGCGACGAAGGGCCCCCCGCCGAACGTCGTCGCATGATCGCCGGGCTGAATTGTGGCCGCGACGTGCGAGGCGAGCAACACCGCACCCATCGGGAGGCCGCCGGCGAGCGGCTTCGCGAGGGTGAGCATGTCCGGCTCGACTCCCGTATTCTCGTACGCGAAGAGCCGACCGGTTCGACCCAGTCCGCACTGGACTTCGTCGAAGATCAATGCGGCGCCGTACGCACGGGTGAGCTCGCGCACGCCGCGCAGAAATTCCGTTGAGAGGACGCGGACACCGCCCTCGCCCTGCACTGGCTCTGCAATGACCGCCGCAACGGTTCCACCGGCGAGCGCGGCTTCGATCGCGACGAGATCACGCTCGACGATGCTGATTCCCGGCGCGAGCGGCCGAAACGGTGCGCGGTACGCCGGGCGATCAGTCGCGGCGAGTGACCCGAACAGCCGGCCATGGAAGCTGCCGCGGATCGCAAGGATCTCGGTCGCGGCGTCGCCGCGCGTTGTCCGGGCCCAGCGCCGTGCAAACTTGAATGCGCCCTCGTTCGCTTCCGCGCCGGAGTTGCAGAAGAACACGCTGGACGCGAACGACTTTGCCACCAGCGATTCGGCAAGTGCGCGGGCGGGCGCGGTGCTGTACAGGTTGGAGACGTGGACCAATCCGGCGTCAGTCGCGGCTCGGAGCGCGTTCATGAATCCAGGATCGCCGTAACCGAGCGCGTTCACGGCGATACCGCTCGTGAAGTCGAGATAGCCGCGCCCCTCGGTGTCGAAAAGGTGTACCCCGCTTCCCGCGCTGATCTCGAGCGGGAGGCGGCGGTAAACCGGGAGCAGCGCGTCGCTCGTCGGCGGCGCGGAGGGCGCGATCGTCATGTCAGGACTCCTTCTGCGTGCAGCGTGAATGTCGTACCCGCACTCGCGTCGAGAATCGTCGCGGTTCCGCCGATTCTCACCCGAGCCGTCCCACTCGTGAGCGCGCCGAGCGCGCTCGCGACCTTCACTGCCATTCCACCCTCAGCCACTCCAGAGGCGAGGATGCTGGCGGCCCCCGGCGCGTCGAGCCAGGGGATCACGACGCCGTCGCGGCGGACACCATCGACATCGGTCACGAACACCAGCTCGCTCGCGCCTAACGCGCCGGCGATCGCCGCGGCGGCATCATCGCCGTTCACGTTGAGCGGCGCCGGATCGTCGGCGGGACCGGCCGCCAGGGGAGCGATGACCGGAAGGAATCCGCCGTCGAGCAGCAGGCGCACGAGGTCGACACGGACCGACTGAGGCCGGCCGACGCGGCCGAGCGCCTCGTCGAATGGCGCGGCGCGGAGCATCGCGGCGTCCTCGCCGGAGATCCCGACCGCCGGGATACCCAACGCGCAGAGAGCCGAGACCATCCGCTTGTTCGCGACCCCGGAGAGCGCCATCCGCACCGTGTCGATGTCGTCCGCGCTCGTCACGCGGCGCCCGCCGACGAATCGGGGTGACCCGCCTAACGCGCGCTGGAGCCGGTCGATTTCGGTGGCGCCGCCGTGAACGACGCAGAGCGCCCCGGGTGCGGCGCGCCAGGCAGCGGCGAGGGCATCGACGAGCGAAGGATCCTCCTGTGCCCGTCCGCCGACCTTGATCACCCGGACGCGGGGACGCGACGTCATCGTGGCAGCCCCGCGCGCTCGTCGAGACCGAGCATCAGGTTGGCGTTCTGCACCGCCTGCCCCCCGGCACCCTTGAGGAGATTGTCGATCGCGGATATGACGATCAGCGTCGGTCTACGGGCGTTGGCGGCCACGGCCACGAAGACGCGCGCAACGTTCCGGCCGACCACTTCGCGCAGCGACGGCGGCTCGGTGGCAACCTCGATGAAGGGCTCGTCCCCATAATCCTCGCGCCAGAGCGCAGCCGGGTCGCGCAGCGCCTCAGCGAGTGGCACGATCGTGGTCGCGAGAATGCCGCGCGCGACCGGGAGAAGGTGCGGAGTGAAGACGAGGTCCGCGTCGGCGCCGTGACGGGCGACCATCGCCTGCAACTCGGCGACGTGGCGATGCGCGTTGCCGACGCCGTACGCTCGATAGTTGTCCGCGACCTCGGCGAAGAGCAGCTCTTTCCTGGGCGACGCGCCGGCGCCGGTCACACCGCTTGCCGCGGTGGCGGCGATGGTCGCACCCGGCGCAATCAGGCGACGGCGGAGCAGCGGCGCGATGGCAAGCAGCACGGCGGTGGGATAGCAGCCTGGATTCGCGACCACCTGCGCGTTGCGCACCTCCTCGCGCGCGAGTTCGGTGAGACCGTAGGGGACGCCGACGGCGCCCGAACCGGGGCGCAGATCAGCCGAGAGGTCAACGACGTGAGCACCGGCCTGACGCGCTCGCTCGACCCACGGCGCAGAAACGCCGTGCGGCAGCGCGCTGAAGACGACGCGCGCTTCATCCAGCGGCGCCTCGTCGAGCGGCATCACCGGCACGGACGACGACGTCCCCGCGCGCAGCTCGCCTCGCGCGCGCGCGGTGGCGAACGCCAGCTCGAAGGTCGGGTGGCGTTCGATGAGGTCGCAGAGCGTCGCCCCGGCGTAACCGGTGCCGCCGAGCACGGCGACAGGAATTTTATGCACAGTCAATGTATAATAATTATGCAACGCTGCGTCAACCGGTGGCTTTCGCCGGGCGCCGCGCGGTGCTAACCTCTCCGCACTCGCACCCACCGACATGGGCACACCAAAGCAGGACCGGCAGTCGACGATTCTCGACGTCGTGAATACACACCCGGTCGACAGCCAGGAGGAGCTGCGGCGGCTGCTTCGCCAGCGTGGGTGGGATGTCACGCAGGCGACGCTCTCGCGGGACCTGCGCGAGCTTCGCCTCGTCAGGGTGCCGACCGAATCGGGGCCGCGCTACGCCCCAGCCGGTGGAGCGGTCCAGGCGACCGAGGGGCAGGCCACGCTCGAGAGTCTGCTCCCGAGCCTCGTGCTGAGCGTCGACGGCGTGGGGGAGCTGCTCGTTGTCCGGACGGTGACGGGTGGCGCGCAACCGGTTGCGGCGGCGCTCGATGGCTCGCGCTGGCCCGAGGTGCTCGGGACGATCGGTGGAGATGACACGATCCTCCTCGTCTGCCGGTCGGCGTCGGCCCGGGAGCGGATCGCCCGCCGCCTTCGCGATATCGTCGGCGCCTGATACCGATCGGCCCTGTCCGGGGCATTGACGCCGCTTCGCGTTGTGCTTAGATATGCAGTAAGATCGCATATAAATTAAGCTCAACCCCTGACGCGCCCATGAAATCGCCGACCATCGTCCTCGCCTATTCGGGCGGCCTCGATACCTCGATCATCGTGCCCTGGCTGCGCGAGAACTACAACGCGCGTGTCGTCTGCGTCGCCGGCGACGTCGGGCAGGGGGACGAGCTCGAGGGCGTGCGCGCCAAGGCGCTCGCGTCCGGCGCGGAGGAGTGCTACATCGAAGACCTGCGCGAGACGCTGGTCACCGACTACATCTGGCCGATGGTCCGCGCCGGGGCGATCTATGGCCGACGCTACCTGCTCGGCACCTCGATCGCGCGACCGCTGATCGCCAAACGGCAGGTCGAAGTCGCGAAGATGATCGGCGCCGACGCACTTGCGCACGGGTGTACGGGGAAGGGGAATGACCAGGTGCGCTTCGAGCTCACCTACGCCGCGCTCGCGCCGGAGCTTCCCGTCATCGCGCCCTGGCGCGAGTGGGACATTCGGAGCCGCGAGGACGCGATTGCCTACGCGGAAGCACGGGGCATTCCCGTGACCGCGACGCGGGAAAAAATCTTCTCACGCGACCGCAACATCTGGCACCTCTCGCACGAAGGCGGATCACTCGAGGATCCCGGGCTCGAGCCGCCGCGCGATCTCTTCCAGCTGACGGCTCATGCCGATGAGGCCCCGGCGGCGAGCGAAGTGGTGTCGATCGGATTCGAGAAGGGCACGCCCGTCTCGGTCGATGGCAAGCGGCTGTCGCCGGTCGAGATCATCACGACACTGAACGCGATCGGCTCGCGCCACGGCGTCGGCCGGATCGATCTCGTCGAAGATCGCCTCGTCGGGATGAAGTCACGCGGCATCTATGAGACGCCCGGCGGAACGCTGATCTACGCGGCGCACTCCGAGCTGGAGCAGCTCGTTCTCGATCGTCGTACCCTCGCCGCGAAGGACGTGATCGCGCCCCGGTACGCCGATCTCGTCTATGAGGGCCGCTGGTGGACGACCGAGCGTGAGGCATATGACGCGTTCGTCAACGCGACGCAGCAGCAGGTGACTGGCGTGGTCGCGCTCCGCATCCGGCAGGGCGCGGTGCAGGTTGCCGGTCGCTCGAGCGAGCACGCGCTGTACGATGAGCGTTTCGTCACCTTCGGCGAGGATGACGTGTATCAGCAGAGCGACGCCGCCGGATTCATCCGGCTCTTCGCCCTGCCGTCGCGCGTGCGCGCTCTCAAGAACCAGGAGGCGGCCGCGCGTCGCAACGCGGCGCGCACCGAGATTGCCGATGCCGCCGCCGCATTCGATGCGCCCGAAGTGCTCGAGGTGACCCGGTGAGCGCGCCCAACGCCACCATCAACCCGGCGCCTAACGCGCCGCCGGACCGGACCCACAAGCTCTGGGGAGGCCGCTTCGCCGCCGGGGCCGCGCGTGCCTTCGAGGCGCTGAACAACTCGCTGGCCGTGGATGCCCGCCTCTGGCCCTTCGACATCGATGGTTCGAAGGCCTGGGCGATCGCGCTCTGGCATGCCGGCGTTCTCACGCTCGCCGAGAGCGACCGAATCTGCGCCGGGCTCGACGCGGTCGGTCGTCGCCTGGCCGAAGGAGTGATCGCAACTCCGTCGGACGAAGACATTCACACCCTCATCGACCGACTGCTCCATGCGGAAGTTGGCGACGTCGCATCCAAGCTGCACACGGGCCGGAGCCGGAACGATCAGGTAGCGACCGCAACGCGCCTCTGGGCGATGGACGCGTGCCGAAAGCTCGACGCGGTCGTGCGCGACGTGCAGCAGGCGCTCGTCGACCGGGCGGAGTCGAATGTCGGCACGCTGATGCCCGGGTACACGCACCTCCAGCGCGCGCAGCCGGTCAGCGTCGCCCACTGGCTGCTCGCCCATTTCTGGGCGCTCGATCGCGATCGCGTCCGGCTGTCCCATGCCGCGGCGTCGGCGGGGGTGCTGCCGTTAGGCGCGGGTGCGATCGCCGGGTCGGGCTTTCCGGTCTCGCGGGTACTCCTCCAGGGCACGCTCGGGTTCCCGGCTCGTGCCCGGAACAGCATCGATGCCGTGAGCGACCGCGATTTCATCGCCGAGCTCCTGTTCGCCCTCGCACTCAGCGCGACGCATGTCTCGCGCCTTGCCGAGGACCTGATCATTTTCGGCACCAGTGAGTTCGGCTTCGTTCGATTTGGCGATGCATTCTCGAGTGGGTCGAGCATGATGCCGCAGAAGCGGAATCCGGACGCACTCGAGCTTGCGCGCGCGTCCGCTGCACGCCGGCTCGGCGACCTCACCTCGATGCTCGCGCTGCTCAAGGGAATTCCCTCGGGCTACAACAAGGATCTGCAGGAGGACAAATCCATCCTGTTCGGCGCGGTCGATGCGACGATGCTCGTCCTTCCCGCCGTCGCCGGCACCATCCGCGATCTCCGCTTCGACAGTGCGCGGATGCGCGCCGCGCTCGATCCGTCGATGATGGCCACCGACCTCGCCGATCATCTCGTCGAGCGCGGTGCGACGTTTCGTGAGGCGCATGGCGTTGTCGGGACACTGGCGCGAACCGCCGAAGAGCGCGAAGTCCCGATCACCTCCCTTTCGGACGAGACGTTCCGTGCGGCGCACCGCTCACTCGACAGCAGCTCGCGCGCCGCGCTGGACCCGGATCGTTCGGTGGCGCGCCGGGAGGTCGATTGCGGAACGGGGCCTCGCGCGGTGGCAGAGCAGCTCGCCGCGGCTCGAACGGCGCTGCGAGGCTGAGTCCGCAGCCACAAGCCATAAGCCGCAAGCAGTCAGCGCACCGCAGAACAGTGAACGGACAAATGGCAAACGGCGGCGGAGCATCGAGCTCCGCCGCCGTTTGCTTACTGCTTGCAGCTTATCGCTTACCGCCGCTCGCCTACCGTGCCTGCATCGGCGGCGACGGCGGAAGCGCCGCCAGCCGCGTCTTGAAGGTGTGGTACGCCTGACTGTCCTTCGTCAGTGTGCGCAGTATCGCCGGATCGTAGGTGTTGATCGTCGCCTGAGTCTGGGCGATGCGGGATTCCTCGGTCGGATGCGTTGCGAACCAGCTCGAGACCGCGTCGGGGGTGCGCTGCCGCTCGTCGAGCAGTTTCTGGAAGAGCGACGGGAAACCCTCCGGGCTGATGCCCGCGCGGACGACATTCTTGATCCCTTCCTGGTCCGCCTCCTCCTCGTCCTTCCGGCTGAAGCTGGCGAACACCGCGCCCGCTCCTACGTTTATCGCGGCCTGCGCCGCCTGACTCTGGCAGATGCTCGTCAGCACGCAGGCGAGCGTCACGCCGATGTTCGCCTTCTGCTGCTGCTCCATCTGCTTCACCGAGTGACGCTTGACGACGTGGCCAATCTCGTGGCCGAGCGCGCCGGAGAGTTCGTCGAGGCGATCGCTACGCTCGATGAGACCGCGGTTGATGTAGATGAACCCGCCCGGCACCGCGAACGCGTTCACGTCGGCGGCGTCGACTATGTAGAAATGCCAATCGAGCTCGCCGCGAGCGGTGAGACCGGCGATCGAGTCGCCAAGGACGTTGATGTACCGGTTCAGCTCCGCGTCCTGCACGATCGGCAGCTGAGCGTTGATCTGCTGGGCGTAGCTCTGCCCCATCTCGACTTCCTGCTGCTGCGAGACGCCACAGCCAGCGAGTGAGACGGCGAGCGTGAATCCAGCGAGTATGTTGCGTCGCATGCGTTCCCCTGGTGGTGAGAGAGCGGTGGACGACATGGCAAGAGCCATTCCAACGATGTCATCCATAAAACATTGAAACTGCTGACCTTAGCGCGGGACCTCCGGCGCAGAAAAGCGCGCGAGCGCTCAGGCCTGTTTGTCGCCGAGGGTGTGCGCGCGGTGGAGGAGCTGCTGCGCTCGCCCCTCGCGATCCGCGGCGTGCTCACCGCCTCGCAACTCGCGGATGCTCCCCGCGGGGCGGCGCTGCTCGACGCTCTGGCTCAGCGCCCAGACCTCGAGCGGGTCGAGCTGTCCGAGCGGGAATTCGCAAGCGCTGCCGAAACCGAATCCCCTCAGGGAGTGCTCGCCCTCGCGGAAATCCCCGACCGCTCGCTGACTGCTTTCACCGAAATGCCCATCGTGACGCTCCTCGTCCTCGATGCCGTCCAGGACCCCGGGAATGTCGGAACGATCGTCCGAACCGCGGCCGCACTTGGCGCCACTGCGACGATCGCATTGCCGGGAACCGTTGACCTATGGAACGCCAAGGTCGTCCGTAGCGGGATGGGCACTCACTTCTTCCACCCTGCATTTCATGCTACCGCCGCAAGCCTCGAGTCGTTCCTTGTTGGGACCGGCACCGAGCTCTGGGGCGCGGACGCGAAGGGTCAGCCGTTGGCCGCGCGGCCGCGGCCAGCGAAGCTCGCCCTCGTGGTTGGCAACGAAGGGAACGGCTTGACCGCAGGGATACGCGAGCGTGCCGATGCGCTCGTCGCCCTGCCGATCGCCGCCGAGGTCGAGTCCCTGAACGTCGCGGTAGCAGCAGGAATCCTCCTTCACGCGCTGCGACACTAGCGGATCACCCAGGTACATGCGCGCATTAATTCTCGCCTACGCCGCGATCGTCGGAGCGTGCGTCGGTTCGTTCCTCAACGTCTGCATCACGCGCTGGCCGGCGAATCTCTCCGTCGTTCGCCCGCGGTCGCGCTGCCCGCGATGCGAGAAGCCGATCGCCTGGTACGACAACATCCCGGTCGTGAGCTGGCTCGTGCTGCGTGGGAAGTGCCGCGGCTGCGGGCTCGCGATCTCGCCGCTCTATCCGGCTGTCGAGCTGGTGGTCGCCGTGATCTGGCTCGCGTGCGCATGGAAGTTTGGCGCGACCCTTTTCGCGTTCCGCCTCGCAGTCTTCGCCACGCTGCTGCTCGGCGTCGCGGTCACCGATCTACGGACATACACGATTCCCGATGGCTTCACGGTCACGGGCTTCCTGTTTCTGCTCGCGACATCATTCGCCGCCGTATTGTTCGCGAGCAGTCAGTTTCCCTTCGCGGGCCCGTTCGACGCGCTGCTCGGTGCCTGTACCGGTGCCGGCGCGATTGCGATCGTCGGCTGGCTCGGGGAGGCGGCGCTCAAGAAGGAAGCGATGGGCTTTGGCGACGTAACACTGATGGCGTTCATCGGCGCGGCACTTGGCCCCGAGCTGTCCTTGCTGACGGTCTTCGTGGCCGCCGCCATCGGAGCGGTCGTGTTTCTCGCGGTCGTGCTTCCCGTCGCGAAGCTTCAGCACCGGGAACTGCCGCAGGTACCCTTCGGCGTGTTCCTTGCGCCCGCCGCGCTGGTGACACTGCTCCACGGACGTCGCATGGTCGACGCCTACCTCACTTACCTCGTCGGCCCGTGAAGGTCATGAACCGTCCGCTGCTCGGCAGCCTAACGCTCTGCCTGACGTTCGTCGCCGCTGGTTGTCGTGCGCATGACGCCGGCGACGCTCCGTACGCCCGGGAAGTTGCCGACGCCGTGCCGAAGATCGAGGCCGCGGTCGGGCTCAAGTACAAGAAAGCGCCGAAGCTCGAAGAGCGCGACAAGGCTCAGGTCCGGACATTTCTCGAAGGGAAATTCAACGAGTCACTGCCAGCCGCGGAAATCGCGGGGCAGCAGAGCGCGCTGCGCACGCTCGGCATGATTCCCGACACGATGCAGCTGCGCCCCTTCCTGCTCGACCTGCTCGCCGAGCAGATCGTCGGGTATTATGACCCGCGCACCAAGGTGCTCTACGTCGTGAAGGGCGCCGATTCGATGGTCGCGTCGGTGACGGTCACCCACGAGCTGATTCACGCGCTGCAGGACCAGTACGTGAACCTCGATTCGATCCAGAACCTCCGGGGCGACGGCGATCGTACCGTGGCGGCGCAGGCGGTCATCGAGGGACAAGCGGTGTACGAGCAGTTGCGCATCGCCACGAACAACGACTGGAGTGTCATTCCGGGAGGCTGGGGGGGAATTCGCGAGTCGATCCGGAAGAACTCCGCGCAGATGCCGCTGTTCTCGAGAGCCCCGCTCTACATCCAGGAGACGCTCGTCTTCCCGTACCTGAGTGGCGCCGATTTCGCCAAGCGCCTCAAGGAGACATCACCGGGGACGCAGCCCTTTACGCGCATGCCGGCGTCCACCGAGCAGATCATGCATCCGCGCGCGTATGAATCGAACCCGCCCGATGCCCCGACATCGGTGGCGCTACCCGCGCCACGCGGGGCGACCCGCGTCTACGACGACGTGTTCGGCGAGTTCGGGGCGCGGCTGTTCCTGTTCAACCACCTCCGCGACCAGGCAAGCGCGGTGCGCGGGGCAAATGGTTGGGATGGCGATCGCCTGATGGTCGTGCGAACGCCGAAGGGGGAGGGCATCGTCTGGTTCACGATCTGGGACAGTGCACTCGACGCCGGAGAGTTCGCGGATCTCCTGAAAAGCACGATCCCGCGCCGCTACGGAAACCAGCGCGAGCGCGCGATACCCAATGGGACGGAGTACAGCGGTACCGCCCGGACGCTGCGCATCGCGGGCGGCGAAATCGCAGGCCGGAGCTACGTGCTGTACGCCGACGTACCCGCGGGTGCATCGGCGGACATCATCGATCCGACAGCTGTCCGGCTGTCGCCCTGAAGCGCCTAACGCGCCCTAGTCGGCGTGCACCGACTTCATCGGAGCCGGCTTCGCCACTTCGATGTCGTGGGCTCCGTTCCCGGCGTCGCCCAACGCCTTGACCGGGCCGTCGTCGCCGCTGGCGGGGCCGGCGACGTCCGCCAGCCCGCTCTCGGGCGCGGGAAGCAAGGCGATGCGCAGCACTTCGTCCATCTTCTCGACGAACTGGAAGCGCACGTGCTGGCGCACCTCTTCCGGCACGTCGCGCAGGTCCTTCTCGTTCGCCTTCGGCATGATCAGCTCGCGTATCCCGGCGCGATATGCGGCGAGCACCTTCTCCTTCACCCCGCCGATCTCGAGCACGCGCCCGCGGAGCGTCACCTCGCCCGTCATCGCGAGGTCGCGCCGGACCGGACGCTGGCTCAACACGCTCGCGATCGCGAGCGAGAGCGTGATTCCCGCGCTCGGCCCGTCCTTCGGGATCGCGCCGGCCGGCAGGTGGATGTGCAGGTCGTTCTCGCGGAACGATTTGTCGTCGATGCCGATCTGCGCGGCGCGGGATCGGACGTAGCTGAGCGCCGCATCCACCGATTCGCGCATCACGTCGCCGAGTTGCCCAGTCACCGTGAGGCGGCCGCTCCCCGGCATCCGGAGCGACTCGATCGTCATCAGCTCACCGCCGGTCGCCGTCCAGGCCAATCCAGTGACGACGCCGATCTCGGGCTCCATCTCGGCGTCCTCGACCTGGTAGCGCGGCACACCCAGCACCTCGGTGACCTTGTCGATGTCGATGACCCAGGCGCCTTCCTCACCCTCGGCCTTCCGCCGCGCGCGCTTGCGCATGATCGCGGCGAGGTTTCGCTCGAAGTTGCGAAGTCCGGCTTCACGCGAGTAGCGGCTGCTGATCCAGCCTAACGATTCATCGGTGAACTGGATGTCCTTGTCGGTGATGCCGTGATCCTCGAGCAACCGGGGCAGGAGGTACCGCCACGCGATCTCGACTTTCTCCTCGATGGTATAGCCGGCGATCCGGATGACTTCCATGCGGTCGCGGAGCGGCGCCGGGATGTCGAACAGGTTGTTGGCCGTGCAGATGAAGAGAATCCCGGAGAGGTTGACCGGAATGTTCAGGTAGTGATCGACGAACTCGTGGTTCTGCGATGGGTCGAGCACCTCGAGCATCGCTGCCGTCGGATCTCCCGACGGCCCACCGTGCGACATCTTGTCGATCTCGTCGATCATGAAGACCGGATCGACGACGGCGACTCGCCGGAGCGCCTGCACGAGGAGGCCCGGCATGGCGCCGACGTAGGTGCGGCGGTGTCCGCGGACCTCCGCCTCGTCGCGCACCCCGCCAACCGAGATGCGGTAGAACTTCCGTCCGATCGCGGTCGCGATCGCCTCGCCTAACGATGTCTTGCCGGTGCCCGGCGGGCCGACGAGGCAGAGGATCGGCCCATGCGGGTCGCCGCCACGGAGCTTCCGGACAGCAAGGAATTCGATGATTCGCTCCTTCGCCTCTCCGAGCCCGTAGTGGCGCGAGTCGAGCGCTTCCTGCACGCGATCGAGGGAGATGTCATCGTCGCCCGAGCGCTTGTGCCAGGGCAGCGCCAGAATCCAATCGAGATAGGTGCGGATGACCTGGTACTCGCTCGACGCCGGCGAGAGCATCCGCATCCGCTCGGTTTCGCGCTTGGCCTCGGCGAGCACCTTCTCGGGGAGCTTCGCCTCGTCGATCTTGCGAAGGATCTCCGATGCTTCCTTGTCGCCCGGATCGGTCTCGCCGAGCTCGGCCTGGATCGCGCGCAGCTGCTGCCGCAGGTAGAACTCGCGCTGGTGCTGCTCGATCTTCACCTCGGTCTGCCGCTTCACATCCTCCATGACCCGGGCGCGGGCGACTTCGCGCTCGAGGCGATTGAGGATGAAGCGGAGTCGCTGACCGACATCGAGCCGCTGCAGCACCTCGTCCTTGTCCGAGATGCGGAAGTTCATGTTCGTCGCGGCGAGATCGGCGAAGCGCCCTGGATCCGAGATGTTCATCTTCAGGATCGCCGGGACCTCGTCCGGAATGCGGTCGACCAGGTCGGCCAGTGTCTCGGCGGCGGCGACGATGCGAGACACCAGATCGTCGACTTCCATCGCGTCGGCCGATGTCTCCTTGGCCGGCCGGATGACCGCGACCGGGAAGGGGAGATCCTGCTCAATCTCGTCGACGACAATGCGGCGGAGACCCTGGAGCGTGATCTGGACGGTGTCGCCGGGCAGGTTGATGCGCTCGTGTACCCGGGCGGCGACTCCGACCCGCCCGATGAAGCGCTTGGTGTCAACCGGCTCGTCATGATCGCCGGTGGCGACGACGAGCGCGACAATCAGGCCGGGCTCCTCGAAGGAGCGGAGCAGCGACAGGTTCTCGGGCGCCCCCATCTGTACGGCGATCGTGCCGAGCGGGTAGACGATCGTCGAGCGCAGCGCCATCAATGGAAGCGTTGGCGGGAGCTCGGACTTGAGGATTTCTTCCTTGCGCTGCGTCGTCTTGGCCATGAAATCGGGCATCTGTGGCAGGGTACGTCGGCCGGAGTTTTGGGGGAAACACCAGCCACGCACTCAACATACCAGCCCTCGAAGAGCGGAGCCGGATTGCGAGGTGCGCCTTGAACGGAAGTCTAATGGCGGCTACGTTTCAGGGCTATGTTCGATGAGCTCAGCGAAAAACTCGAGGCCACCTTTGCCCGCCTGCGCGGGCGCGGAGTCCTGACCGAAGCCGACATCAAGGATGGGCTGCGGGAAGTTCGTCGCGTCCTGTTGGAAGCCGACGTGAACTTCCAATTGACGCGCGAGTTCCTCGAACGTGTCGAAAAGAAAGCGGTCGGTGTTTCGCAGCTCAAAGCGATCTCGCCGGCGCAGCAGCTGATCAAGATCGTCCACGACGAGCTGACCGCGATGCTCGGCGAGCGGCGCGAGGGGCTCAAGCTGGGCTCGATTCCGCCGTCGGTCGTGATGATGGTCGGGCTGCAGGGCTCCGGAAAGACGACGACGGCGGGCAAGCTCGCCCGGCGCCTGAAGGGCGAAGGGCGCGCGACCCGATTGATCGCGGCCGACGTGTATCGTCCGGCGGCGATTGACCAGCTCGAGGCGCTGGGGCGACAGCTCGACGTCCCTGTCTACTCGGATCGCACGACGACCGACGTGGTCAGGATCGTGAAACAGGGCATCGACCAGGCGAAGCGCGAGCGGGATCGGGTGGTCATCGTCGACACCGCCGGACGGCTGCAGATCGACGAGCAGATGATGGAGGAGCTCGTTCGGCTCAAGGATGCGGTGCATCCTGACGAGATTCTCTTCGTCGCGGACGGGATGACGGGGCAGGAGGCGGTCCGCATCGCGCAGGGCTTCGACCAGGCGTTAGGCGTGACCGGCATCATCCTGACGAAGATGGATGGCGACGCGCGCGGTGGCGCGGCGCTCTCGATCTACGGGGTGACGAAGAAGCCGATCAAGTACATCGGTGTCGGCGAGAAGCCGGATGCGCTCGAGGAGTTTCATCCGGAGCGCATGGCCGGCCGCATCCTGCAGCAGGGTGACGTGCTCAGCCTGGTCGAGAAGGCGCAGGCGACCTTCGACCAGGACGAAGCCAAGCGACTCGAGAAGAAGGTCCGCAAGGAGGGAATGGATCTGGGTGACTTCCTCACGGCGATGAAGCAGATCGAGAAGCTCGGGCCGATCGAGGGGGTGCTGAAAATGCTTCCTGGCGTGAACGCGAAGATGCTGAAGCAGGCGAAGACGGCGGACCCGAAGCGGATGAAGCATGTCGAGGCGATCGTGCTCTCGATGACGCCGCAGGAGCGAAAGAGCCCAGGCATCATCAACGGCTCGCGCCGCGCCCGGATCGCCAAGGGCTGCGGCCGCCCGGTGAACGAAGTGAACCGCCTGCTCGATCAGTTCCGCGACATGCAGAAGATGATGAAGAAGGCCGCCGGCGGTGGGCGGATGGGCGGCTTTCCGCGAATGTGAACGCAGTTCAGCTATCAGCCTTGAGCCGTTAGGGTTGAGCGACTGCGGGAGCCGCGGTTCCTCCCTGCTAATGGCTCATGGCTAACGGCTGCAGTCGCAGTACCGGGTGCGGCGCGGACATACCGCGTACGCGAGGAGCCCGGAGCAGTACAGAGCATCCCTCTGCCTAACGGGAGATACACGATGGTCAAGATTCGACTCCGCCGGGTTGGCCGGAAGAAGGCCCCCATGTACCGCATCGTCGTCGCCGACGCCACCAGCCCGCGCGACGGCCGCTTCATCGAGATCGTCGGCACGTATGCCCCGCGGCAGACCGAGGGAGCGGTGACACTCGACGAGGCGCGCATCGAGCACTGGCTCAACGTCGGTGCGCAGCCGACCGACACCGTCCGCTCGATCATCCGGAAAGCCGGGATGCTCAAGCGCCGCCACGAGACGCGGCTCGCCACCAAGCTGCAGGCGAAGGCCGTTCCGGTCAGCGAGAAGAGCGAGTAGCTCGCAAGCGCGAGACGCAGCAAATGACCGACCGCGCTCCCGCCTTCGTCATCGTTGGGCGAGTCCGCAAGGCACACGGCATTCGCGGCGAGCTCGTGGTCGAGCCGATTTCCGACGAGCCGGACGCGATCTTCGCGTCCGGCCGTCGTTTTTCAGTCGGCGACGCCGAGGGACGTCCGGACGCGCGGGGGACGACGGTGGACGTCGTCAGCGCGCGCGCGTTCAAGGATGGATTCCTCGTCACCTTCGCCGGGATCACCGACCGCAACGCCGCCGATCTCTGGCGGGATCGGTACCTGCTCATCCCGGAGAGCGAGCTCCCGGCGGCGGGTGACGAGGAGATCTACCTGCACGATGTCCCGGGAATGCGGGTCGAGCTGCCCGACGGGACGGTGGTCGGCCGCGTCATAACGGTCTGGGAGCTCCCGCAGGGGCTCGTCCTCGACGTTGCCCGGGAGCCTGTTGATGCAACCGGAACGGCGACGTCGACGGTGATGATTCCGTACGACGAGCGGACGGTGCACACGGTCGATCGCGACGCGCGCCGCATCGTTGTCGACGTGCCCGACGGCCTGCTCGACTGAGCGGTCGATGCTTCGCGTCAACATCGTCACGATATTTCCGGAGTTCTTTGCCGGGCCGCTCGGGCTGAGCATCCCAGCGAGGGCCGCGGCCGCGGGGGGGGTGGAATACCACGTTGCCGACCTCCGTGATTACACGCACGACCGCCACCGAACGGTTGACGACTACCCGTACGGAGGGGGGCCGGGGATGGTGATGAAGCCGGCGCCGTTCTTCGAGGCCGTCGATGCGTTAGGCGCGACGGCACCGATCATCCTCGTCTCGGCGCGCGGGCGCCGCTTCGCGCATCACGACGCGATGCGCCTCGCGGCCGGGAGCGAAATGACGCTGCTCTGCGGCCACTACAAGGACGTCGACCAGCGGGTCGCGGACGGCCTGGCGACGGAAGAGATATCGTTAGGCGACTTCATCCTGAGCGGCGGCGAGCCGGCGGCGCTGGCGATCGTCGACGCGGTCGTCAGGCTGCTCCCCGGCGCGATGTCGGACTTCGACAGCGCGCGGGGCGACTCCTTCTTCGACGGCGGCCTGAGCGCGCCGAGCTACACGCGCCCGCCGGAGTATCGCGGGCATCGGGTGCCTGACGTCCTGCTGTCAGGCGATCACAAGAAGATCGCCGAGTGGCGGCGGGCCGAGGGCGAGCGCCTGACGGCAGCGCGGGAGATGACCGAGCAACCCTCCGTCGAACCCCCCACGACTCCCACCGCGACCGATCGGGCCAAGCCCGACTAGGCGCCGGACCGGCCTGAGAGCGCTGTCGAGCGGTCGCGGCGCCGGATCAAGAAAACGTGAACGCTTCCGTAATGCGGCGGCCGCCGACAGACGGCTCGCGCACGCTTGCAATGCGCCCCACGAACCTTTGCAAAACGTTGACATGTCCCCCACCCGCCCGTACGTTCGCCGCACGCAGGTCCTCCACGGCCCCTTGTCGGTCGCGGAGGGTGCTTTTCACGCGGAAGGTGACATGAGCACCACCGGTACGTCTCGCAGGGCCGCGACCGTGAGTGCATCCGGGGCGCGACGGGCACTCCCCCTCGATTTCGCTGCGCCGAAACCGGACGCCGCCAGCACCAACGCTCCGCGCGAGCGGTTGCTCGCAACAGGGGTCCCCGAGTTCGAACAGCCATCTTCGTCCGGAGGAATCGGAAACCACATGAGGTTCAATTCGAAGCTGCTGCTTGCGGCCATTGCCGGATTGTTCCCGCTCGCGCTCGCCGCGCAGCAGGGGACGAGCGTGACCGGGCACGTCACTGACGCGGCTCGGCCGATCGAAAACGTATCGGTCAGCATACCGGAGCTGCGCGTCGGTGCGTACACCGACGCGAGCGGCCGCTACATCATCACGGCGCCGGCCGGCGCTACCGGCCGGACGGTCGTTCTCGTCGCGCGGCGGGTCGGATACTCGCCCGATAGCGCGCGGATCACGCTCAGCGGCGGCGCCATCACACAGGACCTCAGCCTCCGCGTCGCGGTCGCGCAGCTCACCGATGTGATCGTGACTGCCGGAAGCGTCGTCCGGGCCAAGAGCACGCTCGGCACGGCGCAGCAGCAGCTGTCGACGTCGGACCTGACGATGACGAAGACCATCAACCTCATCGAGCAGGCACAGGGCAAGGTCTCGGGTGTCACGATCACCGGCGCCGGCACTCCCGGCGGCTCGACGAACTTCATCATCCGCGGGCCGAATACCTTCTCGAGCAACAATCAGCCGCTGTTCATCGTCGACGGGATTCCCGTGTCGAACGCGAATCGCGGCGGCTCGCTTGGAAACGGCTACGATTTCGGCAACGCGATCAGCGACATCAACCCCGAGGACGTCGAGTCGATGACGATCCTGAAGGGCCCGAACGCGGCTGCCATCTACGGCTCGCGCGCGCAGAACGGCGCGGTGATCATAACGACGAAGAAGGGTCTCTCGACCGGTGGCCGCGTCCGTGCCGAAGCGACGACGCTCTACACCTTCGACAAGCCCGGACGCATTCCCGACTTTCAGAATGGCTACGGCCAGGGCGCCGGGGGGGAATTCCAATACGTCGACGGGCAGGGTGGCGGCAACTGCGACGGCTGCGATCAGAGCTGGGGCCCGAAGCTCGACGGTCGGCTCATCGACCAGTTCAGCGGGGCGCAGCAACCCTGGGTCGCGCATCCGAACAACGTCAAGGATTTCTTCAAGACCGGACACACACTCAGCTCGACAGTCGCGATGAGCGGCGGGACCGAACGAGCAAACGCGCGGATGTCGGTCGGCTTCGACAACATCGACGGGTATGTCCCGAACAACTCCTTCCAGAAGACCACCGGTTTGCTGAACGGCTCGCTGCAGGTGACGTCCAAGCTTACAACGAGCGCCAACCTCCAGTACACGCGCAACAACGGGAAGAACCGGGCCGGCACGGGCTACAACAACTCGATCATGGAGCAGTTTTTCTGGTTCGGTCGCCAGATCGACATTGGTGCGTTGAAGAACTGGCAGCGGGGTGGCGCGGTGAACGGCGGCCCCGCCAACCGCGAGTACAACTGGAACTACAATTATCACAACAACCCCTTCTACATCCAGGAAGGCAACGACCTGACGGACACGCGCGACCGTTTCATCGTGCAGGGCGGCGCGGAGTACCGGGTGCTCGACTGGTTGACCGCCAACCTGCACAGTGGCTCGGATATCTTTCGCTTCGGGATCGATCAGCGCTTCGGTGGTGCGTTCAACAACACGACGTACGTCAATCCCAGTTATCAGGGCGGCTTCAACCTGATCAGCGATTATCAGAACGAGCACAACACGTCGTTGAACCTCACGGCCGATCGCAATTTCGGCGACGACCTGCATGTGACCGTTATGGGTGGTGGCAACCTGCGCCGCGAAGTCTTCAACACGATGCAGACCCAGACCACCGGGCTGACGATCGCCGGCACCTATAACGTCTCGAACGCGGGCATCACGCCGACGCTCACACAGACGCTGAACCGACGCAGCATGAACAGCGTGCTCGGCTCGGCCGCACTCACCTTCCGCGGGTTCTGGACGGTCGAGGGAACGGCCCGCAATGACGTGTCGTCGACGCTGCCGAAGGGTCAGAATTCCTACTTCTACCCGTCCGTCGCGACCTCACTGATCGTCACGGAAGCTGTTCCGGCACTGCGCAACAGCATCCTGACGTTCATGAAGATCCGTGGCGGGTTCGCTCGCGTCGGCAATGATACCGACCCGTACCGCCTGCTCACGACCTTCGCCGGCAGCTCGAACAAGTTCGGCGGGCGGTCACAGTTCACGCGCAGCGACAACCTGCTCGAGCCGAACCTGAAGCCGGAGCTGACCACCTCGAACGAAGGCGGCATCGAGATGGGCTTCTTCGACGGCCGCGCCAGCATCGACCTGACGGCCTACGACAAGCGCACGCGGAACCAGATCTACCTTGTGCCGGTGTCGTCGGCCACCGGCTATGGGCAGAAGCTGCTCAATGCCGGCGAGATGTCGAACAAGGGCATCGAAGCGCTGTTGACGGTCACCCCGATCCGGATGACCAGCTTCGACTGGACGGCGACCTTCAACTATGCGCACAACCAGAACAAGGTCGTCGCGCTGTCGCAGGGGCTGAACACCATCGTGCTCGGGAACGGCCTGTTCGGCGACGTCCGTCTCGAGGCGCGGGAGGGCCAGCCCTACGGCTCGATCTATGGGGGCGGCTACCAGCGTGATTCGCAGGGGCGCATCCTGATCCAGGATGGATACCCGCTGGCGACGAATGCGTTCATCTATCTCGGCTCGATTCAGCCGAAGTGGACCGGGGGCATCTCCAACCAGTTCAAGTACAAGGCGGCATCGTTAGGCGTGACGCTCGACATGCGCCGCGGCGGGAGGATCATGAGCTACACCAACTTCATCGGCGACTACTCGGGGGTGCTGAAGAGCAGCCTCAAGGGGAGGGAGGTCGATTGGGACAACCCGGGAGTCGTCGCCCGCGGCATCGACATCGACACTGGCCTGCCGAACGACGTGAACATCACCGCGGAATCCTACTTCCAGGGGCTATTCGGCATCGTCGAGCCCTACGTCTACGACGCAGGCTACACGAAGCTGCGCGAAGTCCGGCTCGGGTTCGAGGTCCCTGCCGAATGGACGAACCAGCTGCGCGTGTCCGGCATCAGCCTCGCGCTGCTCGGACGCAATCTCGCACTGTGGACCAAGGTGCCTAACGTCGACCCCGAGTTTGCGTACAGCTCCGGAAACTTCCAGGGCTTCGAGTATGCATTGCCGGGCAACACCCGCAGTTTCGGGTTCAACGTGCGCATCACGCCCTGAGGGCTCGAGGAGATCTCATACATGACAATGCACCCAAGACTTTTCGCGACCGTTGCCACGGCCGTGTTGCTGACCGGCTGCGGCTCGGGGGACATCACCGCGGTCAACGGCAATCCGAACAGTCCGGTCGACGCGCCATCGGGAACGCTTTTCACGAGCGCTGCCCGAAACGGCGTAGGGCGGTGGGAAGACGGGGTAGGAGGCACGCGCTACGCGTTCCTTGCCCAGCACCTTGCCGAGGTCCAGTATCCGGAGTCCGACCAGTACGCGCGTCTGCGCGCCTCGTCCACATCGGCGTCGCTGTTCAACGCATCGTATAGCAACGAGCTCCAGGACCTCGAGATCGTCCGGCGACGTGGCCTGGCCGCAAATGATGCGACGCTCTGGGGTCCTGCATCGGTTCTCCAGACGTGGGAATTCGGCATCCTCACCGACGTGTTTGGAGACGTCCCGTACAGTCAGGCATTCAAGGCCGACTCGGGGATCCTGACGCCTCAATATGACACGCAGCAGTCCATCTACGCCGACATCTTCGCCCGGCTCGCCGCTGCCGGAACGGCGCTCGGGTCGGCGAGCGGAAACACGCTCGGCTCATCGGATCCGATTTATTCGGGAGCGCCGAAGCAGTGGCAGAAGTTCGCCAACTCACTCCGGGCGCGGCACGCGCTGCGGATCATCAACGTCGATCCCGCGACCGCGGGGACACAGCTTGCCGCCGCACTCAGCAACCCCGCGGCCCTGATTCTCACGAATGCAGACAACGCGAAGATGGCGTGGCCCGGCGACGGCATCTATGACAACCCCTGGGCGAACAACTTCAAGGGCCGCGACGATCACCGCATCTCGACGCGGCTGCTTACCTACCTGCGCCTATGGAGCGACCCGCGCACGCCAATCTACGCGATGCCCGCGCAGAAGGACACGATCGAGCTCATGGACACGACGGCCGCATCCGGTATCACGGCGAAGACGCTGAAATACTGCCCGATCGGTACGCCCTGCTACGTTGGGCTCGGAAACGCGCTGACGCAGGCGAAGGCGTCGCCACTCGTTCCATACACGTCGCGGCCTGGGGCGATCTTCTATCCCGGCGCGACCGCGTACGGCACCTTTGGCGGCGGGGGCGGATCTTTCCCATCGTTCCTCATGACCGCGGCAGAGGTGGAGTTCATCCGCGCCGAAGCCGCTGAGCGCAGCCTCGCCGGGCTCACGCCGGCGCAGGCGGCCGGTTTCTACAACGCAGCGATCACGCGGTCGATGGAGATGTGGGGAGTCTCAGCCGCCCAGATCGCGACCTACCTCGCGACTCCCGGTGTCGCGTATGATGCCGCCGGCACTACGGTCAGCCGCCAGAAACAGATCGCGATCCAGAGATGGATTTCACTGTACACCGATCCGATCCAGGCCTGGTCCGGGTTCCGACGGACCTGTCAACCCGCGATCCTCAAGCCCGGGCCGAACGCGATCGAAGCGGCGGTTCCGCGGCGTTTGTATTACTCGACCACCGAGGCAGCTGTGAACGGAGCGAACCTCACGGCCGCCATTACACGGCAGGGGGCGAACAACTTCAGGACCCGAATCTATTGGGACAAGAGTCCGACCGTTGCTCCGACCTTCGAGACGGGGTGCGGCGTCCGGTAACGACACGGACGACCAGCTTCGACAGAAAGAGCGCCGCGCGGGTTTCCCGCGCGGCGCTCATTTTGTTACCGGCCGAGGCAGTGGCACGTTCGCGCGTCGGGCCGCCGGCTAGGGCCGCGAGTGCCGGCGCGCGGGCGGCGGCGGCGCAGGGGAGGACGCCGGCTCATCGGCAGGCAGCGGCTTGAGGGTGACCGCGATCGCGCCGCCCGAGTTGTCGTGGCCAGCGAACTTGGTGTTCGCAACCTGCGGCTCATAAAAACGAACCTCGAGAACTTCCTTGCACGATATGCGGAGGATGTCGTCGATCGTGTCCATGCGTTGCCCGTCGACGTAGAGGGTCAGCCTCGTCGTTTCCGGCGCACCGTACGCGGATAATCCTCGCGTCTTCAGGAAGTTGGGGCGCAACCGTCGAATCGCATCGTATAACATGATCTCGGAGGATTGAGCGAGCTCGTCGGAGGTGATGAGGTAGCGGCTCGCCGGCGGCGCTGGCGCGATCTGCTTTTGTTGTGCGCACGCCACGACCCCCGAGGCCATGATAACCCCCGCGGCAATTGCGGTGACTCGCATTTGAAACTCCTGGTCGCGCCGAGCGACCGGTTGGCCGGGCGATCCACGCCGGCTCAGACCATCGTGGACCGGGCGAACGCGCCGAATGGCCCAACGTTAGGGATAATGAGCGATACGAGGGCGTCGCGCCACCCTATGCGGACCCGATTCGGTCAACTCCTTTGCACGGAGATGACTGGATCGGGCCGGCGACGTGACGCGACTGCGCTCGGCGGGGTTCAACCGTTCGCCAGGGAAACAAATTCTTGACAGATACCTGACTGCGTCGTATCTGTACCGCCTGATCCACCGAAAAATTTTCTGGCCGGATCGCTCGTCCGTCGTGACTCGCCTGCCTCGAGCCACGACGCGTGCTTGTTACCATTCTCGGGAGG
Source organism: Gemmatimonadaceae bacterium (assembly GCA_031359795.1). Taxonomy (GTDB): domain Bacteria; phylum Gemmatimonadota; class Gemmatimonadetes; order Gemmatimonadales; family Gemmatimonadaceae; genus JABFXC01. Next base: position 90,354 of record JANMAM010000100.1, read on the forward strand.
CAAACGTGATGAAACATCGTGTTCTAGCAATGGCACTGATTGCCGGCGCGCTCTTCAGCAGCGAAGGATACGCGCAGCAGCATCGCATCGCGGGAAAGGTCACGGCCACGACATCGGGCGAAGTGCTCGCCAACGTGGCCGTTACCGTTGTCGGTACCAACATCGGCACCTATACGGCGGACGACGGAAGCTTCCAGCTCCTTGCTCCGCCAGGCGACCAGACGCTGCTCGCGCGCCGCGTGGGCTTCAAGCGCGGCACCATTCGCGTAACCGCGACGCAGGACCAGGTTTCGATCGCGCTCGAGCGCGACGTGCTGCAGCTCGAGGAGCAGGTCGT